>NZ_JCARSY010000035.1:0-38040 GCF_059641415.1 Vibrio rubrogenes
TAAAAGACTTCGCTTCACCGACAATAACGTCATCATTTTCTAAAGATATGATGATATCGGCTTTATCTTTGGTTGTGTTTATATCTTTGCGCAAGTCTTCATCGACATTTAATCCTAATTGCTCAAGTATTGAGCGAGTTACCTCTTCAAATTTAACACCAAGCTCTGCCTCTTTGATGTCGATACCAGCAGCACATAAGGAGTGTAAATCCCTAGAAGCAAGGTGGTGGTAGTTTTCAATGTAGCGGTCATTTGCACTTGCGAAACTTTCAATAATTTGTGTTCTTGGATTTCCTCGTTTAGGTAGCCCCATATCATTGCGAATTTGTTTGATCTCATCGTTAGTATATAAGTAGAGAATATCAGTAGGTGTTATGTTCAGTGCCTTTAATCGTTCAGGATCTAGTGTTTCCTTATTCTCTATTTCAAAATCTTTTCTCAGCCGTTCTTCAACATTTGAAGTCTCTGTTGTCAGCACTTCCAAAAGCTCTTTATAACCACTGACACTAAGTGAATTGAATTCTCGTTCTTCTGATTCCTTTAACTCTGTAATCAAAACATCCACACGCTCTTGTAGCTTCGCTCCAATACGTTGAACATCTAGGCTCAATTCATCAATGAGGTTTTTAATCCTATCTTTTTTCTGATTCTGAGTTGTGTCAGAAGAATGAATATCGTTTTCTAAAATACTTCTTATGGATATACCTGAGTGAGCAATAGTTGCGATTTTGTCTTGACGTTCTACACCTCGTATTTTCTGACCGTGATTCTTTAATATGCTTGATAGTTCTGAGTCTGTCAAAGAGCGAAGAATGCGGAGTACATATTTGTCATTTAAATCTTTTCCTTGAATTTCATGCAGAATATCAACGACCTCTTCTGCAACCATTACTTCAGAGCGCCGACGATTAACTAGAATAATGCCATGCTCTCTTAGGTATTCTAGGGCATTTTCAATCCCTAAGTGAGGAATGGGGTTGATTGTATGATCAATTGCATTTACCTCTTCTCTGGATAGACTTAAACGCTCAGCAAGAACATTTAAAATGCTTCTCTCGTCGTCAGTTATCTTTGTTTCTCTGTTATATTTTTCGTCATTATTGAATGCTGTACTGACACATTTTTTATATATTTCAATACGATGGATTCTATTGTAATCATATTCTTCATTTTCCTTCATTTCGCTAATCAATTGCTGGCTGAGACTGTCTATTTGCTCATATTCTTTAGCATATAGCTTTTCTATCCAAGGTATACTGGCAATACAATTACCATCACGAGACAGAATGTTAACGAGAAGCGAGACTTGGGGGCCACCAATAGCGATTTGTTCTTTAATGTACTGTTTATAATATTCCTTTATTAGATTAAAGAGCTGCGTGATTTCATTTCCCGATGCAGCTTTTAGTTGACCATCAATTTTTTCTAGTTGCTTTAACAACTTGGTATCATCTTTATGACTTTGGCAAAGCCTATCTATGCAGTTTACAAACTTAGATCGCTCTACTTGGTTTGTATGATTCAGAACTAAGCTCAATTTCATATAGATTTCCTTTCCAATCATTTATCATATATTTAATATATCGAAAATCTCTTGATGGGTAACTGATTGAATAAAATGTGTTAACTGCATCACTAGCAAATCTGGGAAGAACTAACGTAAGCAGCTAATTTAAGATACGTATTCAATTATCATAGATATGGTGACCCACGAGTCAAAATTGAATACTTTGGTGGCGTAATCGAAGTTCAGCTTGTCTCTTTTGACGGGATTTATGAACGACCAAAAGCTGAGAAATAGCATCAACGTGATTACTATTCATCAATAAGGCAGTAAATCCCCCTATTTATGGAATGCAAACCATATTAACTATCTGATTCTATTGATAATGGATCATCTGTTATTGTGCTGTTGTACAATGCTCCTCCTATATCGATATGAACTGAATTCATACATAAACAACGTCAAATGAACTATCAAACCATTCAAATCTACAACCTGATGGCGAATGAATTTGCTCAGGTTGAAGGGGATTTTTTGTCCCTGCGCGAATCGGATATCAAATCCGTGACGCCTGCCGGAATGCGCTGTTCTGATTTTCTTGAGCAGCTACGCAGCGGTCATCAAGTCTTACTCACTGATACGCCATCCATCCCCTTATTGATTCGGGAGCGGGATGAATGGGGCAATCTATACTGGCGAGTCAATCCCGAGGTTGAGCCTCAGCTCGACTGGCTGGCACACAAGGCCTATACCGCACGGGCTGAGCTGGTCAATCATGGCATTGGCTCATCTTACGTCGGCAGTATCAATGCCTCTGTGTATACCGAGCCTTATGTTGAACGTGAACCTGTGAAACTCACTTTAGCGCAGCGACTAGCAAAACAGCGTCAGGAACGATTACAGGAATCAGAGAACATACAACTGCCCCCTTCATCATGGCAAGACACGTTTAACAAGCCACCGATCAAACCCTCACGTTTTGCCAAATCTGCCCTTGTGCCGAGAGGAACGTGTGATATCGGTACACAAAGAGAGCAACTCTCATCTCTGGGTGAGTATGCAGCCTATACGCTGGCGATTGGTCAGGGGGTTGGGACGGCAGCGACTGAAGACGCTTTTTTAACGCGTATTGGTGGTGCAGCACTGGCAGAGCTACCGAACCTGACGATGAAAATTGTCGGTCGGGCTGGCATTCTGGCCGCATTTATGCCCAGCCAGCTTGGTGATGGCACGCTGTACAATGAAAATGACCTGATGGATAAAACCACGGTTGAAACCAATATCCGCTTAGGGTTCAATGCTGATAATCGGATTTACGGTTATCATGTCAATGGGGTGAATATTCCCAAGCGTGAAGTGACTCGGGTCGGTGATAAATTTGTCGTTGAGTTAGAGCCGGATGTCACTATTGAATGGATACCGATGAGTGGCGATTTTGGCGGCAAACCGATTCTGGTTAATCCCATTCCTGACCTGAAAACTTACAATATCTGGGTGTATCCGGAGGCTGAGCAAGGCCAAGAATTTGATAACACCTACATCACGCCAATCGCTGATGCAGATTTACAAGACTATATTCTGACCTTTCCGGCAGATACCGGACTCCCACCACTGTATGTGGTATATAGTCATCAAATCCGTCAACCGAATGGTCAGTTTGGTGCGAGTAAATACCCCAAACCGGAGCTAAACCGAACATCCCTTCGGGCTGAAACTAAAAGACAGATTGAAGCAGAGGCAGAAAAGTTAAATGGTCATTTCGTCGATGAAGACGGCAACGTAATTACAGATTGGCATTATGGACATAGGAAAGGCTTAGAAAATCGACGGATACTCAGAGCGGCTGATGAAATGGGAATGACGCAGGAAGAATTGAATGATTTTGTGAATTCACACCCTGACTATTTTCTGATTGAGGATGCCAAGACCAACCTTAGTCATGTCAATGAGAAACCGGGCAGTGATGAATTAAACAAAATTCTTGGTGATATGAAGCGATTTTTAAAAGAAAGGAAGACTCAATGAGTTATGAATTGTATGAAGCTATCGTAGATGGTGAAATTGAAACAGCCAAACAATTAGTTGCCAATGGTGAAGATATTCACCATGTTACAGCTAATGATAAATGGTCATACCTACATCAGGTTGCAGATACAAAGCAGACTCCGCCGGAATCCTTTCAGTATCTGATTGACCAAGGGCTGGATGTCAACGCAATTGATAGCTATGGCTATACGCCACTGATTTATGCCGTTCGTCAACGTAACGCTGAGGGGATGCGGCTCTTGTTGGAAAACAGTGCTGATAAATTGATTGAGCACAGAGGCATAGATAGCATAAACGCCCTTCGAATGGCATTTCGAGGAAAACCATTTGTATATGATGTTGTCAAACTATTGCTTGATTTTGGTGCTGACCCTGATGCTAAAACAGAAAAGGGAAAATCAGTCCGAGAGCTTGTTAACTTACTTGATGATATGGATCCTAAGATTATTGAATTAGTCAGTCATTACTAAATAAAGCCCAATCATAAGTAAAACTATTGTCTAAAATGGAACCTATTCAGAGCCGCATGATGTTGTGGCTCTTTTTGTGTCAGCCCTTTTCCTGCAAAATCAGGCACTTCATTGTTGTTCATGTAAGTCTATGATTATTCAAAACAATTGCGTGTAGCAATGCGTGTCTAAAATTGTTTTTTTAACAAAAAATTTAAAATAAATTCAATAAATCATCTGGTTACATTAAAAAATGAAAAATCATCCGTGATTTTTCACCCTGAGAGCATCGATCAATTTAACTTTATTGATTCAGTGTTTCACCCCACTCAAATTAACCACCCAACCAAGAAAACCATTCTGGGAGAATGGTTAGGCTTTTCCGGGCAGGACGCCCGTAAAAGCTGGTTCTGGACAACGTGTGACTCCGTCAAACAAAAAAGATCTTCTGGTTACTCTTGCATCTTGGCAAGAGTAACTGGCGCACAAGACATCAATGCCTCTGAAACCGAGGAACCAGTTGTGCGTCATATCTCAGTGCCAAAGGCTGGATTGTTCGAAAAAACAACCAATTTCTAAGCTGCCTATGCGGTAGTGAACCAACAGCGCTTCAATAACTCAATCACGCAGATTTTCTAAGCTGCCTATGCGGCAGTGAACAGTCAGGCGGCTCCATGAGTGATACTAAAACATTTCTAAGCTGCCTATGCGGCAGTGAACTTTCACCGTTTTGGTGGCTTTCCCCATCGATTTTTCTAAGCTGCCTACGCGGCAGTGAACCAGCGCTAATGGTTGCCGGGGGCGCAGCTGTCTTTCTAAGCTGCCTACGCGGCAGTGAACGACATAACAAAGCAATGGAAGCTCTCTATCATTTTCTAAGCTGCCTACGCGGCAGTGAACTGCGTGGAAACGGACAGGCGGCCAGTCCCCGGTTTCTAAGCTGCCTACGCGGCAGTGAACGGTAACTCATACCCCGACGAGGTTTTGGCTGATTTCTAAGCTGCCTACGCGGCAGTGAACTTTATATTCCACCAAGTTATTTTGTGCCAGAATTTCTAAGCTGCCTACGCGGCAGTGAACATACTCAATACGCATGGGTTGCGCCAATTGGTTTTCTAAGCTGCCTACGCGGCAGTGAACCTGTACTTGTTAATAATGCGTGAATTTCTATGTTTCTAAGCTGCCTACGCGGCAGTGAACTTGAAGTTACGCAAACTCTATTATCAACTCTGTTTCTAAGCTGCCTACGCGGCAGTGAACGAACAAATGAACAGGGGTTAGCCATTCAGGTTTTTCTAAGCTGCCTACGCGGCAGTGAACACGAGTTCGATCTGTCGGGGGAATAAGCAGAATTTCTAAGCTGCCTACGCGGCAGTGAACCCTACGGAGTGACGCTTGTATACTCCTCAAATTTTCTAAGCTGCCTACGCGGCAGTGAACCTTGACAACGTTACATTGCGGGGCTAGATTTATTTCTAAGCTGCCTACGCGGCAGTGAACAGCTCGATGAAAATGGAGACATCACAACAAGCTTTCTAAGCTGCCTACGCGGCAGTGAACGCAGCGCATCAGTAAGCGCGGATAACCCATACTTTCTAAGCTGCCTACGCGGCAGTGAACTATCGATAAGCAGCAAGGATTACCGAGTGCGTTTTCTAAGCTGCCTACGCGGCAGTGAACATTGCGCCGTTAGTTTTATTGGTAATCGTGACTTTCTAAGCTGCCTACGCGGCAGTGAACAATAAACTTATCACGAAAAACCCTGTCACAGCAAAAGGTTAGTCGAAAAATCCCTTTTTTACCTTGTTAAAAATGCTTGTTTTTAAGTTATTGATTTTAAGTGTGTTTTTTAAAGGTGAAAAATAAAGGGTCTGATGGCGTCAAATTTGGGTGCCGGTGGCTGGGAATATAAAACTTGTAATGTAGCAGTTTGGGACGCAATAACTTTCTTCGATTTCATTAGCATCCTCGAACGCGCCCCAGTTACTTTTGATAGATCTCAAAAGTAACCAAAAGCATCTTTTTTGAGTTCAGCGCACGTAATCAGGGACGCTTTTATTCGCTCCTGCTCACGAAAAGCTTAAAATTCATCCATGAATTTTACCCTGAGAGCATCGATCAATTGAGCTTTATTGATTCAGTGTTTCACTTCACTCAAACAAACCACCCAACCAAGAAAACCATTCACGGATGAATGGTTAGGCTTGCATCTCTACAAGAGTGACTGGCGCACTGAGTACCGATGTTTCTGAAATTGAGGAACCGATTGTGCGTCATAACTCAGTGCTAGAGGCGGGATCGAAAGTGTCTAGACGAATCCACACCCATAGCAATTAATATGACGATTTCTCTTTTACATGAGATTCATCAAATTGTTCTATCTCTTTATCAGTACATTTAACATGCAATGTCTGATTACCTTTATTTTTATGAATAGCTTGAATTCTTTGAGCAAAATTTTCTGTGTTAGTATCGGCAATACTAAACCTATCTTGCTTCTCTCCTTTCATTTTTATCATACCGATATAACCTAGCACTTCACTCCGAGAAAAATCTTTCCTTAGCATTTTTGGACAATGAATTGACTGGTATTTTTCAGAATCAAGCATAATTTCAATTTCATCATCGAGTGCACTTAATTCATGCAATCTTTTATCAATAAAGAAATAAATAATTCCCGTAGCAAATAAGCTGGTAGAGATCGAAATGATGACAGACCGCCAAAACTCACTATTAACAGTGAATTCGATATTAACGGTAACTCCATGAACGATTAACAAACCAACAATAGGTAAAATAAGAAATATGAATAAAGCTAACCATGTTCTCTTTATCAATGTCACTATTCTTTTCCTTTTAAAAACTGATAAGCCTTGAAGCGATTTTTAGAACTACTTTTTGTCTCATTTTTCCATGAGTCTATAATGTCGCTATGATGTTTAAGAACCGCCTCCGTTAACCACTGAAGATCATCACGTTCTTTTATTTTATTTAACTCTTTACCAAACATGATAGCTAACTGGCTTGCTGTGAGCTGGCTAATCTCATAGTCGCGTTTTTCTTCAACCGTCATCCTACGTTCACGAGAAAGTTTTTTTAACTTCGAAGAGAGGTCTACATTTTCTTTAAAATACCCATACCCCGCCGCTGTCTTCGCACCGATCCCCTGACTTTGCAAAACATGACTTAACATGGTTTGGCAAAGCTCGACTGGTTTCGGGTCACCTTCTAATACAAACAGAAAGCTGCCTTGTACGGCGAGTAAATGATTCGGAATCGGGCTGTCTTTATCAGATGGTTTATCTTGTTGGCCGTTCGGGCCGTTGTAATAGGCTTGGTGGTGAGTGGTGACCACATCCAGCACAAAAGGTTTATCGCTCCCTTGTGGAATCCACCAAGCGTCATGAAAGGTGACTAAGCCAGACACACGCTCAAGCTGACTACTATCTCGTGTCCCAAAAAGATCGGTTCGTTCATCCGCATAATCATTTAAATGCTTTTCAGCCCAAGCGCGCACCACGCCTTTCACGCTCGATCCCGGAATATAAGGCATGCCGTAGTTGCGGCTTAAACTGCACCCTGTTTCTAACGCAGCATTGCCGGTTAAGCCGATTAATAATCGGTTTTCAAGGGTCATGACCGTTTGGCTAAAGCGATTCTCGTCTGAGGTAAGGTCAAACCAACGATTAAAGGCTTTTTTGTATCCCTCCGGCGCAGGCAGTTCCACCATTTTTTTTAGATGTTCTGTCTTTTCACTCCCTGATTTATCACTGCTTTTGGATAGTTCAACCAAACCTTTTTGCAGCAAAAGACTTGGGTTAACACTGTCACTCTGACCAAACGCTTCTTTGACTTTATCTCGAACCAGCTCTATTGACTCATTCATACCTAATCCTCCTGACTATCTTTATCAAGAGGTTTACCTTCTAGGATGCCCTGCACATAACGGCGCAGCCAGCCCGAGATTTCTAGCGCCTCACGGGTGTAGCGCATGATTTGCTTGAGATCAGAACCAATGATGTATTTATGGAATGCGGTTATATTTTTAACACCGTCAAAATCGTCATCAATCTTCTTAAAAGCAGCGAGTAGATGATTCAGCAATGTTTCATGAGCATTTTCAGAGGGTGCTTTCGAAAGCAAAAATCCCGTAGCTTGCGGCAAACCATTTTGCAAAATCATGGCAGGCAATTTATGCACTATCGTGGCATAGTTCTTATTCAGCTTTTCATCTCCGCTCTCTTCAAGCTTAGCCACCTGCTGATAGGCCGTTTGTGCAATGATTTGATTCCTTGAGATCATCACTTAATCTCCTGTATCAACATTTGTACCAAACCACTGCCGACGCCTGCATTACCGCCCATTTGCAATAAAGCAGCATTGGCGTTGTCTTTAAAATTGCCTACGTATTCTGGTTGATAGTTTTTCGTACTTTCATTGAAACTATAGCTCCCCCATAACACACACTCGGCAGGCAGATTTTCTTCCGTCCATAATGCGCCGTTATCCACTACACCAGTGTCTTGATTCATGCGAATGCGAGTCCGAACTTCGGTAGCGGTTTCCGCCAAATACGCAAACACATCATCAGGCAGAATCACAAAATGCTCATGGAAATCCGTTTGAGCCGCTTCATCATCCGCATACATGACTTTAGATAAACGCTCGGCCCATTTTTGCGTTTGTTCATCGCCCTTAACCGCATCGATATCCAGCTCTTCAAACACGACCTTATCAGAAGCGATATTTTCGCTATCTTTGCCCACATAAGCTTTATCTTTGCTTTCAGTTGGCAGATCAATGTCTATTCCCAGCGCCTTTTTATAGCGCTTTAAAATAAACGGGCACGTGGCATAGGCCACAATGCCATATAGGCTGCGCACTGGCAGCAATAGTAAGTGTGCATCGGTGATAGAAAGCGCGCCGGCAAAACTTTCAGTGCCATCTTTGGCCAAAGACCCAAATAGTGCTTGCGTTAATTGTGCATTGTCTTTCTTTGCTGATAAATGTGCGCGCAGCACCCCACGCAGCGTCGCCCCCGGCACAATCGGTAAATTGGTGGCACGCTCACGAATAATCGGTTGATCGACAATCCCCACGGATTGCCCGGAGCCACAGTGCAAGTTAGTGTGTGTAACAAGGTGATAGTGATTAAAAGACATGTCATTATCCTTACTGAATTCTATTGTTCATTCCATGAGTACGCCATGGGAAGCGTCAGACCAAAGCCATTTAAGTTGTGCTGATGGTCATCGCAAAGATGGGCCATCCAGAGCGCTTCTATCTCTTGCTCTGTTGCCGTGCCTGCAACGATTTCAAACCAATAGGTCGCCCCGGCGGGAATCATACGTTCACTGGCGCGAGGTTTATTACCGTCGAGATCCCAACCAGATTGCGGCTGCCAGCGATCGAGTGCAGCGGCTTTAAGTTTTAGCCGCAATGTTTCACACCCTAGCGGCGTGCCCTCAAGCGTTTCTTTATCGAGCCAAGCCGGTCGCCAGCCCGCTTTAAAAATCGTGGGGGTGAGAAATGTCAGAGTTAAGCCACCCGCTTTGATGATGTCTCTGGCAAAATCTCGGGGACTTTGCGGCCATACATCACAGTGCATCACTTCCGCTAAGCGGCGCTCACCGCCTAAATTCATTGCCGTGAGCGATACCTCACCATGAATACCCGCCAGAATCCCCACTTGTTCCGTGGGAAAAACATCCTGTTCGTTTGGCTGCTGCCACATGGCAAGACCCGTGGTTTGAAATATCTGCCCTTCTACCGAATTTAAGGTGGTGTTGTCACGTTCGATATGCGTACGAATATCGGGCTCGGTTGGTGTCCATCCATTAGCTTTGACCTGTGAAAATGCGAGAGCTTCATCGCGGCGCCATGCCAGCAAGTCTTGCAAAGCCCACCACTTGGGGCCACTCACGGGTTTGCCTTGCGTTTCTTGTGACACAAACAGCGGCAGTAAGTCATGGGGTAAATCACAGCCTTCATCTTGGCTCAGCTCGACGGGTTGAATGCCCACAATGGTAGTCTTACCGTCAACCGCAAAATACTGTGCATCCGCAGGTTTAGGCACCAGAATATGTTCTTGTTTAAGTGTATCAGTCGGCTGATCGGCTGGAATTCTTATCGCCAATGGGCCAGTCACTTGGATCTCTAATAGTTTAGAACTAAAGGCTTCGTTGGCACTGCGGGCATATAGATTACGTAATGCCCCAGCGATGGTGGACGGTGGCGGAAACTTTGCTGCCTCGGCATCGGAAATCGCCTCAAACGGGCGACTTGAGCGAATAATGAGCGGATCTCTCGGGCTTAATACAAAGTAATTCAAATCAATCATTCGCTCTCTCCTGCTGCTAGATCGGCAGATTTTTTCGCTGACAACCAATGCGCAATACGCAGCATAGCCGCCAATTTATCCAAAGGCTGAGCCTGTGCTTGCTCTCTTAATTGCTGCTTTAAGGACATCACTTGTTCTTTGAAAGTAGGCTTCTCAATTTCTGGCCGCTTGTCTTCTGGGTCGGTTTGTTCAAGTTCCTCAGTTGAATATTGGTGGGCAAATGAGGCGCGGGCGAGCATACGCTCCATTTCACTGAGACGAATGCCTTCACCTACCGCTTTATCCACCTCTTTGTCACTCGTCCAATTGAGACTATGGGACATGGCTAACACCTCTTGCATAATACGAGTCGGCATTAAGCCGTTTTTAAAGCCTGCTACAAATGCTTTTAAAGCATCCAAAGTTGATTGCTCATCCCAACGGCAGCGCCATGTAATTTCATGCCCAGAACGAATGCCTAATACAATGGCTAAGGCATTACGGGGATTCGTTAAGCCATTCCCTTTCGCCAGTTTTTCCGCTTGAATGGCGCGATGGCGCAATTGGCGCATAGGCTGAACAAAATGCCCTACCGCCAGACCAACAGACAAGGTTGGTGGCGTTTCAACGACTAGATTGCGTTGATCTATGACATCCGCCATTGTGTTAGCAAACAGCACAGCCAACGCTTGCGCACAAGCCAAAGACGAATTGAGCGGCACAAAGGCAAGTACATCATCACCGCCCGTATAAATGGCATGGCCGCCATGTTCACGTACCTTACTGCGCACCTCGGTTGCAAATTGGTGTAGGGCTTTAGATATGGCGATGGAATCGTCTTTTTCTTTCGCTTTTGAAAGCAGCTCCCCCATACGGTCGCCATCGGCTTTTAGCAGCACTCCGTAAGGTACTGGTGAGCCTGACTCTTTGCTAATAATAGATAAACAGTTAAGCAGCGCCTTTTTTGTATCTTTGGCTTTGGCTTTGTCTAGGTCTTTATCCAGACCTTTCTCTTGTTCAATACGGCTGGGAAACAGGTATTCGCCATCATACGGAAAAGCCTGATATGCGTCTTTATTGCCCTCAACGGTGGTGGCGACGCCTAGTTTTACAAACGGCTTATAATGAGATTCAAGGGTTTTGAGTTGCTCTGAACTCAAGGAGGCTAACCAAGGCTCCGTCACCACCCGCGAAAACGGCGTAAACTGCTCAAAGTGCCCGGCACGGCGCTTGACGAGACCTAAAATATCCAACTCTTCGCGTTGACTGAGTCGCAACTGGTGCTGATGATCTGGATTGCTACGTAATTGTTCCGTTAAGGTATTATTCGCCCCGTCTAACGTGGATTTAAACAAACCCAGCTTCGAGTCTTGAATGGGCAGAAAGTCTTTGGTTTGCTTGCGGGCTGTGAGTAGCTTTCCTAAACGTTCTGAGGCTTTGCCATATTGGCCTGATTCAAGCTTCACCCACGCGGCATAAGTGTCGAGAATGCCATCTTTTTGTTGTTCAAAACGCGCCCAGTCAATCGTAAAGCCAGCTAACTTTTTATACCGTACATCATCAAGAATGTTCATTAAACGCACTTCGGCGGCTTGTTTCGCTTGCTCAACGATGTTACGAACCTGACTGATATCCTCCACCTGAATTACTGCTCTAACCACATTGGCAATATTGGCTTCTATAGGTTTGTCTGAATCGGGGTCTTGTGGTTGTAAGTTAACATCTGAGTTATCGTTATCTGGGCTTGGGAAAATCAAACAATTGCTCTGTGCTTCGTGCAGCGACAGCGCCACCGCACGCGAGACTTCGGATAACAACCACGACCCACACCATAAGTCTTGGCTGCGTCGCCCTGCTTCAATAAAACTCTGTACAGGGCCAATACTAATCGCGACTAAATAGTCCATGGTTATTGTCCTTGTTTGAAATAGTCGAGGAAGGCGGAAAGAGGATCATCGCCACGACCTTGCATGGGTTTATCTTTTTTAGCAAGCTGCTGTTGCTGTTCTGGCGAGGAAGACCAATGCAAAGGCTTGTCATGAATATTTTTAGGCTTAGGCAATAACGCTAATGGCTGGGTTAACGCTTTATGCCAATCTGGTATCAGTAAAGCCGCTGCTTTCCATAGTTTACCATCGTAATAAGGACGTATGATTAGAGGGCTAGCCATACGTTCTTTATCTTTATCTGCAACCTTTAATGTATGATCATCCGGCTCTCTTCCCGAGCCTTTACTTTGCTGAAAATGGAAAATAATTGGTAAACCGAAAGCAGCCCTAGGAAAAAAGTTAGTATTTGAGTCATTAGGAGGATGCTTTTTACTATAAGTATTGGCTAAATTTCTGATCGAATCAGCTTCAGGCCAACGACTTCTGCCTGCTGGTGATTTAGAATCAGTTGCAGGTGGGTTTCTTCCTACACCTTTAGCCTGCCGGAAATCCCTTAACTTATCACAGCCATATTTCCAACAAACCATAGCATCTTGCTTCTCTTTTAGAGAAACCAAAGTTAATACGCCACCTTTTTTCTCTACTTCTTCACACGTAACTGGCTGAAGAATTTTATCTTTTAATTTCACCTCAACAGCACCCAACCCTCGACGTGTTCGGCTGCCTACCCCCCCAAAGCTTGCCCACCAACGAATAGCTTTTTGCACCTCACTAATCTGCTCAGATGTTAAAGCGCCTTCTGTATGCGTTTTAAAATTAAGCTGTAACTCAAAAGATAAATCCGTTTTGGTTATTTTATGAGGCAACTTTTCAATAACTCTTCTATCTTTGCTTAACTTCCCTTGAGCCGAAAAAAGTGCATAGGCATGGCCTAAGTTAGGATCAGCCTTCGGAACACTTTTAAATTCACTACGATCTTTATAGCGTTCATACTCAAACGCTGCTACTTCACCTTTAAAATTAACATTCGATACTCTAATCTCCACCTGACTCGCTTTAGCCCCATCATCACCAATCCCGCCCCAAATAGCCGTCTCTTTGTCGAACATTTCTCTAGGACTGTTAAATGGCCCACAGGCAATCCGCCACCAAAAGCGTAACTGGCCTCGAATCGAACTGGCGCGAATGGGCATGGCTGTATCGACTTTACCGGCTTCCACCCCGCCGCCATACATCGGCGTGACTAATTGGCACTGATACGTCTGCCATTTGTTATCCCGTGAAATGATATCATTGAGCCCATCAGTTAATGCCTTAAAATTATCATGTTTCATTTTCCTTACCATTCTCACCTTCCCTATGGCGAAATATCAGACTAGGAGCCACCCTTGACATCATTCTATCCTAACTTTTTAACTTACTGTTTAATATGACAAAAGGCATACTTTACGTATTCATAAACGACATATTTATGAATACGCACAATTAAGCGCTTACATTCGTATCAATAAAGCATGTTCGGTGGTGAAGATTTATTTCTAGGCTGCCTATGCGGCAGTAAACAAAGACCCAGATTTTGCTAATGCTCGCGGAATTTTCTAAGCTGCCTACGCGGCAGTGAACATGCGATCAGATCAGCCGGTGGCGTACCCCTTTTTCTAAGCTGCCTACGCGGCAGTGAACCACAATTGGCTGATGCTCGCGCCGCTGCTACTTTTCTAAGCTGCCTACGCGGCAGTGAACCTGTATTGGAACAACAAACAGTGACATCGCAATTTCTAAGCTGCCTACGCGGCAGTGAACGGCCTGTTGAATTGTCCGGTTTCACATGGTCTTTTCTAAGCTGCCTACGCGGCAGTGAACATGACAACGCCACAAAAATCAAACAGGAAGCATTTCTAAGCTGCCTACGCGGCAGTGAACGAATCATGGGAGAAGCGGCCATGTCCGCTCTTTTTCTAAGCTGCCTACGCGGCAGTGAACTTGTAGAATATCCAATCAAAAACAGTGATATTTTTCTAAGCTGCCTACGCGGCAGTGAACCAGGAGGATTGGAATAAATTTACGCGCGGAATTTTCTAAGCTGCCTACGCGGCAGTGAACTGTCGAAAGAATGAAGCAAGTCATAATCGCATTTTCTAAGCTGCCTACGCGGCAGTGAACAGTGGAGTGCTTGGGTATTCACCCAGAGGTACTTTCTAAGCTGCCTACGCGGCAGTGAACGTATAACTTTTACTCAAGACATGATTGACATTTTTCTAAGCTGCCTACGCGGCAGTGAACTTGCATCGTGTGCAAGTGAACAATGGGAATATTTTCTAAGCTGCCTACGCGGCAGTGAACTATCGCGTCGTCACGGGAACATACGTACCTGTTTTCTAAGCTGCCTACGCGGCAGTGAACCGGCACAAACGGTTCAAGCTGCACGACCTGGATTTCTAAGCTGCCTACGCGGCAGTGAACGCGGTACCGTAGGACACCGAATGGTTGCGTTCTTTCTAAGCTGCCTACGCGGCAGTGAACGAGCGGTGTACGGCAGCACCGTCGATGTACGCTTTCTAAGCTGCCTACGCGGCAGTGAACCGATATCTGGACTAACAATGCAAGGATCTAGCTTTCTAAGCTGCCTACGCGGCAGTGAACTCATGGCAAATACTTTAGCTTCATTTTTAGTGTTTCTAAGCTGCCTACGCGGCAGTGAACTTTTTCACCTGTTTCTGGTTGTAGGCACTCCTTTTCTAAGCTGCCTACGCGGCAGTGAACTAATTCAATCATTGCTCGGTGGTTCTGGTAGTTTTCTAAGCTGCCTACGCGGCAGTGAACCAATCTTGTATCTCAGGGGGCGGAGGTTGCCCTTTCTAAGCTGCCTACGCGGCAGTGAACGTGGCAATTGAGCAATCTCGAGCCATTACAGATTTCTAAGCTGCCTACGCGGCAGTGAACTTGACCGGGTAACATTCCAAGGTCGCCCTTTTTTTCTAAGCTGCCTACGCGGCAGTGAACGCAAACTATGATTATGACTATCTTACAAAAATTTTCTAAGCTGCCTACGCGGCAGTGAACGTTTTGATTTCAACGGCAAATCACTTCATATATTTCTAAGCTGCCTACGCGGCAGTGAACTCTAAAGCCAAACGGATTCTTAATATTTAAATTTTCTAAGCTGCCTACGCGGCAGTGAACGTCTTTTTCTTTTTTGGTAATGGGTATATACTTTTCTAAGCTGCCTACGCGGCAGTGAACATGGATGACCATTTACCGCAATACCCAATGGTTTTCTAAGCTGCCTACGCGGCAGTGAACGTCTTTATAGACCCATTATAGGGCACAAGAGCTTTCTAAGCTGCCTACGCGGCAGTGAACAATAAACTTATCACGAAAAACCCTGTCACAGCAAAAGGTTAGTCGAAAAAAACCTTTTTTACCTTGTTAAAAATGCTTATTTTTAAGTTGTTGATTTTAAGTGTGTTTTTTAAGGGTAAAAAATAAAGGGTCTGATGGCGTCAAATTTGGGTGCCGGAGGCTGGGAATATAAAACTTGTAATGTAGTAGTTTGGTGCGCAATCAAGTCCCTCGATTTCAATCACATCTCCGAAGCGCCCCAGGTACTTTTTCACGGCCGAAAAAGTACCCCAAAAGGTCTAGAGGGTTAAGTTCAGCGCACCGAATCAGGGTCGGATTGATTCGCATCCTGCTCAAGCAATCCTGAAAAATCGTCCTGATTTTTCACCCTGAGCTCATCGATCAAATTGGCTTCCGCTATGTTTCACCCCACGCAAATCAGCCACCAAACAAAGAAAACCATTCACGGATGAATGGTTAGGCTTTTCCGGGCAGGACGCCCGTAAAAGCCGGTTCTGGAAAGCGCTCACCCAAGCCAAACAAAAAAGATCTTCTGGTGACTCTTGCATCTCTGCAAGAGTGACTGGCGCACAGAGCACAGATGTCTCTGAAATCAGAGAACTGATTGTGCGTCAAATTTGGGTGCCGGAGGCTGGGAAGATAAAAACAATAGGCTGCTGGTTTGGGACGCAATCCCATTCCTCGGTTTCATTAGCATCTCCGAAGCGCCCCAGGTACTTTTTCACGGCCGAAAAAGTACCCCAAAATGCCTAGGGTTTGAGTTCAGTGCACCGAATCAGGGTCGGATTGATTCGCATCCTGCTCAGGCAATCCTGAAAAATCATCCGTAATTTCCCCCTGAGCTCATCGATCAATTGAGCTTCGTTGACTCGGTGTTTCACCCCACTCAAATCAGCCACCAAACAAAGAAAACCATTCACGGATGAATGGTTAGGCTTTTCCGGGCAGGACGCCCGTAAAAGCCGGTTCTGGAAAGCGCTCACCCAAGCCAAACAAAAAAGATCTTCTGGTCACTCTTGCATCTCTGCAAGAGTGACTGGCGCACAGAGCACCGATGTTTCTGAAATCGGAAAAACAGATTGTGCGTCAAATCTCAGAGCCAAAGGCCGGATTGTTTGAAAAAACAACCAATTCCTAAGCTGCCTATGCGGCAGTGAACATCAAGATGAAATTTCGCCACTGGCTCATGTCTTTCTAAGCTGCCTATGCGGCAGTGAACTAATTTTGACAATAGTTATCATTGACCCTTTATTTCTAAGCTGCCTATGCGGCAGTGAACAGTCGATTAATTATCACCAAAACAACCAGAGATTTCTAAGCTGCCTATGCGGCAGTGAACACGAAACAGTATCATAAAGAACAATGTTTGCTTTTCTAAGCTGCCTATGCGGCAGTGAACCTCAGATGATGTTGATTCATTTTTCACTTTCTGTTTCTAAGCTGCCTATGCGGCAGTGAACGAAACCAGTTATTCACTACCGCTGTGAATATTTTTCTAAGCTGCCTATGCGGCAGTGAACCAGATGGGTTGTTGCATGGGTCGAATTCTATTTTTCTAAGCTGCCTATGCGGCAGTGAACTGACCCGCCTTTACCGTCTGTGCCCAGCATCATTTCTAAGCTGCCTATGCGGCAGTGAACTTGTTTGCGGTTGATGGTGTATTGCGCGTAGCTTTCTAAGCTGCCTATGCGGCAGTGAACTGCGTACTATTCGGTCGGGAGGTAAAAGTAAATTTCTAAGCTGCCTATGCGGCAGTGAACGCATGGCTTTTGCCATATCGTATTGCGCAAATTTTCTAAGCTGCCTATGCGGCAGTGAACATGCAGCCTCAACCGAGGGACACAATTGTAGGTTTTCTAAGCTGCCTATGCGGCAGTGAACGTCGCTGTCACACGTCGGCACGTCCGCTACGGTTTCTAAGCTGCCTATGCGGCAGTGAACGTGCATCTCCACATCCCCGAAATGCTCGGATATTTCTAAGCTGCCTATGCGGCAGTGAACCTTTAAGTGCTGCGCGGTCCTATGGCTCACATTTTCTAAGCTGCCTATGCGGCAGTGAACTAGCGTCCGGTACAGTTGGTGCACTCGGAACGTTTCTAAGCTGCCTATGCGGCAGTGAACATGAAATGAATACCGATGGCGACTTTGAGTTTTTTCTAAGCTGCCTATGCGGCAGTGAACCAGTGTTGGCAGCAATGCAGTTCGAGCACAATTTTCTAAGCTGCCTATGCGGCAGTGAACGTAATGATGACGCCATTGATGTTGACGTCTCCTTTCTAAGCTGCCTATGCGGCAGTGAACGTGAAAACTATCACATGCCTGTCGAAAATGTTTTTCTAAGCTGCCTATGCGGCAGTGAACTCGATATCGTAAGTTCCGTCTGTTGTTGCGATTTTCTAAGCTGCCTATGCGGCAGTGAACATGAGATGTAGCTAGAGCTATCAGCCCATTCATTTCTAAGCTGCCTATGCGGCAGTGAACTCGCCCGAACTCGACACCATACGGGTCCACCTTTTCTAAGCTGCCTATGCGGCAGTGAACTTCGTCAGCAATTGCAGAAGGGTATTTAGACTTTTCTAAGCTGCCTATGCGGCAGTGAACAATAAACCTGTCCCAGAAAAATAAGCCACAGCAAGGAGTTAGCCGGAAAAACCCTGTTTGACCTTGTTTAAACCGCCTCTCTGTAGCTTATTGTTTTTATTGATGTTTTTAAAGATCGAAAAATAAAGGGTCTCACCTTCTGAAAAACAAGGCTAAAACCACGGCACGAATGTTTCTTTCCCCTTGGCTTTCGCACTCAAGCCATAGCACGTAAACCCATTGCCACCATCAGGCGCTGAGTTCGATTTATCACATTGAATAAACAGCATAAATTGATGGCGGTGCTGCCCCTCAGCCGGTGTAGATAAACTCTGCACACGAATATAGGGCAACTGACTACGACCAGAGTGCTTCTTCACTGATGTGAGCAATACACTCCGCATCTCGTGTTCATCCACTCCGTGCTTGTGCGACAAATGGGCGACCCGACGGTCAAGCTGTTTTAAACGCTGCTGTTGTGACTTAGGGTTGCAGCGAGAAAAACAGGCGTATTCCGTGACCCCACTAGGCACCGGCTTGATTGATTTAATATGGACGTAGTCACGCAAACGCTGTAACCACTGCGCCACATTGGCATCAGCAAGCTGTGATTCGTTGTCCGCAAATAGTCGCAGTTGATGACCAAGCGGAAATGCAGCATCGCCGTAGGCCGGAAAACTCAGCCCGATGTCAGAGACATACGCCTCATTTTTATGCTCTACCAACATCAAGTGTATTTGCTGATACACCTTCTCCCAGATAAACCCTAACGAAATATCAGCATCCGGCAGTAATGTTATGTCTTGATAATATTTCATATCCTGCCCTTATTCGCCAAAGACACCGCCACGAATCAGCATTGCCATGATGTAATGTTGTTGTTCGATGGCCGGGGTTTGATCTTTTAACATCCAACTGTCCAGCAATTTGTAGAAATCCATTTTTTCTTTCGGTTGCCGGTAAGCCGCACCGCGATTGGTCACCGAACCATAAGGTTCTACAGCAATCGGGCCAACTTCTTCTACCGCAGAATGCCATGTGTCAATCGTACGTAAGGCATTGCCGATTTTTTGTGAGTGCATTGCCGCCTGACCATCAAGCTGATAAAGGAATTTACTTTTATCGCCTTTACCACCGCCCATCACCAGCTCCTGAGACGGGAACACCGCCTGACCTTCACCTAACTTGGCATAGGCAGTGACTTTCAAAAAGACCGCTTCCCCCTGTAAACCCTGCTGAATCAGAGCCGCCAGTTGATCCACTTGATCGTTGCTGGCAAAAGTGCGCAAATCGTATTCATAACTGTTAAAAGAGAAGGTTTTTTCGGCAGCATTCACCTCGACACGGATATTTTCAGCCCCGACCCGGTTGCGCCAGAGAAAGCGCCCGTTGGCAATATTCAAAGCATACCGTTGTGCCAGCTCTTTAAACCCGGTTTCCACCTGATAAGCATGTACTCTTGCTGCCAATGCTTGTTGGTAGGCTGGGTCGTTACAGGTTGAAGGCACATCTAATCCGCCCAAGACGCGCAGTGAAAACACCAGTTTGAGTGTATCGGTATGATGAGGCAATGCTGCGGTATCGACGGTTTGTAAGTTCGCTTTTGACACTTCGGCATCCAATTTTGCCGGGTCATTCGCGAGCGCATTCTTTAAACGGTTGGAAATCGTGCCGCGCACTGACTTTTCGCCCACCAGAATCGGTGACCATTCGTTTTGATCCCAGTTGCCGGCAAACATTAAGGCATCAGACGGAATTAATTTCGCTTCAAATGCCAGTACGGAGGGAGTTTTTAATTTTTTATCAGCCATTTTTTATGTCCTTTTTAATCCAGTAAATCTTGCGAAACAATCGTTTGATTATCATCTTCATCAGGTTCTGGGATAATTGCTTGTAACCCCAGACGCCCTTTTGCCAAATACCAAGAGGAATCATGGTGATAACACCAAATTCCTTGTTGAATCTCTTGTAAACGGTGCACACTGAGCCACTCGCCAACGGAATACGCCGTTTCAGCGAAAACGACCGGAACCTTGGTATCGCGGACGTTGGCGACCTCACCCGATGCATAACATTCAGAAATGGCGCAATAGCCTGTTGCAATCGGTACTAAATAACCCGCTTCTGGCTTAGGTTGGACTTGCCAAACCGCCTTTTGCTTGGTGTCATCTTTTTCTGTCGCACGTGTTTCTGCACTATCTTTTTCTAAAGCATCATGCTGTGCAACGGTATCGTCTGCCAGCGGTGTCGCGCTGTATTTGAGGGTGGCGAAATCACACCATGCATCCATTAACGTACTGCCCGGATTGTGCTGCTGTAATTGTTCAAAGTGCTTAGCTAAATAATCGTGGCGGTCGATCAAGACAAATCCCGGCATCAACCGACGCAATGCATGGCGCTGCTGGGCTTCACTGGCGAGTAGTTGATACGCTGCGACATGGGTAATCTGACCACCGGCTAAACGCAGCGACGGCACCACGGTTTTCAGATGCTCAATCAGGGCTTGCTCCGTCTGCCTGTCACCGCCACGAATCCCTTCAATTTCAATCAACAGGGAAATCTGCATCGACATCCGCCCTTCTTCGTTGATGGGCGCGGTATTGCCTTGCTGAGTCAGCGGATTACGGGTTAATGCAAATACATAATCGCCCCAACCACTCGGTCGGCGGGTATGAACTGTATGCTTATGGCTGATCACCGCCACTCCGCCTAAATTTACCGTCAGCCGCTGGGATAATTGGCGTGATAATGCATGAGCGAACCCTAAAAAATTGGTCATTGCCGGAAAGCCATATGTCAGCCCGGCAATCGCATTCGCGTTTTGCACCTCGATTTTTTTCAATAAAAGATAATGCTTCATGCGTGGTGCTCCTCTGATACAACATTCATCCGCTCAAAGGCCCGCAACTCGTTCAGACACAGTTTTTTAAAATAGCGTTGTTCACCATCCCCGAGCAGGTATTGCTGTTTATTGTCGAGCTGGCGTAGTAACCAATGTGCAAAGTCATTCGCCACCACATCTAACCAGTCGCCTTGCTGGCGTTCACGCTGAAAAGCGCTGTCAGGGTTATCGATGTCCAGACAGAGCTGATGGGCGCGCTTCATGTTGCACGTCGGTGTGTTACTCCAACCGGCACTATCGGGAATCGCCTGTATTTCGGCCACGACGTTCAATAAACGATCAATCAGCGGTTTAACGTAGTAATAATCCCGCTTGTAGCGAGTTTTAAAATTGCGGTCTTTCTCGCTCAGGCTGGCTAAGAAAGCTTTAAATTCTCGCACTAATGCACTGGTTTTAAAGCCAAACTGGCGGTCAAAGATTGAGAGGCTGTTCACCGGTGGCTTGGTTTGCGCCTGATAGGTCGGCGGTGCGCAATTGAGTAAAAAGCCTTGGCCGTAGCGTTCGCTGTTTAACTGCGAAATATTTTGTGGTTTTGAGCCGCCAAACATTTGCACTGCGGTTGCGGGGAAACGGATATCTAACCGGTCGTCATAATGCCCTTTTTTATGCGCATCGCGAACGTCTTTTGAGTCACCAAAACGGGATTGACGAACTTTCGCATACAGTTGATGCGAAAGTGATGATGCATAGAGCGGACACAACAGGTGATAGCTGGCCGCTTCATCATCACCGACAGGAAAATAAAGCTGTTTCGAGAGCGTGTGCGCTGAGAGCTTCTCATCACCCAGCGCTTGACTCAGTCCTGCCTGCCATTCGGCCAATAGCGATTCATCGCTGGTAAACGCGCTTAATGCCGCAACACTGTGGTTTTGCAACTGATCGATCAGCGTCTCACCATTGGCTTGCAATTTTAATAAACGTGCCACATCCAATGCAGCAGCATTACCAACAGCATCTATCGCTTTATCCGGCAGATGAGCCGAGACGAGATAACCGCCATCTTCAATTTGATAGTGATTGAGTAAAATACTGCTGGCTTTGGCATCACTGTGGGTAAATTTTGCTGCGTGAGTCGCCAGACTGATTTGCTTTGCCCGCCGTGCCGCATCGGTTAACCAAGTGACCGGGTCATAAGCGCTTTCGATGGGGTCGGCCTGTTGATGATATTCAGCTTGCGCCTGCGCAATCGCAACCGGATCGTCGCTTTGCTCAAGCACTTTATTGAGCGCTTTTTGCAATGGCTCAAGCTTCGCCTGCTTGCGCTGGTGGATATATGCCGCGATTGCGGCACTTAATGTTCCGTCCATTCGCCTTCCTTATTGATTTTCGGGTTGAAACACACCGAGTTGCTCATGCCAAGCCCACTCAATGGTTTGATCTTTGTTACCGATTCGCAGTTGTACTTCACCGAGCCGATTGCTGGTTCGGCTGATTGACTGACCAAGCTGGTGCGCGAACTGCGCATAAATTTCAACCGGCGATGGTGTAAACCACCACTGACATCCCTGTGAAATTTGCAGCTCAGCGGTGTGAAAACGTGTGGATCGCGACACATACTGATACGGTTGACAGGACGTATCCAGCTGGCTCCACTCCAGTTGCTCGTCTTCATCACAGCGCAGTACAAACGACTCCTGAGGCTCGGACTTGCGAAACTCGGTTTGTTTTATAAATTCGCCATTCCACATGGCGTGAGGTTGACCCCACCATAAATTGGCTTCTTTATTTGACTGGTAAGCATGAGGAATTTTTGCCCGGTCTAAACGAGTCAGTGCAAAACGCAATGCCCGATGTTCTTGGACGGTAAACCGCTCAGCAGGTGCAGCAAATCGCTCCCCTTTGCTTCGATCGATTTGTAGATCCCTCAATACAAAATCAGGTTCTTTGACGCGAGTCCTTGCGGAAATATGGGCTAACTCACCTTTCAACAATTCAGTCATATCATGGCAGGCTAACGGCAGCGCTTTACTTTCAAACCCCGGATGGCAATACGCCACCGGCTTATTTTTCAATGCTTTGATATTTTGATTGAGTACCATCAAATTCGGCTGTGCCGGGACTTGCTGACGATGACGCTGAATTCGTCCGGCCAACTGAATCAATGCCCGCATCGAACTCGGTTCTGCAATCGCCCAGTCGTAGTCATGATCGCGCCCGACTTCGACCACGGAAGTGCCCAACACCACAAAAACGATGTTTGCTTCGGTAGCTGTGTCTAAAATCGGTTGAATTTCCGGTTGTTGCCACAACGCATCGACATCATGACGATCAAGTATTCGGTCTAATTTGTGCTCTTTGTCAGAGCGTAACGCCAGTGGAAACTGCGAGTGATACACACAGTAGCAAATTCTAAAATTCGGCTGGGGTTGTAATTGAGTCAGTGCTTGGGCGACAGCTACCATCGGGGTGATATTCGCCATCCGAATCACCCCCAATGAAACCTGTTTACCATTTGGTGCAGTCACACAATGAGCCTGATGTAAGTGATGAATCTGCTCATAAAAGGTATGCGCCACACGGTCATAAATGGCGTGGCGACATGCAGCGTTTGTCATTGAATCATTGCGCGTGAATTGCGCCACCTGCACAACCTCCCCTTGGCGAACTGGCAGATCGTGTTTGTCCAGCTTGGTGACCCGTTGATCGACAAACTGGCGGTGCGTTGCAGCAAAGTCACTGAGTTGGGTAATTTCTTGGGTATGAGTGGTAAATTCATCAATCCACGCGCACCAGATCGGGGGCTGTTTGGGGTCTGCAAATTGCGCTTGATTGTATTGTTCCCGCCCGGCTTGATAAGCATCAAATAAGGTTTTGATTAATGACGGTGGCAAAGTCGCGGAAGACAACAAGACTCGCGAGCCAAGCATCCCGGCCCAGTTGACTAAGCGACACAGCGCGGGCATATCTTCTAAACCGAAATCATCCGGTTCATCGAGCACCAAATCAGAAGTGAGTAAACGCAACATCGGCGCGATCTGCTTGCCACCGCGTTGGCTTTCTGTCGCAGGCATGAGGTGATCAATGGTACTGACCAGAATCGGCGCGCTCACCAGTTGTTCTAATTTGGGGCTGGCACTCAGCCAGTGTTTCAGCCGGCCATCGTAGATTTGCCCTTCATAGTGAATGAACAGCTGTTCAAACCAATCTTCAGCCGATTCACTGCCGTGATGTCGATCGCCATGGTTGAGTTCATGCAGTGTCTGCACCGCTTGAGAGCCGATCAGTACCGCCAGATCGTCATCCCCCAGTTTCAATAAATCACGGTAAGCATCACCGGTTTGCAGTGTTAAAGTGCGTAATCCTAACGCCACTGAGAAGCGGCACCCTTCCCGGTCATCGGCCAGACCATACATAAAACGGGCATTGGCAATGGTTTTCCCACAGCCGGTAGATGCCATATTGACGCCAAAAAAGCCTTGTCGTTCAGTGGGTTTCGCAATGGCTTTCGCTTTGGCGTAGGCTTTATCCTGCCAGTGATATTTTTCAATCCCGACGCTTTTAGAGAATAGCCGATGCTGGGCAATGGCAGGCAATGTGTATTTCAGCGCGGGTAAATTGCGGGCAAACCGCTGGGCATTCACACAGACCCCGATATTGTGTTCATCAAGCTGCTGTTTCGGCACGGTACTTTGGTCATGCGCTGACTGTCGGTCGGTATTGGCAATCGGCGCATAATTCGGATCTTGCCACGCAGTTTTACCCTCGCCTAAGCGAAGCGAAGAATAGTAGTGATCGGCTAACATCAGCGATAAACGCGCCATGTGACTAACGAAACGCTGTTCAAACCAAGGGATAGAATTGCTGATGAGTAAAGGCGTCTTCTGTAACCGTCGCGCCAGTTTTGCCGCTTTTTGTTGCCAAGTCCGGCTGAGCATCGGTGTGCCATGCGGGAAACACCAGTTCTCTTGTAATGCTTGCTGGCTATATTGAGACAAATCGAGGGCATTGGGTGAGTTCCAATGGCAGTCGAAACACTGCTCCAGCCACATATCCATTTCTTCGATATTCACAGGCTTGGCCCCATCATTATTTTTGGGAAGCCGGTGATGCGACACCACCAACCACGCGATCAGTTTGGCAAATGGGGCGAAATGAGCAAACGGATTTTGTAGTGCATCCGGCGCATCGATAAAAATCGCTTGCGTTAGCTGCGTATCCCATTGTTTGGCAATATTGGCGTCGGTGAATTGAGCCAGTTGTTGGATCCATTCTGAGTCGGTTTTACCTTTGGCGAACACTTCAAACAAGCGTAGTGAGATCCATTCGTGGCGATATGGTTCGCCTTTGGTTGCACTGTTCCCGCGGAGTTTGTTCTGAAACAGCGCATTGGCTTTGCCGAAATCATGAAATAATCCCGCGACTGCACTGGCTAATGCCACGATTTCATTCAAATACCAGCCGGATTCCCACTCACGGTGCTCAAGATTAAGTGAGGTTCGGTTCACCGCAACCAGCCCGTCTAAATTAAACTTAGAGCGGTTGCCCACCACCCACAGTAACTGGCTCCGGGATCGGCTGCGGATCCAATGGCAACTCACGGCAGTGCTGCGACTGGCCGTTTGTTTAAGCATTTTTCTCACGGTTTGTAAGCCGTCTTCGGTGATTAAGGTTTGCCATGTATTGTTGCCGATTCGGTCAGCAAATGCGTCTAAAACACGACGAGTTTTCTTGAGGGCATTCTTTTCGCACTCAGAAACAAATGTCACCATCATTGCCCGGCATCTCCTTGTTCAGCAGGTTTATCCAAAGCAATCGCTTTGATGGTATTAAACATAAAGCCCATTGATTGATGATCGATAAAAGCTTGCAACACCTGCTGACGAAACTCTTGCTCCGATGCATTTTCTTTGGCGCAGACGAACGCCCACGGCAGGACAACCGCATCTTTAATCAGATCTGCCACATCAAACACCAGTGCCCCGCGCCTAGTTTTACCATGCATCACAGCAAACCCATGCGGGATCCCCAGCACCCACAGGCAACTGGCTGCCAGACCATAGGCTAAGTAGTTACCATGATTGAGAAAGTCATTGGCAAGCGTGGTGGAGTCATGCTGGCGGGTGAAGTTTTTCAGCCCGGTGTTATTGGCTGCATATTTGTAAAGGACTTTCGTCAGTTGCGCTTCGGTCAGCAGTAATTCTGCCGTTTGAGTCGCTTTATCGGTCCGCTGATGAAAAGTGGCTAAAGCGGTTTGGATCATGTCATCCTGAAAGACAAAACCGTGGCTTTTTAATTCACGGTCTTTCGACCATACCGACTGTAAGTAGTCAATCCGGGCGTTTTGAAATTGCTTGGCAACTTCGAGGCGTTTTTCATCATCAAACCAGAAAGAGAGCCAGCCTTGCAGATATTCGGTCGGGCGATATTCACTTTGCGGCGTAAACCATTCTACCTCAGTTGCCATATGCAGCGGCGTACCACCCCCGCCACAAAATCCGACTAATACTCCGGCTTGAGATAACATGCGCATTGCGGCTTGGGTAATCGACGTGCCATTGCCCAGCAGCAAGACGGTGGTGTTGGCAATGGGGATGTTGTAATAGAGGTTTTCTTTTTTCGATTCGGTGAGATACAACACGCGCCCGTCTTTTTGCATCACCCGGCAATACTCTAAGTAGTACATATTGGCACGTTTAGAGTGAAGTATGACTTTTAAGTCGGAGGGGGAAAGGTCATCCATGGGTTTACCTCAAGCAATCATCTCCGCTGATCATACCAGAGACAATTGTTGATTGAATGCATGAGGTTGCATTTTCGATAAGTGGTTCATAGTTCTGTTTTCACAACAACGGCTACCTCCTCTTTTTAAGCTGCCTATGCGGCAGTTCACTTGGTCAACTGCTTGGACATAGCACGCTGGCTTTTCTAAGCTGCCTATGCGGCAGTTCACAACCCGATACCACATTTAATCTGATTGGCGTATTTCTAAGCTGCCTACGCGGCAGTTCACATGTATATCGGTATTTTCTTGTTCCAGAGTATTTTCTAAGCTGCCTACGCGGCAGTTCACAACCGGTCCTCTACTCCCTCTGACCAGTCCGCTTTCTAAGCTGCCTACGCGGCAGTTCACTCTTCGTCAGACAGATCAGGAAACACACGGCGTTTCTAAGCTGCCTACGCGGCAGTTCACACCTTAAAGCTATTGCCCACGGTTACGACACTTTTCTAAGCTGCCTACGCGGCAGTTCACACAGGCATGAGATGACCAATCATGATCGGGTTTTTCTAAGCTGCCTACGCGGCAGTTCACGGGAACTTGTTTGACTTGGATATGGACGCAATTTTCTAAGCTGCCTACGCGGCAGTTCACGCTGACCGCCCCAGCCGCCCTGTTGTTGCTGATTTCTAAGCTGCCTACGCGGCAGTTCACTGAGTGTTTCGAGGCAAACAAGGCGTCTATTATTTCTAAGCTGCCTACGCGGCAGTTCACTGTTAAGTCTGACTACGTACAAAAACCTAACTTTTCTAAGCTGCCTACGCGGCAGTTCACGGTTTTCAATAGCCCACGCACTGCCATTTTTTTTTCTAAGCTGCCTACGCGGCAGTTCACAATCGTACGACGAGACTCGAAACTATTTTAGATTTCTAAGCTGCCTACGCGGCAGTTCACAATATTGCGCAAGAATACCACCTTGGATCGCTTTTCTAAGCTGCCTACGCGGCAGTTCACTGGATAGGATTTTATCCCAATCAGAAACGTCTTTTCTAAGCTGCCTACGCGGCAGTTCACAATCACCCGGACGAATGTATGGCATGTACTCATTTCTAAGCTGCCTACGCGGCAGTTCACATTTCGATGTACCAGTGTATAAGAAAGCCGATTTTCTAAGCTGCCTACGCGGCAGTTCACATCAGGAATAATGACGGGAGCGTATACATATGTTTCTAAGCTGCCTACGCGGCAGTTCACATGCGCAGTTGAATATTATCGGCGCGATTACCTTTCTAAGCTGCCTACGCGGCAGTTCACATTGAACCAACATCCGGATCGATTGCGCCGTTTTTCTAAGCTGCCTACGCGGCAGTTCACATTATGACGCATGTCCTGCTGAGTATGCGTATTTTCTAAGCTGCCTACGCGGCAGTTCACAATCGAGCGCGTAAGCGTCTTGCGCCCATATTTTTCTAAGCTGCCTACGCGGCAGTTCACTTCTCGCGGTAGGCATGAGCCAGTGCGACCAATTTCTAAGCTGCCTACGCGGCAGTTCACTTTGACGGCTCGCGCCGGGCTGTGCTTCGAGTTTTCTAAGCTGCCTACGCGGCAGTTCACCGGTACGAGTATCGACTGTAACGTTGGTTCGATTTCTAAGCTGCCTACGCGGCAGTTCACTATGTTAACTCGCTAGACACGTACACCTACTCTTTCTAAGCTGCCTACGCGGCAGTTCACAATGGTCGGCATATTGCTCACCGTGGTACTCATTTCTAAGCTGCCTACGCGGCAGTTCACACCATAGAAAAGAGCATTCGTGTCCTTTATGCTTTCTAAGCTGCCTACGCGGCAGTTCACAAGCTCTGGTACTGAATCACTCAAGCAAGCATTTTCTAAGCTGCCTACGCGGCAGTTCACAGATTTGCATATGTTTCGCCATTGGTTTTCTTTTTCTAAGCTGCCTACGCGGCAGTTCACGCGAACCACGGAGCGCGGCGCGTTGTAAAAGCTTTCTAAGCTGCCTACGCGGCAGTTCACAGAGGCTAGCATTGTCTCGTGCTTTTGTTCACTTTCTAAGCTGCCTACGCGGCAGTTCACAGTCCTAACAGGGTTTTGATTTGTTCTAAGCTTTTCTAAGCTGCCTACGCGGCAGTTCACAGGTTGTATCTATCAACGGGCTACGCCTGCAATTTCTAAGCTGCCTACGCGGCAGTTCACCTGTGATGTAGTCAGTCATGGGTAGCCTGTGATTTCTAAGCTGCCTACGCGGCAGTTCACGTTACCGGTGCGAATGGTGGACCAGTCGAGTCTTTCTAAGCTGCCTACGCGGCAGTTCACAGCAATCAGCCGATCAATCATCGCGTCAGTAATTTCTAAGCTGCCTACGCGGCAGTTCACATTGAAGAAGCGAAATTAGAAGCTTTGCGATTTTTCTAAGCTGCCTACGCGGCAGTTCACTGTCGGTCTTTTTCGCATTGATAGCCACGTTTTTTCTAAGCTGCCTACGCGGCAGTTCACAATAAACTTATCACGAAAAACCCTGTCACAGCAAAAGGTTAGTCGAAAAATCCCTTTTTTACCTTGTTAAAAATGCTTGTTTTTAAGCTGTTGATTTTATTTGTGTTTTTTAAGGGTAAAAAATAAAGGGTCTGATGGCGTCAAATTTGGGTGCCGGTGGCTGGGAAGATAAAATTGTGATGCCGGTGTTTGGGGGTGAAAAATGGTGATTCTGCGGTTTGGTGCGCAATCAAGTCCCTCGATTTCATTAGCATCCTCGAACGCGCCCCAGTTACTTTTGATAGATCTCAAAAGTAACCAAAAGCATCTTTTTTAAGTTCAGCGCACGTAATCAGGGACGCTTTTATTCGCTCCTGCTCACGAAAAGCTTAAAATTCTTCCATGAATTTTACCCTGAGAGCATCGAGCAATTGAGCTTCGTTGACTCGTGTTTCACCCCACTCAAATCAACCACCCAATCAAGAAAACCATTCATGGAAGAATGGTTAGGCTTTTCCGGGCAGGACGCCCGTAAAAGCTGGTTCTGGACAACGTGTGACTCCGTCAAACAAAAAAGATTTTCTGGTTCATCTTTCATCTCTGAAAGATGAACTGGCGCACTGAGTACCGATGCCTCTGAAATCGGAAAAACAGATTGTGCGTCAAATTTAGGAGCCGGAGGCTGGGAATATAAAACTTGTAATGTAGCAGTTTGGGACGCAATCCCATTCCTCGGTTTCATTAGCATCTCCGAAGCGCCCCAGGTACTTTTTCATGGCCGAAAAAGTACCCCAAAAGGCCTAGAGGGTTAAGTTCAGCGCACCGAATCAGGGTCGGATTGATTCGCATCCTGCTCAGGCAATCCTGAAAAATCGTCCATGATTTTTCACCCTGAGAGCATCGATCAAGTTGGCTTTTTAAAAGATTTCACCCAACTCAAATCAACCACCAAACGAAGAAAATCATTCAAGGATGAATGATTAGGCTTTTCCGGGCAGGACGCCCGTAAAAGCTGGTTCTGGACAACGCGTGACTAAGCCAAAACAAAAAGATCTTCTGGTCACTCTTGCATCTTGGCAAGAGTGACTGGCGCACTGAGTACCGATGTCTCTGAAACCGAGGAACAAAATGTGCGTCAAATTTCAGTGCCGGAGGCTGGGCCAATCAAAGTTAAGAATGCACTCAAACCTCTTCTATTCTCTCCCAACAAACCCGCTCAACCAACCCCAGTAACCGCTGCACCTCTGCCACCAAATAATTCAACTCTTCTTCGGTGATTTCGTAGTGGGCTGAATAACGCGCATCAATATACGCCCGTTGCAAACGGCGGAAACTACGACGGTGAAATTTATTGTCCATCGGGTAAATCTCAGCAAAGGCCGGATCAATCTGCACGCACAGATTACCAAGTTTCTCGATATTGTGGGATTTCGGTAAGTAGTTAGTACAAGTCAGCAGTGTACAGGCAAAAAGACGCTCCGTTGCCTGATGCAGGTTGAAGGCTGCTTCATTAAGCATCAAGTCATTAAAAGCATGGTGAAACATTCTAATGCTTTCGGTAGCACTTTTTATCCACTGCTCATAATGCTTACGGGCAATCTCCCGTTTTTCTTCCTCAGTCAGATCACCCGGCTCCGCCAGTGGCTTTGGCGTCGCGGCAAATAGCTCAATCCCTTCTTCGCGAATATCTTTAAAGAAATAATGACCCTGTTGTAGTCGATTATTCACTTCGTTTAAATCATGCACAATCAAACCCAATGGTGCCGATTTCACTTTGCGATCAATCTGCTCTTCGGCACGCTGCCAGACCACATAATCTTCAACCAACGCTGCTTTATTGACGATCACCAGAATATCATAATCACTGATATAGCCATTGACCGGATCACTGACCCAATTCCCCTTGGCATGGCTGCCAAACAGGATGATTTTCAGAATACGGAATTCACTTTTACTGCCCGCTTTGCCTTGCAGATAATCGTCTAACGTGTCACGCAGAACCGTTGAGATTATCGCCAGTTCACGCTGTTTATATTCGGGAAGATGGTCGAGGGTTGTTTTCATAATCGTGGCATAAGACTGGTTGTGGATAATGAAGTTAGCATAAAAGAAGGGGCTGACAAAGAACACCACCAACCCTCACTTTGCGCACATTACTGAGAAAAATGCGATTCAATTCAAAGCAATAGTTCTGATTACCCATGTATACGGCAGTGAACAAAGTAAACAGCCTCTAGGCTCAGCGCGTTATTTTCTAAGCTGCCTACGCGGCAGTGAACAGAGAAATTCCATCAATAACAATGGTCGCATTTTTCTAAGCTGCCTATGCGGCAGTGAACGTTAGTCCAGCGTTCAATAATTATTTCTCACCTTTCTAAGCTGCCTATGCGGCAGTGAACACCTGCGTCGGTGTGCCATAACTAGACTGATATTTCTAAGCTGCCTATGCGGCAGTGAACCATAATGTTCACCTAAATGTTATCTTTGATTATTTCTAAGCTGCCTATGCGGCAGTGAACAAAGATAAACCTTCTAAAAGTGTTGATGTTTGGTTTCTAAGCTGCCTATGCGGCAGTGAACTTGAAAATTTTGTATTGCCCTATCTCTGCTGCTTTCTAAGCTGCCTATGCGGCAGTGAACTTATTCACTGTCGTGGCACGCGTTCTGAACCATTTCTAAGCTGCCTATGCGGCAGTGAACTTAGGGGCTCATCTTTTCGCTTGACTTACTATTTTCTAAGCTGCCTATGCGGCAGTGAACTTCTCAGCGTATAGGGCGTTGATTTGCTCGGGTTTCTAAGCTGCCTATGCGGCAGTGAACCCTTCATCAATGCCACCAGCCGCCCTATTGTATTTCTAAGCTGCCTATGCGGCAGTGAACCTAATCAGTGGGGAATGAATCCGTTTGCGGTTTTTCTAAGCTGCCTATGCGGCAGTGAACGAAGTTACGATTGATTCGTCCGGACAAGCCACTTTCTAAGCTGCCTATGCGGCAGTGAACATAACGAATATTTTTTAACGAATGCTACTGCCTTTCTAAGCTGCCTATGCGGCAGTGAACACTCCATTGAACTGTTTTTTCTCTCTCGTGCATTTCTAAGCTGCCTATGCGGCAGTGAACCCGTACTATCAACGTAAAAACGATTTAACTAATTTCTAAGCTGCCTATGCGGCAGTGAACGACCGGGAAGTAATCAAGTTGATTCAATGATTTTTCTAAGCTGCCTATGCGGCAGTGAACGAAGATTCTGAGATGGCTACCTTTCACCAGTGTTTCTAAGCTGCCTATGCGGCAGTGAACTGCGCGTCGATACATGCGTTGACCCATTTACTTTTCTAAGCTGCCTATGCGGCAGTGAACGATCGTACCAACCGGAACGCCTGGAGGTCACCTTTCTAAGCTGCCTATGCGGCAGTGAACCGTACGCAATCGCCACCATGCCTGGGCGCGCATTTCTAAGCTGCCTATGCGGCAGTGAACACATAACATGCCCCGCGTACCGTATCGAAACATTTCTAAGCTGCCTATGCGGCAGTGAACAATGCGGTTATTGTAGCATGAGGTAGGTCGGATTTCTAAGCTGCCTATGCGGCAGTGAACTGACTAATTACCACCGTGCAATATCGCATCATTTTCTAAGCTGCCTATGCGGCAGTGAACGATAAGTCGTTTACAAGTGCGCGACCATTCTGTTTCTAAGCTGCCTATGCGGCAGTGAACGCGCGTGTCGTTACCGTCGATCGTGTACCAGTTTTCTAAGCTGCCTATGCGGCAGTGAACAGCGGACAAGATCTTTACGATATGCTTTTGAATTTCTAAGCTGCCTATGCGGCAGTGAACCGACAGAGCTTGATGATAACTGGGAATTACCTTTTCTAAGCTGCCTATGCGGCAGTGAACAGTGTAACACCGTAACGTAACTGAGCGCTAGCTTTCTAAGCTGCCTATGCGGCAGTGAACAAACTGGACAGCCTGTAACAGAAGCAGACTTCTTTCTAAGCTGCCTATGCGGCAGTGAACGTGTGTTTTGTTTGGACGTAAAGTGTTAGTGATTTCTAAGCTGCCTATGCGGCAGTGAACATTTCGGCGTTAAAGTACTTGTTATTGACTCATTTCTAAGCTGCCTATGCGGCAGTGAACTAATTCCGCCACGGCCTGTTATCCAGCGATACTTTCTAAGCTGCCTATGCGGCAGTGAACCACCATACATTAAAACAGGCTGCGGACCACAATTTCTAAGCTGCCTATGCGGCAGTGAACAATAAACTTATCACGAAAAACCCTGTCACAGCAAAAGGTTAGTCGAAAAATCCCTTTTTTACCTTGTTAAAAATGCTTGTCTTTAACTTATTGATTTTAAGCATGTTTTTTAAGGGTGAAAAATAAAGGGTCTGATGGCGTCAAATTTGGGTGCCGGAGGCTGGGAATATAAAATTGTGACTCTGCGGTTTGGGACGCAATCCCATTCCTCGATTTCATCAACATCTTCGACTGCGCCCCAGGTACTTTTTCATGGCCGAAAAAGTACCCCAAAAGGCCTAGGGGTGAGTTCAGAGCACCGAATCAGGGTCGGATTGATTCGCTTCCTGCTCAGGCAATCCTGAAAAATCGTCCTGATTTTTCACCCTGAGCTCATCGATCAATTGAGTTTCGTTGATTCAATGTTTCACCCCACTCAAATTAACCACCCGACCAAGAAAACCATTCAAGGAAGAATGGTTAGGCTTTTCCGGGCAGGACGCCCGTAAAAGCTGGTTCTGGAAAGCGTGAGCCCAAGCCAAATAAAAAAGATTTTCTGGTGATTCTTGCATCTTGGCAAGAGTGACTGGCGCACTGAGTACCGATGTCTCTGAAATCAGAGAACCAGTTGTGCGTCAAATTTGGGAGCCGACGAGACTGTTCATTATTCTGTGTCACGCCCATTTTTATAAATCCAGAGATGGAGTGAGCCGGCCTTCAAAGTGGATGCTAAGCTGAGACAGTGTCAGGTTCCAGTTCTGCACCGAAGAGACTGTAAAAGATTGTGTGTAAACGGAAAAGCCCTATTTACCAGCGTCCATTTTTTCGGGGAGGGTTACAATATCATCACAATACAGCTCAATTTTGCGATCATATAGTAGAAGTATGCAACACACTTCTGGACAGAAACGATTTAGGAAAGGGGCACTAAATCGTCTTCATCAGATTAGAAAAAGTATTTTGAAGCCTTAAACATTTGTTAAGTGCTTATATCACATTATTCATATCAACTTTATAACCAGATTTTCTTAGCTCTTTTGCAAGGGCTATTTTCCAAGCACCATGATCATCCAGAGGAACATATACGATACCGCTAATATCATTAGGAGTTTCAATATCACCTTTAACTAACGCACATACGTTACCCCTTTTTAGCTTACCGATTAGGTACCCATGTTCAAATACGACATTTTGACGAGCTCGAGGAGTAAGACTTAGAGGTTCAGCATTTTTTGAGCCAACATCACATGGAGTATAAAGAACTATACCAAATCCCACATTTGAATATTGTTCAATTTTCTCGATTATTGTTGCGCCACCACTGGCTTGTTCATGTAATATAATTGGTTCAAAACCGATGTCTTTAATAAAACTTGAAACTTCTAGTTTAGCTAAATTATCATGCCCATGCACAATAAAAACTTTCGACTTGTCTATCTTAGATGTGCCTTTATCATCTAATTTTTTATTTGATGACGATGAAGATTCTTTTGATTTTTTAGCTTCTTGGAAAAATTCTTTCGTTACATCTTTTGTATATTTATCATATTGAATCGCGTCTTCTCGGCTAATGAACATTATTATATTTGGTGAAAGACTATCATTAGCCAACTTAGATAAAGTTGAGCTATCTTTATCACTTTCACGAATTATAACTCGAGATACTTGGTCAAAGGACAAAAAGTAACCATCAAATTGAAATTCATATTTATTAATATAAGGCAAAACAACTTCATTAATTACAGTTGATTTATCTGTAAAATCTAGTTCAAATATTTCCTTGTTCTTATTTTGTTTACCTGACTTTTCTTTTGTTTCAATCAATACGTGGTAAAACATTATTACTCCTTAATCTACGCAACACTTAATAATTGTTAGACAGATGATATCTGCCAGAAGTTGTCCGTCTAAAGTACTCTGTTTATCTATTGCAATCTGTGATAAGTCACTGGCTAAGCCTGATGCAACCTAACGTTACACAAGCCGATCTCTGACCATCGAATACACAAAATTCAGACATATTCTATCTAACGTACCATAGTAAACTGAGTACATAGTTAACCATTAGCTGAAGTAGGTCAACTAATGGCAATAGTAACGAGTCAAGGTTGTAGAGATAAGCAGTTTTGGGGCAAAAAAGAGTTATACAGTCCTATTAAATATCAACCGAAAACTCATACTAAACCAACCAATCAAACATCTGGGAAATTGAATTCCAAACAGAGCCCTTATCCCCCATAAATCCCAGAAGAATCTTTACATAAACTTTCTGATTTGGCATAGACTCGCCAACTACTCTTGGCAGAAGTGCGAGACTCCTTGACACACTTTACATATCCGGCTTGATCGACTTTGTAGCCAAGGTAGAAACGGGCAGAAATAGCAGCAATGGCAACAGCTAACGTGATCCACATAATCTTCATCCAAGCACCGCGATATGCAGTCGCATACTCCCCTTTATCTTTTCTTGGGTGAAATAGTTGGTGAATACCGACTAATATACCGCCACCGACTAATGGAATAACAGCAGCGATAGCGACAAAATTCGTATATGCTAGAAGACGGGTCCTTGCTTCAAGAGGCTGAAATGGAATTAATAGATTTGGTGCCAGTAAAAGATCTCCGCCTAAAATCAGCACAAAAAATACAAGCCCAGCGATTCTCACTATCATTCATTGACCTCTTTTAATTTTTCTACAATCACATCGGAAACGCCCCATTCATTATCAGCCCAGTCAAGCCCGACACTAACAATAAAACCGACTCCGGCGAAAATACATCCCACAGCTATTAATGGAGCACTATAAACACTCGCAATCACAGCTGCGACAGTACCTGCTCCCGTCGCTATCATCCCTTTGGCAATATCCACACCGGACCGGCCAACTAAATCTTCCATGGTTTTCTCATCATGGACAAACACATCTACCGTAGTATTGTCGGTACCATAAAGTCGCTGATGCAGAAGATTTCATCTGAGCGGTGATGATTGGTTAGAAAGTGAGCCGCGAGTGCGGCTCGTTTTAAAAGATAGCTTAGACTCTGAATGGGAACGGCACCGAATACACATTTAACTCCCAAAACAGAATATCTATCCCCCATAAACCCCTGAAGAGTTTTTACACAAACTGTCTGATTTGGCATACACCCGCCAGCTACTTTTAGCAGAAGTACGGGACTCATTCACACACTTCACATATCCGGCCTGATCGACTTTGTAGCCGAGGTAGAAACGGGGAAATACCGATATAATAGCAATGACTAATGATAACCAAGCAATTTTGCCCCCACTATTTTGATAGTGCTTTTTATACCTATTTATTTCTTTTAAGTGAAACAGTTGATGGATAACTGTTAGCATTAGTCCAACTAAAAGCAGTGGACCAATGATCAGAGCAATATAATTCACATAAGATAACAGTCTAACCTTATCTTCAAGAGGTTGAAATGGAAGCAATAATGACGAAAATACGCCGACAAAAGCAAGACTACCTAAGAGCAGTACTGTGAATAGAATGAACGTAATTCTCCAAATCATTGATTTACCTCTTTTAACTTTTCGACCACTGAGTCCGATATTCCCCACTCATTATCTGCCCAATCCAGCCCTACACTTGTCATAAACCCAACTGCGGCAAATACCATTCCGACAGTAACCAGTGGCCACCCAACAGCACTCGCAGCAACAGCCATGACAGTACCTGCTCCCGTCGCTATCATCCCTTTGGCAATATCCACACCGGACCGGCCAACTAAATCTTCCATGGTTTTCTCATCATGAACAAAAAAGTCAACGGCATTAATTGCAACAGCGAAGATAATATCTACGACCAGCCCCACCCGCAGCATGTTTCTCGCCATGTTTTTCGTGCCCAGACCGAGTTGAACCACCTGCGGATTATTGGCGCGCCAGCGATTGCCTTTCATCAGGATTTTTAGATGCTTTTTGTACCCTTTGATAATCACGTAATCCCGTCCGTTGAAGGGTTTGGTATACACGACCACCCCCATGCCTCCCAACCCTTTTGCCAGTCGATAGGCATCATGGGCGTTGGCAGCACCATCCCAAACTTTCTTGCCATTGTCCAGCGTATCTTTGCCGTTGTATTCCTGCCACAAATTATTGGCAAACTCTTCCGCCTCTTCGAGCGACAGCACCGCTAGGTCTACCGCCTTTTGGGTATATTCCACCTCAATTTCCCGATGGTGAATAAAGTCATAGTTAGGCCAGTACATATTCTCCGGGTCAACCTTTACGGGTTCTCCCGAGCCTGCTGAAGCAGTCGTAGGAACATCCGTGCTGTCTCCGGTGATGTTCATGGCGCTGTTTTCTTTCACCCTGTCCGGCATTTGAGTTTTCACCACTGCATCAGCCGTAATCAATGTGGCTTGTTTCGAAGAATAAGCAGCCTTTTCGCTGGCAGCCGCCTTGGCTGACAGATGCGGCAGAATTACGTTCTCGCCGCTAAACCCACTGCCACTCCCGGCACTACCACCGGAGTTCAGGTTCACCCCGGCACCGCTGAGGGAGACACCTGACGGGTCAACTTTAACGAAGCTGCCACCGGCTTTGAGGGTGATTTCATTCCCGGCTTCGATG
>NZ_JCARSY010000036.1:0-35935 GCF_059641415.1 Vibrio rubrogenes
TGAGTTTTCGACAAAATACTCCACGACATCCTGTTCACAAAGCCAGTCCCCACCACCGACAGTGTCGTTGAAATGGTTATCTAAGCTATCCTCATCCTTGATAACTGCTGCGGAGCCTCCTTCTGCGGCAACCGTATGTGAGCGCATAGGATATACTTTTGAAATCAGAGCCACCTGTAAATCAGGGTTGGCTTCTGCGGCAGCAATCGCAGTACGAAGACCGGCACCACCAGCGCCGATGACCGCGATATCTGTGGTAAGTGTTTGCACAGTTATCCTCCAGTGAGTAATTTGCGGGAATCCCGCTTATTATCTAAAAGCATAGTGCCTTTAGGGTCTTTCTAGTCTAATTGAAGTCATATGCTGAAAAAATTGATTTCGTTAGGTTTTTAATCGAATATCATGCTTTATTATCGATATAATTATCCCTTGTGTGATTGCTTTCACGTTTTACATTTGATGGTATATCTCAATGGGATTTTTATTGTGTAAGAGGCCAAATTTTTATGCCGAGTCACCTAGCTTGGAAACCAACGATTTCAATGTTTCACCTGCGTGAGCGATCCCGATTAATCAATGTAATTCGGCATTTTTTGACGGAAAGAGGCATTTTGGAAGTGGAAACCCCCTCAATGAGTCTTGCGACCGTGACGGACGTTCATTTGCAAACCTTTAAAAGTCAGTTTTTCGGCCCTGATTTTGCCTCTGGCCGTGCAGTATATCTGATGACAAGTCCTGAGTTTCATATGAAGCGTCTGCTTGCCGCAGGTTCCGGTTCGATCTTTCAGCTTTGTAAAGCATTCAGAAATGAAGAGAGTGGTCGCCATCACAATCCTGAATTTACTTTACTGGAATGGTATCGCGTCGATTTTGACCATCATCAGCTGATGGATGAAATGGATGATTTACTGCAAGGTATTTTGGTGTGTCCGCCCGCACAACGCATCACTTATCAGCAGGCGTTTGCCGAGCATGTCGGCGTCTGTCCTCTATCTTGTGAGATGGATGAACTGCGAATCAAGGCTCAGCACTTTGGTTTTGCTGACATTGCTCAGCATGAACAGGATCGGGACACGCTTCTACAACTCCTGTTTAGTATGGTGGTTGAACCGGCTATTGGCCAGACAGCGCCGGTGTTTGTCTATGATTTTCCCGCATCTCAGGCGGCGCTTGCGCGCGTGAGCGCCGATGACCATCGGGTTGCTGAGCGGTTTGAAGTCTATTTTAAAGGGATTGAACTGGCGAATGGTTTTCATGAGCTCGATGACCCGCAAGAACAGTTGTGTCGCTTTGAAGCCGATAATGAGAAAAGATTACAGATGGGATTGGAACAGCAGCCGATTGATTATCATCTGATTCAGGCACTGGAGTCTGGCTTACCCCATTGCGCCGGTGTTGCGTTGGGCATTGATCGGTTAGTGATGCTGGCTCTTGGGCAGTCTCATATACAGGATGTGATCGCGTTTCCTTTCTCCAATGCCTAAAGAGGGTTAGAACGTGTCGTAATATCGTCAGCATCAAGGTGCTGACTAGGTCGCTAAAGCCAAACTGTGTGAGTGATTCCCGAGACGTAAAGTTTGCCCGCTCTTGCGGTTTATGATGTGAATCACTCGCGTCTTCGGAATAACATCGTTATACTCCCAATCTGTTTTTGAACTGCAATATAAGAGACAGGACATGCAGGAGTATATTGAGTTTTTCCAGCAGAATATGATTCTTTCGCTGGCTTGGGTAGGTATCTTAGTTGCACTTATCCTGAATATTTTTAAATCATCCACTGCTAAATACCAGACGATCTCGGTGAACGAATTAACGCATCTGATCAATAAAGAAAATGGTGTTGTGGTTGATATCCGATCTAATGAAGAATTCAGACAAGGGCATATCACTGATGCAGTGAATTTGTTACCTTCAGAAATTAAGTCCGGATCTTATGGTTCTCTTGAAAACCGTAAATCCACCCCCATCATTGTCGTATGTAAAACCGGACAAACTGCACAGGAGAGTGCCACGTTGCTGGCCAAAGCTGGTTTTGAAAAGGTGAGTCTATTGAAAAATGGTCTTGTTGCCTGGAATGAAGCCAATCTTCCTCTTGTTCGTGGTAAAAAATAGTACAATCCTCAAGGAACGAAATTCTTTGGTGATGTTGAATCAATAAGGAAAATATCATGTCTGAAGCAGCGCAACAGCAAGAACCTCAGCAGAACTTTGCAATCCAGCGCATCTATCTGAAAGATGTCTCTTTTGAAGCCCCTAACTCTCCGGTTATTTTTCAAAAAGACTGGAATCCGAATGTTAATCTCGATCTCGATACGCAAAACCGGGAGTTGGGTGAAGGCATTTATGAAGTGATTCTGCGTCTGACCGTGACCGTAAAAAATGAAGATGAAACTGCATTTTTATGTGAAGTTCAGCAAGCAGGGATCTTCTCTGCCGAGCAGATGGAACCAGGTCAGTTGGCGCATTGTTTAGGTGCATTTTGCCCGAATATTCTTTTCCCTTATGCGCGTGAAACCATTTCTAGTCTGGTTGTGAAAGGAACATTCCCGCAACTGAATCTGGCCCCTGTTAATTTTGATGCATTGTTTATGAACTATCTGCAACAGCAAGCATCTCAGGAAACTCAGCCAGAGAATGCCTCTTAAGGGTGTCGTTTGACCCGTTAGCGGTATTTTTGTAAGTACCTAATAAAATGCACACGACATCAGTAAGGTGTTATGTGCATTTTTTGTATATCTTTTGTATAACGTAAACATCGATAGTGCGTGTTGAACTGAATGGACAGAATATTGTGACTTCACATACCGATTTGATTACCCGAAACTCAATCGCGATGACGGTCATTGGCGCGGGTTCTTATGGAACATCTCTTGCCATTTCCCTGGCTCGGAATGGCGCGAATATTTTAATCTGGGGACACGACCCACAGCATATGCAGCAATTGGAGTCGGATCGGGAAAACCGAGCCTTTTTACCGGATATCCCTTTTCCTGAAACATTAATTGTGACTTCAGACTTAAAAGCTGCCGTTCAGGCGTCCCGGGATTTATTGATCGTTGTTCCCAGCCATGTTTTTGGTGAAGTTTTACAACGAATACAGCCATATCTCAGAGCGGATAGTCGTATCTGCTGGGCAACCAAAGGATTAGAGCCAGAAACCGGACGTCTGCTACAAGATGTTGCACATGATATTGTCGGTGACCGGCACTCTTTAGCCGTGATCTCGGGACCGACATTTGCCAAAGAGCTGGCGATGGGAATGCCGACGGCAATCTCAGTCGCTTCTGACGACAATCAGTTTGTCGCTGATTTACAAGATCAGATTCACTGCAGTAAGACGTTTCGAGTATATGCAAATTCGGATTTCATCGGATTACAGCTCGGTGGCGCAGTGAAAAATGTGATTGCGATTGGTGCCGGTATTTCTGATGGGATGGGATTCGGTGCCAATGCCAGAACCGCATTGATTACCCGAGGCCTGGCAGAAATGAGCCGATTAGGGGTAACGCTGGGGGCTGCTCCTGAGACGTTTATGGGCATGGCCGGATTAGGTGATTTAGTGTTAACCTGTACGGACAATCAGTCGAGAAATCGGCGCTTTGGTCTGGCGCTCGGGCAGGGTCAATCGGTTGATACGGCACAGCGTGAGATTGGTCAGGTGGTTGAAGGGTATCGCAATACCAAAGAAGTCTGGCTACTGGCTCAGCGTATGGGCGTCGAAATGCCGATTGTCGATCAGATTTATCAGGTACTTTATCAAGGTAAAGATGCCCGAATCGCGGCGAGAGACTTACTTTCGAGAGATAAGAAGGCTGAGCACTGATCAGGCTGGTGGTCGTGACGCTGAAATAAATAATAGAACGAGAACTCAGATAATGAAGCAATGTGCAAAACATAAGGCTGTGTGGCAAACCATTGTTCAAGAAGCCCGGGAGATGACGGAACAAGAACCGATGCTGGCGAGCTTCTATCATGCGACGATAATTAAACATGAGAGCTTGTCTGCCGCTCTGAGTTATATTCTGGCGAATAAACTGCATACGATCTCGATGCCGGCGATGGCTGTCAGAGAAGTCGTTGAAGAGGTCTTTCAGTCAGACCCGAGTATTACCGAATCGGCGGCTTGTGATATCTGTGCCACAGTCACACGTGACCCTGCCGTGGATAAATATTCGATTCCTTTGTTATATCTGAAAGGTTTTCATGCTTTGCAAGGGTATCGGGTTGCCAACTGGTTATGGAAACAAGGCCGGACAACATTGGCCTGTTACCTGCAAAACCAAATTTCGGTTACCTGTCAGGTTGATATTCACCCCGCAGCCCGGATTGGGCGGGCGATCATGTTGGACCATGCAACCGGCATCGTGATTGGTGAGACAGCCGTGATTGAAAATGATGTTTCGATTTTGCAGGATGTGACTCTTGGCGGAACGGGGAAAGAGTGTGGCGATCGACATCCGAAAATTCGCGAAGGGGTGATGATCGGTGCCGGTGCCAAAATTTTAGGCAATATCGAAATCGGAAAAGGAGCCAAGATTGGTTCTGGTTCCGTGGTTTTACAGGCTGTGCCACCGCATACCACCGTTGCGGGCGTTCCTGCGAAAATCGTCGGACGGCCACAAACTGACATGCCATCTCTGGATATGGATCAGCAGTTCAATGGGCATTCGCAGATGTTTGTTGGCGGGGACGGTATCTAAAAGGTCACACCGAAAAGATAAGACTGACGGTATAAAGGGAATGCATGATACCTAAGGCCGTTACGTTGGTGAACACATCATATTGTGTTGCAAGTAGGACGAACAAGGGATGCCATGGGCATCCCTTGTCACTGGTCACGAATTAAGCGAGATCGTTTAATGTTTCCAGTGTTTCTTCTGCCCACTCAAGCCATGCCTGACGAGCCAGAAGATTACGGCGAAGTGTTAAGCGCTCTAGCTTTTGCTGTTTATCCAGAGAAGTCGGGTTCGCATAGTAAGCAGCTTCAACTTCCTGATAATGAGCAACAAACTTCTTCGATTCCTCGATCAGCTCAACCAGCTGTTCACGATAAGGTTTCTCATCCTGTACAGAACAAGCCATCAGCTTGGCACTGAACTCATCACGAACCGTCGGATGGGCTGTTGGTTGATCAAACCATTGACTCAGGGCTTGGCGTCCGGCATCCGTAATCGAATAAACTTTACGGTCCGGTTTTCCTTCCTGAGGTTCCAATACGCAAGTGACAAGTCCCTGCTGACCCATTTTATTTAGTTCGCGATAAACTTGTTGGTGACTTGCTTTCCAAAAGTAACCGATACTCGAAGAGAATTCTTTTGTAATATCGTATCCCGTCGCATCGCGTGTACTTAAAACAGTAAGAATAACGTGTGGTAATGACATGTCTTCAATCCAAATGGTTAATTAACACAATGGGTTTGGATATTGCTGAACTTTCTATGGCTCAATCTTAAACTCATCCAAACAATCACCGGCCTAAAAATTAGTTGCCGGATATGTCACCTTAAAAGCCGTTCATCACCTAATTGTTAGTATAGTAAATTAATGTAACTTACTGACTGCAACGCCGTTATTTTATGAGAATGTTGCAGCGGTTGGATAGTATATCTAATAATAAGCAAAGAGTAGAATAAACGTGTGGAAAAATGCAAAAAAACTGATAAAACACTCAATTGATGATTTTGTCAGAATAAAAGGCCACAAATTTGCGACCTTTTGGTTGTGAATTAGAATAATATTCTAATGCTTTAGCCAGTGTTACGCATACCTGCTGCAATACCAGCGATGGTGACCATCAATGCTTCTTCAAGTTCTGCCGGTGGCGCATCATATTGACGTGTCCGGTAGAGCAATTCAGCCTGAAGCATGTTGAGTGGTTCGACATAGATATTTCTCAGGCGAATGGATTCTTGTCCCCACGGATCGCTTTGCATCAGGTTTTCATTGTTCTCGACATTCAATACGGTTTGAATATCTTTTTGTAGCTGCGTCCGCAGCCGTTGCCCCAATTTTCTCAGATGCTCATCGACAAGGCGCTCATCGTAATACTGGGCAATCTCCAGATTACATTTTGAATACACCATCTCCAGCATACCCAGACGGGTTGAGAAAAATGGCCATTCACGACACATCTCTTCCAACAGTGCCTGATGCCCTTTATCAATCGAGTACTGGATGGCTTCTCCTGCACCGAGCCAAGCCGGTAACACCAGACGGTTCTGGCTCCAAGAGAAAATCCATGGAATAGCCCGCAGACTTTCAACGCCACCATTAGGGTTACGTTTGGCAGGGCGAGAGCCCAACGGCAGTTTGCCCAATTCCAGCTCTGGCGTTGCTTGGCGGAAATAAGGCACGAAATCAGGTTCGCCACGGACAACTTTCCGGTAAGCTTCACACGAGATCTCAGATAAAACTTCCATCAAATCACGCCATTCCTGTTTTGGTTCCGGAGGCGGCAATAAGTTGGCTTCCAGAATGGCACTGGCATAGAGATTGAAACTGTTGATTGCGACGTCCGGCAGTCCTAACTTGAAGCGAATCATTTCGCCCTGTTCCGTGACGCGTAATCCGCCTTTCAAACTTTTAGGCGGCTGTGACAGGAGTGCCGCATGGGCTGGTGCACCGCCGCGTCCCAGCGTGCCGCCGCGACCGTGGAACAAGGTCAGTTCGATACCTTCTTCTTCGCTGACTTTCACTAAGGATTCCATGGCACTGTACTGTGCCCAGCCTGCGGCCATTACACCGGCATCTTTGGCGGAATCCGAATACCCGATCATCACCATCTGATGGTTCTGAATGAAGCCTCGATAGATATCGATACCCATCAACTGGCGGATGACCGACTCAGAACGATTGAGGTCGTCTAAAGTTTCGAACAGCGGACAAACATCCATACGGTAAGGGCAGCCGGCTTCTTGGAGCAGCAAGTGAACCGCGAGGACATCAGAGGCGGTTCTGGCCATTGAAATCACATAAGCGCCGAATGCTTCTTTCGGATTCGCTGCAATGATCCGGCAAGTATCGAGTACTTCCTGAACCGGTTCAGATGGTTCCCAGTCACGGGGAATCAACGGACGTTTGGAACTTAATTCATTGGTGAGAAAAGCAATTTTATCCGGTTCGCTCCATTGATCATAATCCCCCAAGCCTAAATAGCGAGTCAGTTCAGACAACACATCTGAGTGGCGGGTACTTTCCTGACGAATATCGAGACGAACGAGATGGACACCAAAAGCTTTGATCCGGCGCAGCGTATCTAATAGGGAACCATCGGCGATTGAGCCCATGCCACATTCATGCAACGACTGATAACAGGCATACAGCGGTTCCCACAGTTGGCTGACGTTTCTCAGTGGTGCTTTCACCAATAGTTGTTGACCTTGAATTTTTTCACCGAGAATACCGATTGTTTCGGTCAACAGCTGACGAATGTTTTTCAGAATGGCACGGTAGGGTTCGTGTTCTTCTTCTCCGGCGAGACTGCGGACCTGATCGTTACATTTTGTCATCGACAGTTCGCTGATCAGTTCATTGACATCCCGCAGATACAAATCAGCCGCTTTCCAGCGGGAAAGGAGCAGCACTTCGCGGGTGATTTTGTGTGTAACGAATGGGTTACCGTCCCGGTCTCCGCCCATCCAAGAAGAGAAGTGGACGGGACGGGCGTCAATCGGTAGTCCTTCTCCGAGATAATTTTCCAGTCGTTCATCCAGTTCACGCAGAAATTCCGGAACGGCTTCCCAGAGCGAATTCTCAACGACCGCAAATCCCCATTTGGCTTCATCCATCGGGGTTGGGCGTTGTTTACGAATCACATCGGAGTGCCAGAATTGAGCGATTAGCTGTTCGAGACGGCGTTCTGCTTTATGACGTTCTTTGGGGGCCAGTTCGCTGAGTTCCAGACTCGACAGACACTGGTTAATTTTGACCAGCTTATTGATCATGGTGCGACGGGTAATTTCCGTCGGGTGAGCGGTGAGTACCAGCTCGATATTCAAATCGCGAATCGCTTGCGCGGTATCTAGTTTACTGATCTTTTTCTGGGTCAGTTTGTTAAAGAGTTCGTTGATCGCGTCAGGTGTACAAATATGAGCGTCGCAGTGGCGAGAGATCGTATGATATTGTTCGGCAATATTGGTTAAGTTCAAAAACTGGTTAAATGCCCGGGCGACCGGTGTAATCTGATCATCGGATAGATTTTTGATCTCTTCGACCAACGTGTCCCGATCCGATGGGTTACCGTCTTTGAGTGATTTCGAGAGTTTCCGTATCGTCTCTACCTTTTCTAAAATAACGCTGCCATCGGCATCGAGGATTGTCTTACCGAGCAATCTGCCGAGCATACTTACGTTACTTTTTAGCGCTGTATATTTTTCGTTCATTGTCATCCTGCCTTGAAAAAAAACTACATCCAATGTTCTTGTTAGATTTTGCTATATCGTGGATTTTCTCCAGTCAAACTCCATATAGATTAACAATATTCTGTTTGTTGTCTATACGAATAGATTAAATAATAAATGGAATTTAAGCGTTTTTTGTTGAAAGTTTCTTTCATAATGGCGGAATGGTTAATCCTGTTTCAGGCCATTCATGTGCTTCAATATCTGCCTTCCGCCAAATGATGTTGATAGCATCAATCGGGCCGATCTATGGCGATCAGCCCGCATCGCGATTTGTGATTAAAAACAATATTTGTAAATCGATTTGGTCAGGAGATCAATGGTCGGATCAATATACTCAAAAGCAAGAAATTCATCCGGCTGGTGAGCTTGATCGATTGAGCCCGGCCCCATCACGAGCGTCGGACAGAGCTGTTGCAGATAAGGCGCTTCGGTGCAGTAGTTGACTGTTTCCGCTTCTCGTCCGCTTAACTGATGAATTTGTTCGACGAATGGGTGATCTTTCTGACACTCATACCCGGGGATTGAATCATGTAATGGTTTCATTTCGATACGACCGGGCCATTTGGCTTCCAGCTCCTGAAGCGACTCGCGCAGCAGATGATCAAGCCCTTCGAGACTCATTCCCGGCAGTGGTCTGACATCATAGTGCAGTTCACAACAGCCACAAATCCGGTTGGCACTGTCTCCGCCATGAATATGGCCCAGATTGAGGGTGGGGGTCGGCACTTCAAAACCCGGATGATGATAGGTTTTGATCAGTCGCTCTCGCATTTGCATCAGGGTAAATAGTACCTCATACATGATTTCAATTGCATTGACACCCAATGCCGGGTTAGATGAATGTCCTGATTTCCCTGTCACACGGATCGCATTGGCAACATGACCTTTATGCGCATAAACCGGAACAAGGCTGGTAGGTTCACCGATGATACAGTAGTCCGGCTTAAATGGTGCACTCTCGGTAAAGTGGCGCGCTCCCATCATGGTCGTTTCTTCATCACAGGTTGCCAGTATATAAAGTGGCTTGGTTTGCTTCTGCCAGTTGATTTTTTGGACGGCTTCTATAATAAAGGCAAAGAAGCCTTTCATATCAGCGGTACCCAGACCGTAGAAACGTTGATTCGACTCGGTCAGTACATGAGGATTGAAATTCCACTGACCTTCATCGAAAGGGACGGTATCGCTATGACCGGACAACAACAGTCCTCCTTCACCATCGCCTTTTTTCGCGATGAGGTTGTGCTTATGGGGCGCAACGGTGTCGATCTGTACGGAGAAGCCTAAAGTGCTCAGCCAGTCTGAAAGCTTCGCGATAACGGCTTCATTGCCTTCATCCCAGCTTGGATCTGTCGAGCTAATGGAAGAGGTTGAAATGAGGTCTTGATAAACCGTCTTGAATTTAGGGAATTGCATAGAATCTTTGCTCCTGCTATTGACAGAGTTAGGCTGAGAGGGTAAAAAGCATATTAAATCATTTTTTTTGAATAAAAAACCATAATTCAACGAAAAACAGCATATGAATAATCATTTTTCGTTTAATGTTTAACCAGATTGTCTGTGTTTGAACTAATGTTCAAGTGTTGAATCAAACACCCAACCGTTTCATTAAAAGATAACGCGTTTCACTCAAAGATACAGTCAAAAAAATCGGATGCAGGGATATGTTAAAAACAACCATTATCGGAGCCAGTGGATACACAGGTGCAGAGCTTGCCCTGATGGTCCATCAACATCCTGAGCTAACGCTATCAGGTTTGTATGTTTCCGCCAACAGTGTGGATGCCGGAAAGCCTATTGCCCAATTGCATGGACAACTGGCCGGGCGTATTGATATGCCGGTTCAGGCATTGATCGATCCGGAACAAGTTGCTCAGGAATCAGATGTGGTCTTTTTGGCGACCGCGCATGAAGTCAGTCATGATCTCGCGCCAATTTTTCTCGCGCATCAGTGCCAAGTGTTTGATCTGTCGGGCGCATACCGTGTCAATCACCCCGATTTTTATACTGAATTTTATGGATTTGAGCATCAGCATCAGACGCATTTGGATCAGGCTGCGTATGGTTTGGCGGAATGGAATCAAGCTGCGATTCAGTCCAGTCAGCTTGTTGCTGTCGCCGGGTGTTATACAACTGCTGCGCAACTTGGCATTAAGCCTTTGCTGGTCTCTGAACTGATTGATACGCAGCAGTGGCCGGTGATTAATGCGACCAGTGGTGTGTCTGGGGCGGGTCGTAAAGCGACCATGACGAATAGTTTTTGTGAAGTGAGTTTACAGGCTTACGGTGTATTTACGCATCGTCATCAGCCTGAAATCGTTGCTCATTTAGGATGTGATGTGATTTTTACGCCACATCTGGGTAACTTTAAACGTGGTATTCTGGCAACGATCACCATGAAACTGAAACCGGGTGTCACGGCCGCGGACGTGACCGCAGCATTCACACAAGCTTATGCGCAAAAGCCAGCAGTACGTTTATGCGGTGAGATCCTGCCCCGGTTACAACATGTTGTGAACTCGCCATTCTGCGATATTGGCTGGAAAGTGCAGGGAGAGCACGTGATCGTGATTTCAGCCATTGATAACTTGTTGAAAGGCGCTTCGAGTCAGGCAATGCAGTGTCTGAATATTCACTATGGTTACCCTGAACTGACAGCATTAATTTGAGGAACGCATGGAACAATTATCTCATCCGGTTGTAATTAAGCTTGGCGGTGCAGTGCTGGGAAGTAGTGAAACACTGGCGAAGCTTTTTGAGACGGTGGCACAGTACCAGCAGAGTCGTCCGATCGTGATTGTTCATGGTGGGGGATATCTTGTCGATGAACTGATGTCCAAGCTTCAGTTCGCAACCGTCAAAAAACATGGCCTGCGGGTCACGCCATACGACCAGATTCCGTTTATCACCGGTGCTTTAGCCGGTACAGCCAATAAAATGCTACAAGGCGAGGCGATCAAGAGTGGCTTGAAAGCCGTTGGTTTATGTTTGGGTGATGCCGGTTTGTGTCAGGTTGAAGAACTCGATCCGGAGCTTGGCGCTGTCGGTCGTCCGTCTGCCGGTGACCCTACGATTGTCAATGCGATCATGCAAGCTGGCGGCGTGCCGATTATCAGTTCGATCGGCCTGACTGCCAGCGGGCAAATGATGAACGTGAACGCTGATGATGCAGCGGTTGCCGTTGCCAAAACACTGGATGCTGAACTAGTGCTACTTTCAGATGTCAGCGGCGTGCTGGATGGGGACAAACAGTTGATTTCTCAGCTGGATGTCGATCAGGCCAATCAACTCATCGCGGATGGCGTGATCACCGATGGCATGATTGTCAAAGTCAAAGCGGCACTTGCAGCGGCAGATGATTTAGGGCGTGCCATTACCGTTGCCGGCTGGCGGACACCAGAATTGCTGGCTCATCTATTTTCCGGTGACAAGCACAGTGTCGGAACCCGTTTTTATCCCACAACAAAATAGTTTCATTCAACAGACTGTTTTGTTTCAATAGATTTTTTACAGAGTAGAGAAATACTTGGCGCTGACCGCCGTGCAGAGCCGAGACATTGGAGAAGAGATTATGAGTAAGGTTCAAGTAAACAAAGTTGTTGTTGCATACTCTGGCGGTCTGGACACGTCAGTGATTATCCCATGGTTAAAAGAAAACTATGGTTGTGAAGTGGTCGCATTTGTTGCTGATGTCGGTCAAGGCGCAGATGAGTTGGTCGGCATCGAAGAGAAAGCGATTGCTTCAGGTGCATCTGAATGTCATGTGGTTGACCTGAAAGATGAATTTGTTGCGGAATATATCTATCCAAGCCTGAAAACCGGTGCGTACTACGAAGGTAAGTATCTGCTCGGTACCTCAATGGCTCGTCCGGTGATAGCTAAAGCACAGGTTGAAGTTGCGCGTAAAGTAGGCGCGGATGCTCTGGCTCACGGTTGTACCGGGAAAGGGAATGATCAGGTTCGTTTCGAAGGTGCCTTCTCTGCATTAGCGCCGGATCTCCATGTCATCGCACCATGGCGTGAGTGGGATTTGGAAAGTCGTGAAGAGTGTCTGGATTATCTGGCTGAGCGGAATATTCCTTGCGCCGCATCGCTGACTAAAATCTATTCGCGCGATGCCAACGCATGGCACATCTCGACTGAAGGTGGTGTTCTGGAAAGCACTTGGAATGCACCGAATGATGATTGTTGGGCATGGACCGTTGATCCGAAGAAAGCACCGGATGCAGCAGAAACAGTGACACTGAAAATTGAAAATGGTGAAGTCGTTGCCGTTGATGGTCAGGCCATGTCACCTTATGAAGTGCTGGTTTGCCTGAACGAGAAAGGTGCGAAGCATGGTGTCGGCCGGATCGATATCGTCGAAAACCGTCTGGTAGGGATGAAATCTCGTGGTTGTTATGAAACTCCGGGAGGTACCATCATGATGGAAGCACTGCGCGCCGTTGAGCAACTGGTGCTGGATAAAACGGCATTTGAGTTCCGCGAAGAGATTGGTATTAAAGCCTCACACCTGATTTATGATGGTCGCTGGTTTACGCCATTACGTGAGTCGGTGTTTGCTGCTGCCGAGTCACTGGCAAAAGATGTCAATGGTGAAGTTGTGATTGAACTTTACAAGGGTCATGCCACCGCGATTCAGAAGCGTTCTCCAAATAGCCTCTATTCTGAAGAGTTTGCGACATTTGGTGCCGATGATGTGTATGACCAGAGTCACGCAGGTGGATTTATCCGTCTATACTCTCTTTCAAGTCGCATCAGATCACTGAATGCAGCAAAACAAAAATAACTAGCAACGTTGGCGCGCAATAAAAAGGTGGATCCGGACTTCGGTCCGGATCCCTTTTCTCTTTAGTAAAGATGTAAATGGCAGGAGAGATATAATGGCATTATGGGGTGGTCGGTTTACTCAGGCAGCAGATACAAGATTTAAAGACTTTAATGATTCTCTTCGTTTTGACTACCGTCTGGCCGAGCAGGATATTGTCGGTTCGGTGGCTTGGTCGAAAGCATTGCTATCTGTCAATGTGCTGACACAGGAAGAACAGCAGCAGTTAGAAGCGGCACTCAATGAGTTAAAAGCCTCTGTGATTGCTGATCCGGAACAGATTCTGAGTTCAGATGCTGAAGATATCCATTCATGGGTTGAACAGCAGTTAATTGATCGGGTCGGCGATCTGGGAAAAAAACTCCATACCGGTCGTTCGAGAAACGATCAGGTCGCAACCGATTTGAAACTGTGGTGTCGTGCTCAGGGCAAAGTGTTGCTGGATGCGTTACAGCGCTTACAAACTAAAATGGTTGAGGTGGCTCAAGCCAATCAAACCACCGTATTACCGGGATATACCCATTTGCAACGTGCCCAGCCGGTGACATTTGCCCATTGGTGTCTGGCCTATCTGGAGATGTTCGAACGGGATAGTTCGCGTTTGCAAGACGCGCTGCAACGTCTGAATACTTGTCCGCTGGGCTCGGGGGCTTTAGCGGGGACAGCTTATGCGATTGATCGTGAGCAACTGGCTCAGTCACTGGACTTTCAACGGGCAACCCGTAACTCTTTAGATGCCGTATCTGATCGCGACCATGTTATGGAGCTGATGTCAGTTGCGTCGATCTCGATGCTGCATTTATCCCGTCTGGCAGAAGATCTGATTTTCTATAATTCGGGTGAAGCCGGATTTATTGAACTCGCTGATACCGTCACATCGGGCTCTTCGCTGATGCCACAGAAGAAAAACCCGGATGCACTGGAGTTGATTCGTGGTAAAACAGGGCGTGTCTATGGTGCACTGGCTGGTATGATGATGACCGTGAAAGCATTGCCGTTAGCGTACAATAAAGACATGCAGGAAGACAAAGAAGGTCTGTTTGATGCGTTGGATACATGGTATGACTGTATCGAGATGACTGCACTCTGCTTTGAAGGGATTCAAATCAATGGCGAACGGACGTTGGAAGCGGCCAAGCAAGGGTATGCGAACGCGACCGAGCTGGCAGATTACCTCGTTGCAAAAGGGATTCCGTTCCGTGAAGCGCACCATATTGTCGGTGTTGCCGTTGTGGGAGCGATTGCGAAAGGCTGTGCGCTGGAAGAACTGTCTCTGGATGAGCTCCGTGAATTCTCCTCAGTTATTGATGATGATGTATACGGAACTTTGACGATTGATTCTTGCCTGAAACAGCGGTGTGCTTTAGGTGGCGTATCGCCAAATCAAGTGGCTTATGCCGTTGAACAGGCACAGCAACGCCTGAGTGATAAAGATTAAAATCAACGGTTCTTGACGGTCTGTTATTCGGGGTGATATCGGATATGAACGGCTCGCCAAACCAATTGGGCAAGCCTCTGCGAACGAATGATCAAAAAAGATCGATTTTTTTGGAACCAATTAAGAAAGGCAGGGTCTACCTTTATACCACTGCTTTTTCTTAGATGAATCTAAGAGGCCCCGAGACTGAATTTGGTCTTGGGGCTTTTTCTTTCTGGCCGGTTTTGCGGTCATGGCGCTTGTCTGTGAGTATCGCATGCTGCGATGAGTGTCTGGGCACATTCATTTTGCTTGGCTTAATGAGGTTTTCTTTTTCGCCATGGCAGAATAATAAACTTCATCCATAAGTGAAGGCTGAGTAGCAGATGAACCGCAAGCCCAAAACAGATCAGCGCAATCCCTTCAACCGATTTGGTATGGTGTATTCCCCAAAGCAGCCAGCTTCCCCAGAATAAGAGACAAAGGACACTTAACTGATTCATACAGCGCTGACAGCGACCTATCTTTTTCCAGAACCAGCCGGATTCACAGTTGTTACAAGTCATCGGAGCGTTTGTTGAGCGAATAAAAAGCAAGCGTAGGTGAGGATATGAGGGGAATCAAGCAAAAAAATCACCCCGGTTCTCTCTCTTGGGGGAAAGAAGAGAACCAGAGTCGAAATGAATTACTGTCTATCCAGAAGGCAGTAACACACCGAAACAGAGTCAACGTTATGGACACTAACACTGACTCAACTCCCGAGATTAAATCGAGCTAATGCAGGCAGTTTGAATGCTAAGTAAGCGATAAACCAAGTTGTTATTGTGGTTGATTTTGAGCAAGACCTCCGGGTCACCCGAAGGTTCGTCTATTTTTAGTTTGTGGTTGAGTCGCGAAAGTAGATATCCAGATCTTCACTTCCACCGATATGTTTACCACCGATGTAAACCTGAGGAACAGTTGAACGTCCGGTAATGGCTCGCAGGCTGACGGTTGTCGCATCTTTGCCTAATACGACCTCTTCATATTGCAGACCACGGTCAATTAAGGTCTGTTTTGCTTTCGCACAGAATGGGCAGCCCGGTTTGGTAAAGATCGTGATGGATTCCTGAAGCTGATGTCCCGGAGAAATATAGTTTAACATCGTATCTGCATCGGAAACTTTGAACGGGTCGCCGGGTTCATTGGGTTCAATAAACATCTCTTCGACGATGCCATCGTTGACCAGCATACTGTAACGCCATGAACGTTGACCAAATCCGAGATCGTGTTTATTGACTAACATGCCCATGCCGGCGGTAAATTCACCATTACCGTCTGGGATGAAAGTAATGTTGTCGGCTTCCTGATCGTTTTTCCATGCGTTCATGACGAATGTATCGTTTACTGACACACACAAGATTTCATCGACACCATGCTCTTGAAATACAGGAAACAGCTCGTTGTAGCGCGGTAAATGACTTGAAGAACATGTTGGTGTAAATGCTCCGGGAAGACTAAAAACGATGACCGTTTTTCCTTTGAACAATTCATCAGTCGTTACATCGACCCATTGGTCCCCCTGACGTGTTGGAAAAGTAACTTGTGGAACGGGTTGGCCTTTTTTAGATGTCAACATATTGGGTGTCCTTTTAAATTTAAATATTTATTCAGAAGTTATATCAAGTGTCTGGCACTTGTTTTTGTTTTGATGTGTTCATTATTCAAAAAAAATTTTGATAGATCTAATCGTTTGATGCTATGGTTTTGATAGATGTAATCTATTAGGGAGATGGAATGAATATCCGAGATTTTGAATACTTGGTCTCTTTAGCCGAACACCGTCATTTTCGTAAAGCGGCTGAAGCGTGTTTTGTCAGTCAGCCGACCCTCAGTGGTCAGATCCGTAAACTGGAAGATGAACTGGGAACGGTATTGTTAGAGCGGAGCAGTCGACGGGTACTTTTTACTGATGCGGGCTTACAGTTAGTTGAACAGGCAAAAAGTATCCTCAAAGAGATTAAAACATTCAAAGATATGGCGAGCGGGCAAGGGGATGAGATGAGTGGCCCGATGCATATTGGCTTTATCCCGACGGTTGGCCCTTATTTGTTGCCCCGAATTGTCCCGTCACTGAAAACGCATTTTCCGGATTTAGAGTTATATCTGCATGAAGCCCAGACGAGCCAGTTAGTCCGTCAGTTGGAAGATGGAAAACTGGACTGCCTGGTACTGGCATCGGTTGAAGAAACCAAGCCATTTAAAGAAATTGAGCTCTACAATGAGCCGATGAGTCTTGCTGTGCCTGCCGACCATCCGTGGGCAAAGAGTGAGCAGTTGGATATGTCTAACCTCAAAGGGCAAACCGTATTGATGTTGGGTGATGGTCATTGCTTACGTGATCAGGCATTAGGGTTCTGTTTTGCGGCTGGCGCGAAAGATGATGAACGTTTTAAGGCAACCAGCTTAGAAACATTACGGAACATGGTAGCGGCTGGTGGCGGCATTACATTACTGCCTGAACTCTCTTTGCCGGGGTGTCGGGAAAAAGACGGTGTCTGCTATCTGAAAGCTTTCAATCCCGTACCAAGCCGAACATTAGTGCTGGTCTATCGGCCCGGTTCACCGCTCAGACAACGGTTTGAGACCTTGGCTGGCGTGATTCGTCAACGGCTCAATGAACTGACCTGACGTCGAACAAATATAAAAAAGCGGAGTGACCTCCGCTTTTTGTGTTTTTGTTGGCTTGAGAGAACCTCTTTTCGTTCAAAAGTGGTCTCTGACGCTAAAACAGTTCTTCCCCCCCATTGGGGGAGGAGTACAGACTATTCGTCACGGAATCCTGCACATATTCTTTCGGTTCGGTGCCCTGAATAAAGTATTCAAACATCGCACTACCATCCGTTTTTGTCGTTAACAGTCCGCTCTCACGATCGATTCTGACCTGAACAATATGTTTCGGGATGACCTTCTCGTGTGGTGGGACATCATTGAGTGCATGAGCCATAAAATCTATCCAAGCCGGTTCTGCTGTTTTTGCGCCTGATTCGCCACCGCTAATCGGTACATCGTCGAGGTTCGGGTTCTTAGTGGTTCGGCCTAAATCCCGGTTATGGCTGTCAAAGCCGACCCAGGCACTGGCAACGATACCCGGTGCAAACCCGTTATACCAAGCATCTTTCGAATCGTTGGTTGTCCCGGTTTTTCCACCAATATCCCGGCGTTTGAGTTTTTGAGCACGCCATCCGGTGCCGTTCCAGCCGGTTCCTTCACGCCAGTTTCCGCCACCCCAAATATTGCTATACATCATTTCCCGAACCAAAAATGCATTCTGTTCCGAGATAACGCGTGGAGCATATTGGACATCTGCCGAATGTTCATTAAAGCGAGGTGCTCCGGCATTGACATAAGCGCTATCTTGATGAATATCGGGGGCACTGATCCCTTGTTCATTCTCTCCTTGCTGGGCGCTATCGTACTGATCTTGATTTTGTAGCTCATCGCTGTCCTGATCAGGGCATTGGTCATGACAGACGATTTTCGGTGTGGAGCGATAGACCAGTGTCCCGAAAGGATCTTCAACATGATCAATGTAATAGGCATCAACACTGTAACCGCCGTTGGCAAATACCGAGTATCCTTGTACCAGTTTCAGCGGACTCAGGCTACCGGCACCCAGCGCGATGGTTTCTGAATGAGGCAGATTGTCCAGATCAAAGCCAAAACGGGTCAGATAGTGTCGCACACGTTCCAGACCAACCGCTCTGAGCACGCGGATTGCCATGACGTTTTTCGATTGTGCCAAGCCAATCCGTAGCCGCGTCGGCCCTCGGTAAGTCGGAGGTGAATTTTTAGGACGCCATGCTGTTCCCTGACTCTGATCCCACTTGTTGATCGGTGCATCATTGACCAGCGTTGCCAGCGTCAAACCATCATCAATGGCAGATGAATAGATGAAGGGTTTAATCCCTGAGCCAACCTGACGGATGGATTGTGTCACGCGGTTAAACTTGCTATGAATGAAATTAAAACCGCCGACCAGCGCAAGAACGGCACCATCTTCCGGATTCATCGCAACAAAAGCAGTGTTGGCATTCGGCACCTGACTGAGACGCCAGAACGGTTGGTTTTCGTCCGGAGTATCATCGCGTTTTCTCACCCAGATTTGTTCACCGGCCGCCATGATTTGATGGGCATCGGTTGGCGCGTCTCCTTGTCGATCATCGGTAATAAACCGCCGGGCCCATTTCATCCCATCCCAGGGAATGGTTTGCGAACCGTGATTCTTGACCCAGACCGTCGCTGATTGTTGGGCAACATCCGTCACAACAGCAGGGTACATATCATCGTAGATAGGTTGTTCGGTGAGGTACTCTTCCATCTGCTCTTGGGTGAACGCCGGTTGACCCGTTTTCCACAATACTTTTTCTGCACCACGATAACCATGGCGTTGATCGTAGGCGATCAAGTTGTTAATGGCTGATTTATGTGCGGCATCTTGCATATCAGACTGGATGGTGGTGGTGACTCTCATCCCTGACGTATAGGCGTCTTCACCATAATGCTCAACCATCCAGGCACGTGCGAGCTCAGCCACATAAGGTGCATTGACTTCAATTTCAGCCACATGATATCGCGCGATCAATGGCTCAGCTTTTGCCGAGTCATACTGCTCCTGCGTAATGTAGTGTTCGTCAAGCATTCGCATCAGGACGACATTACGACGGTGGGTTGCCCGGGTTAGTGAGTAGATCGGGTTCATGGTCGACGGGGCTTTCGGCAATCCGGCAATCATGGCTATTTCACCCAGTGTGAGGTCTTTGACGTTTTTACCGAAATAGACTTGTGCTGCCGCACCAACCCCATAAGAGCGATAGCCCAGATAGATTTTGTTCAGATATAGTTCAAGGATTTCGTCTTTTGTGAGCAACTGTTCAATGTGAACGGCGATAAAAATCTCTTTTATCTTGCGCATGATTTTCTTCTCATTGCTCAGGAAGAAGTTACGGGCAAGTTGCTGAGTAATGGTACTCGCGCCTTGAGAGGCACTACCGGATAGTATTACGGCAAATGCCGCGCGGGTAATCCCGATGGGGTCAAATCCGTAGTGCTCATAAAAGCGATTATCTTCCGTTGCCAGAAATGCATGGATCAAATCCGGCGGGATGTCACTTAGTTTGAGTGGAATTCGGCGTTTTTCTCCAAACTGGGCAATCAGTTTCCCATCTTTACTGAAAACTTGCATCGGTGTTTGAAGCTGAACATCTTTTAAGGTGGCGACATCAGGTAATTCCGGTTTTACATAGTAGTAAAACCCAAAAATTGTACTCACCCCTAAAACCATGCAAATCAATGAAAATAAAAATAATCGCTTTATGAACTTCACCGGATAATCCCTGTTTGGTCGGATTGAACGCATGTCATCCGATCTAATTTTCGCTATTTTCTCTAAGAAACTGATCGCTTAACGTTTCATTTCAAGATAGACCTGTTGAAAAGAGTCTACACGACTAAAAATATCGGGTGTTAAAAATATAATGCGACAAACCTGTCGTTTTATCTTTTTACCATCCCGTCGTTTTGGTGCTATCTCAAAATGAACGCTTATTGTACTACCAATCAGCGATTTGAACAGTGCTGAACGACTGGAGTCTGTATGAGAAAACGTATCGTAACGGGAATCGATATCCGTCGTCACCGTATTACTACCGTTACTTTAAAGCGCCAACATAACATCGTGTCATTACTTGACTGTGAAACGCTGTCTGTTCCCGATGACATTTTCTCTGAGAATGAGGTCATCGATTATCAGAGCATTGTCAATAAACTTGCCGAAATAAGAAAGAGATTACCTTTTTTGCAACATCGGGTTGCGATTTCGATGCCCGATCTGACGGTAATGACCAGAACACTTCAACTCTCCATGAGTGATTATGATCAAAGTTTGGAGCCGTGGTTGATTGCTCAGGCTTTTGCTGAAAAAACCGGTTTCTCCGGTGACTCCGTCTATTTAGATTATGTCCCGCTTCAAACTGGCTATCAGGTCTATGCTGCGAAAAAGGAAGTGGTAGAAAGCCGTCTGCAAGCGCTTTGTCTGGCAGGATTAAGACCCGTATTGATCGATACGGAAAAGCAGGCCTTTCTTCAGTTTTTGCTGCAATCCATGTGTCGTGCTCAGCGTCAGGGGTGGCTACTGATTGATATCGGTGAAGATATTATCGCGATGGGATTTATCACCGATGAACTGAGTTTTTATCGTCAGTTTCCTTTTTCTGCACAAGCGTTCGATGTAGCGCTCACGCTGGTGTTACAAGAGGTGCAGCGGTTTATATCATTACATCCTGCCGCCTTGCTGAACGGGATATGGGTCAATAGTTCACCGGACAGATATCAGACGGTTGCACAGGGGTTGGGTCAGCAATTCTGTGGGCCGGTAGAACACTTGGTGACCGCATCGGTTTTCGAGACATCAGCTTCGATACCTGCACATCTCTGGCCTTGCATTCCATTGGCTGCCGGCAGTGCATTGCGTGGCCTGATGGCATTGGAGTCCGGCTATGCTGCATGAACTAAATTTAATGGATTGGCGACACAGTCAATTATATCGACGTAAGCGGTTTTTATATGGGTTATGGCTCTTTGGCGGTTGTCTGTGGCTGGTTGTACAGAGTGTTTTCTGTTTTGAGTGGTACAAGCAGCAAACTTTCTGGCAACAGTCTGAGCAGCAGTTCAATTTACAACTGGATGAACAGCAAAAGCGTCTGCGTGAGTGGGAAGAGCGACAGCAAAATGCGCAGCAGAATCAGAGCAAACTGGCTGACGCAAAGCTGTGGATCGCACGCAGCCAATTGCCGCAGAGACTGATGTCCGAGTTGGTCTCGGCTGTTTCCGGCGGTATCTATCTGGAGGAGATCCGTTTGACGGAACAACAGGTTGTTATCCGAGGATTAAGTCGTCATCCGGCAGTGATGAGCCATTTTATTCAGCGGCTCCGGCAAACGCCATCGATCCGGCAGTTGGATATTTTGTCAGTGACGGATCAGACCCCTCATTGGGGCAGCAAATTCAATACGTTTCAGCTGCGTTTTGTGATGACGGCAAACACGAGTGTCGATTCGGTCTCTGCGATTGAGAAAAAGAATACTATTGAGAAAAAGGATCGCGCTGATGTTCACTGATTTTCTCCGACGTCGGATGTTGAATGCTTCGATACTGCAACAGGTGGGGATGATGGCGGGTCTGTTTGTAGTACTCACTGGTGTCAGCTATCCACTTTTCTGGCAAAGCCGATATGAGATGTTACTGCAATATCCAGCCCATCTGAATGCACTGTCTCAGCAACAGGAGATGAACCGGCAACAATTGTATGACTTTCGCCGACAGCAAGCGGATTGGGAGGCGATTCAGCACCAACTGGTGCAAACCATGGCGCAGGTAACCAAAGTGCGTGATTCTTCGGCGTGGGTCAAACAAGCCGAGCAGGTTGCAGAGCAACAGCATATTCGCATTCGACATATTGTATGGAAAACACCGCAACAGCTTTATGGCCATGATGCGGATGTTTTCGAGATCAGGTTGAGCGGTCTGTTCCCGGACATCCTGAATTTCATGCGCGCCATTGCGCATCAATCTGTTGGTGTTGTGTTTCAACCGATTCGCTGGAAAAGAGTGTCACCACAGCAACGCCGTGTTGAGGTAGTCGCAACTGGTTTTCTTTATCAACTGAAAACAGATCACAGCAAAGATCATTATATAAAAGGACATGATCAACATGAGTCAAAATAACTATCGGAGAGTGCTGTCTGACATCAGGGTGATAGGGGGAATTTTATGGGGAGTCGGTACTCAGGTATTTGCCCAACAGGCTATTGATCCATTTGATGTGCCGGTCATGACGCAACCCGGTACGGTTTCCGGAGAGTCCCCCAGTTTGTCGCAACCGATACTGGAAACAGTATTCATTCCTGTCCAGTATGCAAAAACCGCAGACTTACTGCCATTACTTAAAGGAGGGGATCAACCGGGGCTGCTTTCCGAATATGGGTTGGTACGCGTTGATCCCCGAACCAACTCGCTGATTCTTCGCGATACGCCACATCATTTAGCCTCGATCCGGAGCATGATTCAGGCGCTCGATGTCCCCGTGAAACAGGTTAGAATTGAAGCGCGAATTGTGATTGTCAGCGAGGGGGCGCTTGATGAGCTTGGCGTGCGTTGGGGCGTAGGGCTGAAACAAGGGCATTTTGCTGTCGGGAGTCACATTGAACAGCACCAGACGGCAGAGGATGGTGCAGCTGAATCATCACAAGTGACCGATTTTATGAATATTAATTTGCCGAGTACATCCGGTAATTCCTCATCGATTGCTTTTCAATTGGCTAAGTTGGGATCCGGCACATTGCTGGATTTGGAGTTATCGGCATTACAGAGTGAATCCCGTGCTGAGATTATTTCCAGCCCCAGTCTGTTAACCACAAATCATCAGTCAGCGTTTATCGAACAAGGGACTGAAATCCCGTATCAGGAGTCGGGTTCGGATAATGAGACAACCATTGCATTCAAAAAAGCAGTGTTGAGTCTGGAGGTGACCCCGAATATCACCCCGGATCATCACATGTTGCTGGATTTACGCGTAACACAAGATCGTCCCGGAGAGGTGGTTAAAACCGGTTCCGGAGAAGCCGTTGCCATTACGACACAAAGAATTGGTACCCAAGTATTAGTCAATGACGGAGAGACAGTTGTTCTCGGAGGAATTTATCAGAAAACTCAAATGCATCGAGTTGATAAAGTGCCGGTGTTAGGGGAATTACCGTTATTAGGCAAACTATTTCAGCGTAATTATCAAAAGACCGATAAGAACGAGCTGCTTATTTTTGTCACGCCTCGGGTTGTGATTCAATAAGTTAGTCCGCTTTTTTCAGATCGCCTAAAAATAAGGTTGCATTCGGGCACTCAGATCTAGATAATTTCGGGTCTTATCACGAAATGTCTGTGAGGAATTGGTGCCACGAAGCTGATTCATCCCTTGCTATACCTTGAATTCACTTGTGGCGATGTCATTGAATTAATGTTGTTAATTACTGCTAAACATGGCTGAAAAACGTAATATTATCCTTGTTGGTCCCATGGGGGCCGGCAAAAGTACTATCGGTAGATATCTGGCACAGCAACTCCATATGGAATTTGTCGATTCTGACTCCGTTATTGAAGAACGGACGGGGGCAGATATTGCTTGGGTATTTGATGTTGAAGGAGAAGATGGTTTCCGGAAGCGTGAAGAAACTGTCATCCATGATCTGACTGAACAACAGGGCATCGTTCTGGCAACAGGCGGTGGATCAGTCAAAAGCAAAGAAAATCGCAATCGTCTTTCTGCCCGGGGAGTTGTCGTTTACTTAGAAACGACAATTGAGAAACAGTTAGCTCGTACCAGTCGTGATAAAAAGCGTCCGCTCCTGCAAACGGAACAGCCACGCGAAGTTTTAGAAGCTTTGGCTGAGGAACGTAATCCGCTTTATGAAGAAATTGCGGATATTACTGTGAAAACTGATGATCAAAGTGCAAAAGTGGTAGCCAATCAGATCGTAAAAATGTTAGAAGAACAATAGGTTTTTTTTATTTTTGCGGAGTGCAACCATGGCGCAGATTACGGTCAGTCTAGGTGAGCGTAGTTACCCCATTTCAATCGGAGCCGGATTATTTCAAAATCCGGCGCTTCTTTCTTTCCTCTCTCCTCAGCAAAAAGTGGTCATCATTAGCAACGTTACTGTTGCCCCACTTTATGCTGATAAAATCACACAGTTATTGAACGATATCGGCTGTCAGACCTATTTGCTGACGCTACCCGATGGCGAGCAGTACAAAAATCTGAATACTTTTGATACGGTCATGACGTTTCTGCTTGAGCATAATCTTGGGCGGGATATTGTGATCGTTGCTCTCGGTGGTGGTGTGATCGGTGATCTGGTTGGTTTTGCAGCGTCATGCTATCAACGAGGCGTTGATTTTATTCAAATCCCGACCACACTACTGTCTCAGGTTGATTCTTCGGTGGGCGGCAAAACAGCGGTTAATCATCCGCTGGGTAAGAATATGATCGGTGCATTCTATCAACCGCGTTCAGTGATTATTGACACTGATTGCCTGTCAACGTTGCCCGAACGGGAATTTGCTGCCGGAATGGCCGAAGTTATCAAATACGGCATTATTTATGATGCTGGGTTTTTCGACTGGCTGGAAACTAATCTTGAAACCTTGTATGCACTGGATCAGTCTGCGCTAACTTATGCCATCGCACGGTGTTGCGAGATTAAAGCTGAAGTTGTGGCGCAGGATGAAAAAGAAGCCGGGATTCGGGCATTACTGAATTTAGGTCATACGTTTGGTCATGCTATAGAAGCACATTTGGGATACGGACAATGGCTTCATGGTGAAGCGGTTGCATCCGGAACCGTGATGGCTGCGAAGACTGCACAATTACATGGTTTAATTTCTGAAGCGCAGTTCTCACGAATTGTGGCACTCCTCAAATCAGCAAAGCTACCAGTGCAAACCCCGGACGGTATGTCTTTCTCTGATTTCATGACCCATATGATGCGGGATAAAAAGGTTCTGGCCGGTACATTGCGGCTCGTTCTCCCAACCGGAATCGGTACTGCGCAAGTGTTGAAGGGTATTCCAGAATCAACGATTGAGCAGGCGATCGATTTCTGTCGTACAGTATAATTCAACAGTTTTTCATGCTTCTGGGTAGGATGATTTCATGAGTGCAGCACACGGTCGAGTGTTGGAATTACAGTCTCAGGTCGATCTGTTAGAACGGCTAAGGTTGCTGACGCATTTCGGTTCAAATCTGGTGACTGTCTCCGGTGAACCCGGAGCCGGTAAAACTTGGCTTGCACAACGTTATCTGGAAGCATGGGCGGAGGATAAGAATCAGTCGCTATTGTTGTGCTATCCCAATCAGGATGATCGCCAGCATCGTATGACGATTCTGACGCAGATCGATTCTCACGCACGTTTTAGTCCCGATGAGGCCTTGGTCGATAATCTGACGGCTGTGTATGATGATGAACCCTGTAATATCGTTATCGTCGTCGATAATGCGCAGCGTCTGTCTGAGAGTCTGGTGTCGGAGCTATGGATGCTCGTGCTTGAGGCGCAGGATAAGCCGCAATGGTCGATCAATGTGATCCTCTTTGCTCTGCCTCGGGTACTTGACTCTTTGATTACTCGGATCGGGTATGGACAGGAGCATAAACCGGTTGATCTGGAAATTGATCGACTGTCTCAAGATGACGCTGATCGTCTGTTCGAATATCTGGTGATCCGTTTTATCGACGATAAAATGGAGAAGCGGGTTCGCCATGCGTATAGTAAGGTGAATAAAACACCGGGTGATATCATAGCATTAGGAGAGAAGAAGATGGAAAAGCGGATCGTGATTCGCTCAATAGTCGGGTCTCCGGTCAAGATCGCGGCATTGATACTGTTACTTGCTGTAATTCTCGGTGGGGGTTACTGGTGGATGTTATCTGAAGAGCAGGCGCCTGAGCATGTGCTGGATGATATGGTTGCAAATGATACCGCGACAAAAGAACAGACGGTGATACCGACCTTGACTGGTGATACCAAAGAAAGCTCGAAAGCCACTGATACATCCGATTCGTCCGGTGTGAATTCCACCGAGTCACTACCGGATGGCGTGAAGGATGATTCCAATGCGCTTCCTCCGGTGGTGACTTCTGATTCTGATCGGGTTGGCGAGGATGATCAGGGACAAAGGGTTGTGATTTCTTCTGAGGTGGTTGATGCATTGATGGATGGTAAAGCTAAATCGGTGGATACCAAACAACTCACGGATGTGGCCCGTCAGGTTGCACCGGAGTCAGATGAGTCTGCTGCGGCGGACGGGACGGTATCGGCTGAGCTGAGCGCATCATCTTCAACCTCTGGTCAATCCCAATCAAACCGTTCGCAATCCTTGCCCGGTTACTCATTTTCCTATAGCACGGCTGAATTAAAAGCCATGTCTGATCGTAGTTATACCTTGCAGCTTGCTGCATTTAATTCGCTTCAGGAAATTGAAGATTTTATTCAACGTCATCGCTTACAGAATCAGGTCTATGTCTATCCGACGATTCGGGAGCAAGTGGACTGGTATATTGTGACATACCAAAACTATCCAACGATTCAGATGGCTCGGGATGCCGTTGCGACGCTCCCACGCTCGATTCAGGCGCTCGGACCATGGGCAAAATCTCTCAGACAGGTACACCGAGAGATTGAACGGGTGAAATAGTACGGGTTCACTTGGGGATAAAGTGAAAATATGTTAGATTTCGCAGCCTTGTTGATTGTGGTGGATAGATAGAGCAGTAGATGAAGAAGAATCGCGCCTTTCTGAAGTGGGCTGGCGGAAAATATGGATTGGTTGATGATATCCGACGCCATTTACCGGCCGCTCAAACTTTAGTTGAGCCCTTTGTCGGTGCTGGTTCTATTTTTCTCAATACCGATTACGAGCATTATGTTCTGGCTGATATCAATCCGGATCTGATTAATTTATATAACCTGCTGAAAGAGCGGCCCGAGCATTATATCGCAGAAGCCAAACGGTGGTTTATTGCCGAGAATAATCGTAAAGAAGTCTATCTATCGGTTCGGCAGCAGTTTAATCAGACCGATGAAGTGATGTATCGCTCGTTAGCATTTCTGTATATGAACCGTTTTGGCTTTAACGGATTGTGTCGTTATAACAAAAAAGGGGGGTTTAATGTCCCTTTTGGTTCTTACAAAAAACCTTACTTCCCTGAAGCTGAACTAGAATTCTTCGCTGAGAAAGCGAAGAAAGCAACGTTTGTCTGTACCAATTATCGGGATAGCTTTGAACAAGCGGACCATGTCAGTGTGATTTATTGCGATCCACCGTATGCTCCGTTGTCTCATACCGCGAATTTTACCTCTTACACCGGTGGTGGCTTTTCACTTGATGATCAGGCTGCGCTGGCTGATATTGCCGAGAAAACTGCGAATGAGCGGGGGATATCGGTACTGATCTCTAATCATGATACGATTCTGACCCGAAGGCTGTACCATGGTGCAAAACTCAATGTTGTGAAGGTTAAACGAACCATCAGCCGCAATGGTGCGGGGCGAAACAAAGTGGATGAATTGCTCGCGCTATTTGAAGGCAATCCGGCATCACGGGCAGCTCAATAGTCAGGCTTTAGCGTGTTGTGCGGTTGAGCGAGCCATCCTCGACACGCCGCAAAAATGATATCAAAGCGCAACACTCGCTAGGATCCGCGCAATGGCTTCTGTAGAATGGTTTATCTTGGCAACTATTTCTAATCTTCGTGCTCACAGAGGCCTGCTTTATGAACGACTTTTTGATTGCCCCTTCCATCCTTTCTGCTGATTTAGCCCGTTTAGGCGAGGATGTTGTTGATGTCCTGAACGCCGGTGCGGATGTGATTCATTTTGATGTCATGGATAACCATTACGTGCCGAATTTGACCTTTGGCGCACCGGTTTGCAAAGCATTACGTGACTATGGTGTAACGGCACCGATTGATGTCCATCTGATGGTTAAACCGGTTGATCGTCTTATTCCGGATTTCGCTAAAGCAGGCGCATCGATGATTACTTTTCATGTTGAGGCTTCTGAGCATGTTGATCGCACGTTGCAACTCATCAAAGATCATGGTTGCCAGGCTGGTGTTGTGCTGAATCCGGCGACGCCATTGACTCATCTGGATTATCTGATGGATAAAGTTGATCTGATCCTGCTGATGTCTGTGAACCCCGGCTTTGGTGGTCAGTCTTTTATTCCGCATACAATGGATAAACTCAGTGCCGTTCGTGAACGGATCAATGCTTCCGGCCGTCAGATTCGTCTGGAAATCGATGGTGGCGTCAAAATTGATAACATCCGTGAAATTGCCGAAGCCGGTGCTGATATGTTTGTGGCGGGTTCTGCGATCTTTGACCAGCCCGATTACCAACAAGTGATTGACGCGATGCGTGCTGAGTTGGCACAGGTTAAGCGGTGATCTGTTGTTTGTGTTAAATCCTGAAGGATTCATTCTTGGTGTGATCATGCTGAATCACCCATATAAAAATCAAATAGAGAGTAAATGTGATGTCTTTTGAGCAGATTCAATTGATCGTATTTGATCTGGATGGCACGTTGTTAGACAGCGTTCCCGATCTCGCTGTTGCCGCGGATCAGACGGTTCGTGCGTTAGGGTATCCGGGAGTATCTGAAGCTCAGGTTCGCGATTATGTCGGCAATGGGGCAGATGTACTGATTGGTCGTGCTTTGAGTCAGAATTTAACGGTTGATCCGTCTTTGAGTCCCGAACTGATGCAAGATGCCAGAAAACGTTTTGATGCGTATTATGACGCGACAGGACACCGTCTCAGTCACTTGTATCCGGGGGTTAAAGAGACATTGGAGCAGCTATATCAGGCAGGGTTTACACTGGCAATCGTCACCAATAAACCATCACATTTTGTTCCGGATATTCTGCAACAACATGGTATCTCCCACTATTTTAAAGAAGTGGTTGGTGGTGATCGGTTTGAGAAAAAGAAACCGGATCCGATGGCGCTTGAATGGCTGCTCACAACCTATAACTGCCAGCCACAACAGATGCTGATGGTTGGTGACTCAAAGAACGATATTCTTGCGGCACAGCGTGCCGGATGTCGTTCGTTTGGTCTGACATACGGCTACAATCATGGTGAGCCTATTGCTGACTCAAATCCCGATTATGTGGCGGATCAAATCAATCAATTACTCGATATTGTTCTTGTCTCGGCATGAATGCGATAAATATCTAGAAAAATACTTCCTGATGAGTACACTGAGTAAACCGTGTGACTGTTTGCAGAACGATCACGCGGTTTTTCTCTAATTTTGATGAAGTCAAAGGAATCTTTTCATGAGCAACTCCCTCGTCTCGGACAAACCGATCGTCTTTAGTGGTGTTCAACCCTCCGGTGAACTCAGTATTGGTAACTACTTGGGTGCGCTTCGTCAATGGCATCAGATGCAAGATGAATACAACTGTCAGTATTGTATTGTGGATCTTCATGCGATCACCGTGCGTCAGGATCCGAAAGCGTTACATGAAGCAACATTAGATGCACTGGCGATTTGTCTTGCAGTCGGTATTGATCCGCGCAAGAGTACCTTATTTGTTCAGTCTCATGTCCCTGCTCATGCACAACTCAGTTGGCTTCTCAATTGTTATACCCAGATGGGGGAGCTGAGTCGGATGACCCAGTTCAAGGATAAGTCCGCACGTTATGCGAATGATGTCAATGTCGGACTGTTTGATTATCCGGTCTTGATGGCTGCCGATATTCTTCTGTACGGCACCCATCAGGTACCCGTTGGGAATGACCAGAAGCAGCATCTTGAACTGGCTCGCGATATTGCCATTCGTTTTAATAATATTTATAGCCCTGAGCAACCGATCTTCACTGTGCCTGAGCCTTACATTCCTAAAGTGAATGCCCGGGTGATGAGTCTTCAGGATGCAACCAAAAAGATGTCCAAGTCGGATGATAATCGTAAGAATGTCATCACGCTGCTCGAAGATCCGAAATCGATTCTCAAGAAGATCAACAAAGCTCAAACGGACACCGAAACGCCGCCACGGATTCGTCACGATGTTGAAAACAAAGCCGGGATCTCCAACCTGATGGGATTGTACTCGGCAGCAACCGGGATGACTTTTGCTGAAATCGAAGCAAAATATGCAGGGGTGGAAATGTATGGTCCGTTCAAGAAAGACGTCGGTGAAGCGATTGTCGCCATGCTGGAACCCGTTCAGAGTGAATACCACCAGATTCGTGCTGATTTGGGCTATCTCAATGAAGTGATGAAATCTGGCGCTGAAGCCGCGTCGGCAAAAGCAGCGCCAATTCTGAAAAAAGCATATCAAGCGGTTGGTTTTGTGACACCATTTTGAGTATCACCAACCAAGGTTATATCAATATCAAGGCTGCCTCTCGGCAGCTTTTTATTTGGTAGCATAAACTTGTTTTAAATCAGTTGTTGATACGATAGCTTAGCGATACTTTAAAATTTTCTGATAAACTTACATTCATTTGTTGATATTTTCGAAGGCTGGAACAAAGTGGCGACGACAGAGACACTCAATGCTGACATGTTACTGGAAATTGAATCTGTGCATGTAAAACCGTTTACAGAGCATGATAAAATCATTCTCCGTTCTTATGAGGCTATTGTAGATGGTTTGGCAAGCCTGATCGGTCCTTTTTGTGAAATCGTATTGCATTCACTGGAAGACCTGAATACTTCTGCCATCAAAATCGCCAATGGTGAGAATACCGGACGTCAGGTCGGTTCACCGATTACGGATTTAGCGTTGAAGATGCTAAAAGATATTGAAGGGTCTGAACGGAATTTTTCCCGCTCTTATTTTACCCGGGCAAAAGGTGGTGTTTTAATGAAATCCATCACGATTGCTATCCGTAACGGTGATAATCGAGTGATAGGATTACTCTGTATTAATGTCAATCTTGATGCACCGTTTTCTCAGATACTACAGTCATTTATGCCAAATCAAGATGCACAGGATGCGGCATCATCCGTCAATTTTGCCAGTGATGTTGAAGAGCTGGTGGATCAGACCGTTGAGCGAACGATCGAAGAAATCAATGCGGATAAATCAGTATCGAATAATACCAAGAACCGACAGATTGTGATGGCGTTATATGATAAAGGAATCTTTGATATTAAAGATGCGATCAATCGCGTTGCTGATCGTCTGAACATATCGAAACATACCGTGTACCTCTATATTCGTCAGCGTAAAACGGAGGATGATGAAAAGTGAGTGTTCTGACTTACACACTGGTTGTCAATGGACCACTGTACGGTACCCAGTCAGCTCGGAGTGCCTATCAGTTTGCACGCGCTTTACTCCAGAGAGGTCACACACTGGTTAGTGTTTTTTTCTATCAGGACGGTGTGACCAATGGAACCTCATTATCAGTACCTGCCAATGATGAATTCGATCTTGCCAAAGCTTGGCAAAATTTGGCGAAAGAGCATGGTGTAAGTCTTGAAACCTGTGTCGCTGCGTCTTTGAGACGAGGGATTTTGAGTGAAAAGGAAGCGGCCCAACATTGTGTGTTTAAAGATAATCTGGCGGACGAGTTTGTGCAGACCGGTCTGGGCAGTTTAGCGGAAGCAATGTTGACCCAAGATAGGATCATACAGTTTTGAATCGTTTGATTTATGTTTTTCATCACGCACCTCATGGTCGAAGTTCCGGAAGAGAAGGGGTTGATGCGCTGTTGGCTGCCTCAGCCTATAGTGAAAACATTGCAGTCGTTTTTATGGGGGATGGCGTCTTACAACTTCTGCAGGGCCAAGAAACAGACGATATTCTCAGCAAGGATTATGCACCGATGCTCAAACTACTCGAACTGTACGATATTGATCAGGTTTTTGTCTCCCGGACTGCACTGATGCAGCGGGGAATGACGCCAGATGATTTGATCATCCCTGTGACCATTGTGCAGGATCAAACCATGATAGAGATTCTGCATCAGGCAGATAAAGTTTTGAGTTTTTGAGACATCTTATGTTACATGTGATTAAAACAGACGCTGCATTGAAGCGAGTTCATCCCTTTTATTCTGCGCAAGATACCATCTTACTGATCGAAGATTCGGTTTATGCGGCAAACCCTTTGCACCATGCGTTCGAATTGCTGAAAGAGAAAACTGTGTTTGTTTTGGAAGCCGATGCAAAAGCCCGAGGAATTTATCACCGCATCAGTCCTTCAACAACGATGACCGATTATCTTGGGTTCGTCGAATTGACGGAACAACACCACAGTGTAATGACTTGGGAATAAGTTTTCCTGCCCTTTAAAAAAAAATTGTATATTTCTTGACACATCTAGCCGCGGTGCATAGAATTTTGCGTCCCTATTTGTATAGGGTATAGATTTTTCACAAAGCTTACTTTCAGTAAATCAGGAGCTAGTTAATGGCAACTATTAACCAGTTGGTTCGCAAACCTCGTGTGAAGCAAGTTGCAAAAAGCAACGTGCCAGCACTGGAAGCGTGCCCACAAAAACGTGGTGTATGTACTCGTGTTTACACTACTACACCAAAAAAACCTAACTCAGCACTTCGTAAAGTATGTCGTGTACGTTTAACTAACGGTTTTGAAGTTACTTCATATATCGGTGGTGAAGGTCACAACCTACAAGAGCACAGTGTTGTTTTGATCCGTGGTGGTCGTGTTAAAGACCTTCCGGGTGTTCGTTACCACACTGTTCGTGGCGCACTTGACTGTGCCGGTGTTAATGATCGTAAACAAGGTCGTTCTAAGTACGGTGTGAAGCGTCCTAAATCTTAATGTTTCTCTGTTGAAATAAGCGTTAAGTAAGGCCAAACACTAATTTAAATATTAATTTTTGAAGAAACTGAAAAGTTTTGGATAACCTGAAGAAGACAACGGAGAATATCCATGCCACGTCGTCGCGTAATTGGTCAGCGTAAGATCCTTCCAGATCCAAAGTTCAAGTCTGAACTGCTGGCAAAATTCGTCAACATCCTTATGGTTGACGGGAAGAAATCAGTTGCAGAAAAGATTGTTTATACTGCATTAGATACTATGGCTGAGAAATCTGGTAAAGATCACTTAGCTGTATTCGAAGAAGCTCTTGAAAATGTTCGCCCAGCGGTTGAGGTTAAATCTCGTCGTGTGGGTGGTTCAACTTACCAAGTACCTGTAGAAGTTCGTCCGGTTCGCCGTAACGCACTTGCTATGCGTTGGTTAGTTGAAGCTGCGCGTAAGCGTGGTGAGAAATCTATGGCTGCTCGTCTGGCTGCTGAAATGTTAGATGCTGCTGAAAACAAAGGCTCTGCGGTTAAGAAACGTGAAGACGTTCACCGTATGGCTGAAGCAAACAAAGCGTTTGCTCATTACCGTTGGTAATACCTCCTGTACTGCGGGGAGACCCGCAGTACTTTTCTATTTTCTAAGGTCCACCTTAGTTAAGAGGATACAACCGTGGCTCGTAAAACTCCTATCGAGCGCTACCGTAACATCGGTATATGTGCTCATGTAGACGCAGGAAAGACAACCACTACTGAGCGTATTCTGTTCTACACCGGCCTGTCTCATAAAATCGGCGAAGTTCACGATGGTGCAGCAACCATGGACTGGATGGAGCAAGAGCAGGAACGCGGTATCACCATTACCTCTGCTGCGACGACCACATTCTGGCGTGGTATGCAGGCGCAATTCCCTGATCATCGTATCAATATTATCGATACTCCCGGACACGTTGACTTCACCATTGAAGTTGAGCGTTCTCTTCGTGTACTTGATGGTGCAGTGGTCGTTTTTTGTGGTGCCTCAGGTGTTGAACCTCAGTCTGAGACAGTATGGCGTCAGGCGGATAAATATCATGTTCCGAGATTAGTTTTCGTGAATAAGATGGACCGTGCTGGTGCAGATTTCTTGCGTGTGGTAAATCAAATAAAAGATCGACTAGGCGCAAACCCTGTACCGATTCAGTTGAATATCGGTGCAGAAGATGAATTTAAAGGTGTTATCGATCTGTTCAAAATGAAAGCAATTAACTGGACTGACGAAGATCAGGGAATGACTTTCACATATGAGGATATCCCAGCAGATATGCTCGAACTAGCTGAAGAATGGCGTAGCTATATGGTGGAGTCTGCTGCTGAAGCTAATGAAGAGCTGATGGATAAATACCTTGAAGAGGGTGAATTAAGCGAAGACGAGATCAAGCTCGGCTTACGAACTCGCACTCTGAATAATGAGATTGTTCTGGCGACTTGCGGCAGTGCATTTAAGAACAAAGGGGTTCAGGCTGTACTGGATGCTGTGATTGAATTTTTGCCGTCACCGATCGATGTCCCATCGATTAAAGGAATTGATGAGCATGAAAATGATATTGAGCGTCACGCGGATGATTCTGAACCGTTTTCTGCGCTTGCATTTAAGATCGCAACAGACCCATTCGTTGGTACTCTGACATTTGTTCGGGTTTATTCCGGTGTATTGAACTCTGGGGATGCTGTCTATAACTCGGTCAAACAAAAACGTGAACGGGTTGGACGTATTGTTCAGATGCATTCGAACAAACGTGAAGAAGTCAAAGAAGTTCGTGCCGGTGATATTGCTGCTGCGATTGGCTTGAAAGATGTGACAACAGGGGACACGCTTTGCGACCAAAATCATAAGGTTATTCTGGAACGGATGGAGTTTCCTCAACCTGTGATTCAAATCGCTGTAGAGCCCCGCTCTAAAGCTGATCAGGAAAAGATGGGGATTGCCCTCGGAAAACTGGCAGCTGAAGATCCATCATTCCGTGTTGAAACGGACGCTGAAACTGGTCAGACATTGATATCCGGCATGGGTGAACTTCACTTGGATATCATTGTTGATCGGATGAAGCGTGAATTTAGTGTGGATTGCAACGTGGGTAAACCTCAGGTTGCTTATCGTGAAACCATTCGTGGTCAAGCGGAAGTCGAAGGCAAATTTGTTCGCCAGTCAGGGGGACGTGGTCAATACGGTCATGTATGGCTGAAAATTGAACCATCTGAACCCGGCGAAGGTTTTGTTTTTGTCGACGAAATTGTGGGGGGGGCAATTCCGAAGGAATTCATTAACCCGGTCGCAAAAGGTATCGAGGAACAAATGAACAACGGTGTGCTCGCTGGTTATCCTGTCTTGGATATCAAAGCAACGCTCTTTGATGGTTCATTCCACGATGTCGATTCAAGTGAGATGGCGTTTAAGATCGCTGGCTCAATGGCATTCAAGAAAGGTGCGCTGCAAGCAAACCCCGTTATTCTTGAACCGCTAATGAAAGTTGAAGTAACCACTCCGGAAGATTGGATGGGTGATGTTGTGGGTGACTTGAATCGTCGCCGCGGCCTCATCGAAGGTATGGATGATGGCCCGGCAGGGCTGAAGATTATACATGCTAAAGTCCCGCTTTCTGAGATGTTTGGTTACGCAACTGATCTGCGTTCTGCGACGCAAGGCCGTGCTTCGTATTCAATGGAGTTTTCCAAGTACGCTGAAGTGCCGAAAAACATTGCTGATGCAATTGTCGCTGAGCGTGGTTAACCTTTATTTGTCGATAAATCACAAATAGTGGTTAATAACGAATCTATTGCGTTGACGAACGTTGACGCATAAAATAGCAATTTCTGGCGCACTTTAAGTGTACGTGACTTAGAGTGAATCATAACTAGGAAGGAACACGATCG
>NZ_JCARSY010000037.1:0-35880 GCF_059641415.1 Vibrio rubrogenes
GGCTGTGATGCTCCGTTTTTTTATGCTTTATTTTTGCCTCTCAGGCAAATATCAATAGGAGCAACTGCTGTACTGCACTCGCATCCACCGAGTCATGATTAAGGTTTTGCTGTACTGCGATGCAATATCCTTTAATCATGACTGCAAATTCCATGAGTTAGAATCGTAACGGAGCATGGTGAATGACTTCTTTCATGACAAAGAAAGTTCGGATCTGTCGCACACCGGGCAGGGCGATCAACTGATTGGCATGAAGTTGGTTGAAATCTGCCATATCTTGCACCCTGACCCGGAGAAAATAGTCAAATTCACCTGCAACTAACTGGCAGTCAATGATGACAGGCAGGCGAACAATTGCCGCCTCAAATTCGGCAAAGCTTTCCGGAGTCGAGCGATCCAGCACCACACCGACAGTGACCAGCGTTCCTAAATCAATATCCTGCGGATTAATTTCTGCTCTGACTGACTGAATGGTTCCTTGTTTGAACAGGCGTTCGATGCGGCGGTGACACGTTGCCGGACTAATATTGGTTTTTTCTGCCAGTACGGCATTACTTGCTCTGCCGTCCTGCTGTAGCAGGCGCAGCAGTTTCAGATCGATGCGATCAAGTGATTGATTCATGAAATTATCTTTCATTTTAATGAGAATATTTTTTCTAAAATATCTATTTACTACATTTTTGTAAAATATTTATTAAAAAAATGATAATAAATCGGAAGCACATTTCATTTCGGATTGAGTAATCTAAATGCATATCCTTTCAAACAGGATTGATTGGACTGGTCATCGTATAAAAGGAAATCTGTCATGAAATTGGAAAAGTTTAAACGCTATCCGCTTAATTTTGGTCCGACCCCGATTGAAAAGCTCAGCCGCCTGAGTGAGTTTCTGGGGGGCGAAGTTGAAATTTATGCCAAGCGGGAAGATTGCAATTGTGGGCTGGCTTTTGGCGGTAACAAAATTCGTAAACTGGAATATATTGTCCCTGAGGCGCTTGCCAGTGGCGCAGATACGTTAGTCACCATCGGTGGCGTGCAGTCAAACCATACCCGTCTGGTGGCTGCGACGGCTGCGAAAATCGGTATGAAATGTCGGTTGGTTCAGGAAAGTTGGGTGCCATTTCAGGATGCGGTCTACGATCGCGTGGGGAATATCCTGATGAGTCGGGTCATGGGGGCTGAAATTGAGCTGGTTGATGAAGGGTTTGATATCGGTATTCGCGAAAGTTGGGAAAATGCGATCGAAGATGTGAAAGCCAAAGGTGGTGTACCTTATCCGATTCCTGCCGGAGCATCTGAGCATCCATACGGTGGATTGGGGTATGTCCGGTTTGCTGAAGAAGTTCGCGAACAAGAAGCCGAAATGGGCATTCAATTCGATTATATCGTGGTGTGTACGGTGACTGGTTCGACAATGGCCGGAATGGTGGTCGGTTTTGCGACCGATGGCCGGGCACGAAAGGTGATTGGTATCGATGCTTCGGGGACGCCGGAGAAAAACCATGAGCAGGTTTTACGCATTGCACGACATACGGCTGATTTGGTTGAACTGGGTCAGGAGATCACCGCAGAAGATATCATCATTATGGATGATTATGCTTATCCGGCTTATGGCGTTCCTTCTGATGAAACCAATGATGCGATTCGAATTGCCGCTCGTACGGAAGGGATGATGACTGATCCGGTTTACGAAGGAAAATCGATGCAGGGTTTGATTGATCTGACGCGCAAGGGATTCTTCCCGAAAGGTTCTAAAGTATTATATGCACACTTGGGCGGTGTCCCTGCAATTAATGCCTATAGTTATATTTATCGCAACGGCTAATTGATTAAAATCAATTTATTCATTTATATCTGGCACAACATTTGTTGTGTCAGATTTCTTCAATATGTTGATTATTTTATTTAGATCAATTTTTATTTATTTATTTTTTGCTCAATAATAACATGCACCAAAAAGGTGATCTAAGTACTGTTATTTTTGCGTTGGTACGGTATGATGAAACTCAAAATCAGGATGGATTTTTAAACTAATCTTTGTTCAGAAAGGATTCTTATATTTTAGTGACAGGTAATCATTACATGATTTCCGACATAATAAACTAAGGATCCTTGATGATTAATATGAGAGATGTTTCCCATTTTTATCTATCCGTCTCCCTCCATCAGGTTAATCGATCAAGCCTCCTTTCGTTTTTTTTATTGCCACTGAATATGAAACGACGGCGAGAGTTATCAATTTTAAGTCATCTATTTTATCTATAGGAAATAATTAAAGTTCAATCGATTGCTTCAAATTATCAATTGTTTCAAATGTAAATATAGCGTGTTTTTTATTTGTGAATATAGGAAGAATATTGATTTCATAAATATATTTTTGTGATTAGGAAGTTATCTATTGTTTGATTTCCTGTAACAAAAGCAAGACGGAATTCGTAAATTAAAGTCTTTATTGAATGGTTGAGACGTGAGGGATTTTAGTTTGTGAGAGGGTGCTTGCAATGGATCTGCTATCAATTGCCCCACTAAGTCATTATTCGATATTGGAATAAAAATTATTAATTAAAATACAATAACTTAACGAGGTATCATCATGGTAGCAGTAGAGCTGTTTATTGTCCTGCTCTTCATTTTTCTCGGCGCCAGAATTGGCGGTATCGGCATTGGATTTGCCGGCGGGGCAGGCGTCATCATTTTGACAATGGGATTGGGTATGCACGCTGGTACCATCCCGGTCGATGTAATTTTAATCATTATGTCCGTGATTACTGCAATTGCAGCAATGCAAGTTGCCGGTGGTATGGACTGGCTGGTTGACTTGGCAGAAAAGTTTTTAAGAAAAAATCCGAAACAAATTACCTTTTACGCGCCTATCGTAACTTTTATGATGACACTTTTGGCGGGCACTGGGCATACGGCATTTTCAACTTTGCCGGTTATCGCTGAAGTGGCGAAAGAGCAAAAAGTCAGACCGTCACGTCCTCTGTCTATTGCGGTGGTTGCTTCTCAAATTGCGATTACGGCATCCCCGATTTCTGCTGCGGTGGTATTTTTCTCCGGTATTCTTGAGCCGTTAGGCGTCGGCTATCTGATGTTATTGGCCGTTTGTATTCCAACCACGTTTGCTGCCTGTATGGTCGGTGCTTTTGTGGCTAATTTCTTAGGCAAAGATCTGGAAGATGATCCGATTTATCAAGAACGTCTGGCAAAAGGTCTGATTAAAGTTCGTGGTGCGACCAAACGTGAGATTTTACCCTCCGCGAAGACGTCTGTTTATATCTTCGTGATTGCGATCGTCGCTGTGGTTGCTTATGCAACCATGATCAGTAAAACGGTCGGACTGATTACTGACCCTGCAATCGGCCGCAACCAAGCGATTATGGCGATTATGTTGATGGCCGCAACAGCAATCATTTTGTTTACCAAAGTCGATGCTTCAAAAATCAGCTCGGTTTCAACGTTTAAATCCGGGATGAGTGCCTGTGTCTGTGTGCTCGGGGTGGCCTGGTTAGGTGATACCTTTGTTTCCGGTCATATCAACGAGATTAAAGAATTATCTGCACATATTCTTGAACAATATCCGTGGATGCTGGCAATTACGCTGTTCTTTGCGTCAATGCTTCTTTACTCTCAAGGTGCGACAACTACGGCATTGATGCCGGCTGCGTTGGCTATCGGGGTTGCACCGTTAACCGCGGTGGCTTCTTTTGCTGCGGTGAGTGCGCTCTTTGTTCTGCCAACCTATCCGACATTATTGGCGGCAGTGGAGATGGATGATACGGGTTCAACCCGGATCGGTAACTATGTCTTCAACCATCCTTTCTTTATCCCGGGTGTGGTGACCATTGCTTCAGCGGTTACATTCGGATTTATCTTCGGTGGGATGATTCTGTAACAGACTTGTTGTTTGATCTGAAGAAGAGGGGGAGCGTGAAGCTCCCCTTTTTTATGATTCTCTAAATGGGTTTCATATGGGCAATCACTGTCCCGATGATCTGACAGTTGCCATTAATCGATAAAAAACGCAGCTCCGGAGGATAGGAAGGATTGAGTGCCTTCAGATATTTCTTATTATCAATCACTTGTACCTGCTTGAATGTTGCTTCTGCCGAATCGGTCAGCATTGCAATGACAAACTTGTTGTGTTCTGGCTCGACCAGATTCGGATCAATAAAGATCAGATCGTTTTCCTCAAACCGGGGTTCCATCGAGTCACCCCGAACCCGCAGAATATAAGTACCGGGGCCACTATGCACCGGGCAAGGATAATATTCGTATTCGTCAGGCGCGTACGGTGTTACGGCTTCAGAAAAATCGCCGGCTTTTACCCAAGAAATTACCGGACACATGGTTGAGACCGAAGGGCCGTTGCTGACGTTTGCCTGCGACGATGAGTCGGAGTGATTGGCATTGGCAGAATTGGTTCCGTATACGATCCATTCCGGTGAACATTCTAATGCTTTAGACATTGCCAGTAATAAGCGATCTTTCATACTTGACTGAATTCCGTTTTCGATTTGGCTGATCGTAATTCGGTTCAGACTCAGTGATGAATCTATCTCTTTCACCCGGGCTGTCAGCATATCTTGGGTGAGCCCTAAACTTTCTCGTCTGGCTTTGAGCCGTTCGCCTAATTCAACAATCATAAATCACAATGCCCGTGATGACGGGATATCCTCAACTGGTTGTTTCTTGTTAGAACTCTGACCGGTGTTCGCATTCAGAGTTCCTATCATAGTCTTTTTCAATCCAAGTATACAGTACTTTTGTAATGATTTTTACATAGAGAAAGAAAATTTTATTACGTCATTATATTTACACTGAATGAAAGTTTCCTTACTATTGTTATCAAAATTGTGGTGAGACGTTGGATCCTTACCCGTTTTTCAGTATGGCAAAGACGTGATATTTCGGCGGTTAAAAGGTGGATTGATGAGTATTAGACGGGCCAAACGGGATCAGTGTTTTACGTTGGTCGGCAATCATATTTTTCAGGAGGGGCATCTGTCCTTTCAGGCGATGGGGATGTTGACCTATCTGCTATCGAAACCGGATCACTGGCAGGTCAGCCCGGCTCATTTAGCAAATGTGACGCAAGGATCTGCGAAGAAAACAGGTCGGGATGGCGTCTATGCCATTTTGAAAGAGCTGCGGCAGGTCGGTTATGTGATGACCCAAAAGCGCGCCAGCGGAGAGATTGAATACATTGTTTTTGATGAACCAAAAACGGTTTATCCGGATGAGGCAATTCATGCTGTTTCTTGTTCTGAAAAGGATAAGCCAGATCTGGCTGAACCAGATCCGGCTCAGACGACACAAGTAAGGACGGATCCAAAACAAGAACGGAATGATCAATTATTGATCCTTGCGCAGCCGGTCGCAAAAGAGACCTCTGTTTTGACTGTGCAACCGAATCAGAAAGACATGCAAGATGTTGTTTTTCATCTGAATAAAATGGCACAGACACGCTTTCAGCCCAAAGGACAGACAGCCGGTTTAATCATGGCTCGCCTGCAGGAAGATTTTTCAGTTCAGGATCTGATGGCTGTGATTGATCACAAAGTTCGAGAGTGGGGAAATGATGCCCGGATGCGCCAATATCTACGACCGGCCACGCTATTTAATATGAACAAATTTCCGGGTTACCTCTCACAAGCCCGCTATGTGTGCGAGAACGTTAATACGGGACATTCATCCCGAAATTGGGAGCCTGATGATGAGGATACCGCTTGGATCGATGCGTTACACCAGTTTCCTGAACGACAGAACTGATTCATACCACGGTGAGGGAATCAATGATGAAGCCAATAACTTATGAAGCAATACAAGATGAATTGAAGATTTTGTCGGCTGATAGTGAAACTTCCGCAGAGCAGCGCTCTCCCGATATGTTTGCCGCTCAGATCGTCAACATGATTTTACGTGAGTTACGGGGAATTCATCCGGCATGGCGCGCTTCGATCCGGAGCGAACAGGAATACGAGATGCTGAAGCTGAACTATGTCAAAGCGATGATGGAGCAGGGAGTAAATACCATGGCGCAGGTGCAACGTGGTCTCCGGATGGCCCGGGCAAATTCGTCCGACTTTATTCCCGGACCGGGGAAATTCTGTGCCTGGTGTCTGGATGACGATGCGTGGATGCCAGCTTATCAGCGCATGATGGCACGACGTGCACCACAAAGTCGTCTGGAACAGTTAGTACGCAATGAATGTGAGTTTGATACGCGGACATTAAGTCAGGAAAAAGCCAGACAGCTTTTTGAAAAAACCTATCACAAATGGTTGCAGCGTGAACGAAATGGCACCTTACCACCGCAGGTTGCCCGATTGTCATCACGAACGGTGACGACAAAATTTGATCGGTTGCGTTGTGAGCGCGGGGTGCCGGATCCGAACACTTTAACCGGCATATTTAAACGTGTCGCTGAGCTAGGGCAGCGACATCAGAGCAACAAAATGGGGAAATAAATCATGGAATTTACCACAGTAGAAATCAACGCCATGCGTAAAGAACTGATGAATCATGCGTTCTCAGCTTTGGTTCGGAGAATGCCGATGAATAAGTGTAAAGCTTATGAATATATTGCCAATTATCTCGGTGTGAAATACAGCACGGTGACCAATATGGTTCAGAAAGGGATTTCCGCAAAACATGCATCCGGGCTGTCTGCCATTGCGACCCGGTTTAAAACCCGGATGTACCATTATCAATTTGCGCCGACCGATGCCATCTGTCTGGCGTGGCTGGAACATGATTACCGCTGTGATAAAGGCAAACATCCCAGCAAACATCTGTTCAAGCACTGGGATCGGGATATGAACAAGTTACATATCTATGAGGATGCATGAATGTTCCAAGACCAATCTGATGGGGTTCATTTCAGTACATTCAACATCAATACAAATCGTCCTTTCTGCCTGACAGGAGAAACGCAACGATGAGTTTTTTTTCTTTTAAAACCGGACAGGGGGGAGCTGTTATTTCTGAAAAAGCAACGATGTCAATTGCTGTTGGAAGTGGTACGGGAGTTGGTGTCAGTGTCGCCCAGGGTGCAGAGAATTATCAGTCGATGATGAATTCAAGTTTACATGACATTCTGGCAGGAAACTTTGTCTGGTATGGCTCAGATATCGCTTTTCTCATTGGCACAACCTTATCCGTGATCGGCATTGGTATTACATTGATGCGTTTGTTTCTGTTTCAGTCACAAAGGTAAAAATAAAAGTAAAGATAGAGGTCAGCATGAAATATAACCGATTGATTGGTACGGTGCTTTTTGGTGCCGTGGCGATTACCGGAACACTTGAAGGTCAGCGAAATGAGGCTTATCAGGATCCGGGAGGGGTGTGGACGGTCTGCTTCGGAGAAACGGCAGGGGTTCGTCAGGATATGTCTTACAGTGATGAACAGTGTGCCATGATGCTTGCCAGTTCTCTGAATTATCACAATGAGCCATTGGAAAACCTGCATTATCAACTGCCACCCAATGTTCATATTGCCGCCCTTGATTTCAGCTATAACCTGGGAACGAATGCGCTGCGCCGCTCCACACTCTATCGCAAACTGAAGCAACGAGATATTGAGGGGGCGTGTCTGGAGTTTAATCGCTGGGTATATGTGAATGGCAAAGATTGTCGTGTGGCGCAAAATCGCTGCTGGGGGATTGTGACACGCAGAGACATTGAAACTCAGCTGTGTCAGGGGCAAATTTCAGTCAGGGATGCCTTGATGAAACTCGGGCATACGCCCTCGGATTCTGAGGTGATGAATGATCTTTAAAGGATATGTAAGACTTGGCATTTATCTGCTGCTCGGATGTGGCGTTGTCAGTGTGATTCTCAGAGTGAAATGGTTGGTTGCCGAGAATGAAAAACTGACAGCTCAGGTCTCTCAATCCAGTGTACAAATTATGATGCAGAAAAATGTGCTTGATCAGGTTACTCAGGAGCGGGAACAGATGAATCAGATCCTGATCAGGAGGGCTAGAAACAGTGCTGATAACGAGGAAAAGCTACGCCATGAGATTCAAACACTACAGCAGGAAATATCCGGTCATCCTTGTGTTGTCCCTGTTACTGTTACTGAACGGTTGCGTGAATCATACTGAACCACAGCCGGTCATTCAGACACAGTATATTTTGCCACCGGAAGGCATGATCGTTCCCTGTTATAAACCAGGTATCAACGGCACTTGGCCGGAGATTATTACGGAAGATATTCCCCGTCTGAAATCAGCTTTGAGTCAGTGTGCCGCTCAGGCTGACGATTACCTGCAATGGCGGGCATCCAAAGTCACACCTTGAAATCTCTTCCTGCAACATCTTGAGTGAGGTGGTCAAGATGGATGAGTCACGCAAATTCGTATATTCACACTAAAAATCTTTCTGCTGATTCCCGAGGCTGAGCCGCTTGAGGATGAAACAGGAAGATTTTTTATGTCAGTTGTTTCTGTATCAGCTCATGGCGATGCCGACATGTCTTATCGAGGCTTTGTTTTCTGCTGTATGAAAGATAATTTACATTTTTCGGTGAATGTCTGGAAATATAACTGAGGAGAAAGAAGAGAGAAAAGATTCAGTCAGCCGTTTTGAGCATTTTTTTCGAAGCGGCTGACTGAAAGGGAGATAAACCGATTAAATTAAGGACAATTCTTGTTGCAGGCTGGCTCGACTTTCGGGTGGCAGAGACTTGATTAGATTGCAGACTAATTGGTTGGCGGCCTTGGCCGAAGGGCTCAGAGTGTGGCTGTAAGACAGATTCATGACGAAGGTGTGACCGCATTCGGGGTCACTACAACTACAGTACAGATCAGCATGACTGTTGGTAATCCGGTTCGATTTTTGGATCCGGCTTTTTTGACCACACTCAGGGCATAACACTCTCATATTTATACCTTTCCCTCTGATGAATAATTGATTCGATTATAACAAGCTCGATGGCATATACCTAGCAAAATGTAAAAAAACTTACTATTAACTGCGAACAACAAGTGCGAACAAACAACTGCAAACAAACAGGCACGAATAAACTCAGCGCAAAGGCGGCTCTGTCTGATATGAGTTCGTTTTATGGTGATGAAGCTCAGATGCTCAAACCGCGTTGATTGCCCACTTTTCCCGGCCATGTCTCATCAAAAGTTTCCGAAGAGCATATCAGTGCATAGATATTGAACAAAATATCGACAAAAACACACGCTTTATCACTTATTTTCTCCTGATTAATTCCAGTCTGTTCCGTTTTATCCAATATCCGAATCAGGCCGAATTCAACATGATGCAGCTTTTTTTCAGACCGAGTATTCTTCTCTCAACCCGAACAACACGGGCAAAATACAACGAGATTGTGATTATCTAATTCATTGATAGTTATAAAAAATATCAATAGAAGATAGTTCAATTTCTAGATGGCTAACCCACAGTAAGGTGACAGTTTCATGGCTCAGTATGAAGCGGGCGACAAGCTCAGAAACTTTAAAACATTCATTGAAAGCTGTGTCGGAGATGAAATTGCACAAACCCTGACGAGCCAAATGAAGAATATTTCTCTGGGTTTGGACAGTCAGTCTTTGGGCAACGGTTGTCAGTTAATGAGACTGCGTTATCACGCCCGTCTGGCATTCAATAATTTTCCGCATCTCACCTATAGCCCTGCGGTGCTGTTTGCCAATGTCGGCGCCTGGCTGATGGATCACGATCCTGACCGGGAAATGGCTGCGGTTCTGAACAATCCAATGATTGAGATGACAGCGGTTGATGAAGCTCATTCAACGATTGTGATCGATGTTGAGTTTGAAGAACCCGTCAGCGTGACAGAAGATGCTGCAGGGCCGATTTACTGGCGTGGTAAACAGTGGCGTATTGATACATATGAAATCTGGGTGGCGGAAACATTAGGTGATTTCACGACAGGTCGGCGTTAAGCGGCTGGGGATTGCAGAATACTGTTTCTGATTCACTCAAACCAAAGGCGATCCAATCCCGGCCGGGATTGGATCACACCAAGCGGTTGTTTGGCATTGTAAGTTAGCGACATGACAAGCAAGCAGAGCAATCGGATGATCACATTAAATAGGAGCGGATAACATGGCGTGGCCCAGCGTTATTATTAATATTAAAAACATGATGAAAGGTCCCATTGCCGGGGTGGAATATCATTTTCTGTTTGTCGGATACGGAACGGTTTCCGGTGCAGAACGTGAGTTAACGGTTGTTGATGCTTCAACCGATCTGGAAGAAGCACTGTCTTCAGCCGGAGACTCTTTGCTGACTACAGTGATGGCTGCACAGCTCAATGGTGGTAGCGAATGGACTGCCGGCGTGATGGTACTTGATCAAGCCGATGACTGGAAAGATGCAGTGCGTAAAGCCAATGAAACTGCAAGTTTCGAAGCATTTGTACTGGATTTCCCTGCAACGGATAAAACCTTGCTTGAAGATGCGATTGCAATGCGCACTGAGCTGAAAAATGCACTTGGCCGGGAAACATTCGCAGTGTGCTGTTTGCCGGAAATCGATAATACCGACGCAACCAACGGTGAAACGTGGGAAGCTTGGTTAGCGAAGTCAGTTGCGATTGTTGACGGTGTTGCCAGCCAATATATCACTGTGGTGCCATCGGTTCATGCAGATGGTTCAACACTGGGTAAATATTGTGGCCGTCTGGCGAATCAGGTTGATGCGTCGATTGCGGATTCTCCGGCTCGGATTAAAACCGGTAGTGTGGTCGGGTCAACTGATTTTCTGACCGACAAAGATGGCAAAGCGTTAGCTCTGTCTGTATTGAAAACACTGGAGTCAAACCGAATTTCCTGCCCGATGTGGTATCCGGACTATGACGGTCAATACTGGACAACCGGTCGAACCCTCGATGTGGAAGGCGGTGATTTTCAGGACATCCGTCATATCCGTGTCGCAATGAAAGCCGCCCGTAAAGTCCGTATCCGTGCCATTGCCCGCATTGCGGACCGTACATTCAACTCGACACCGCAGAGTGAAGCACAGGCAAAACTGTTTATGACGCAGGATCTGCGTGAAATGGCACTGACCGGCAATCCGGGTGAAATCTATCCACCGGAAGATGATGACATTCAAATTAAGTGGGTTAACAGCACTGAAGTTGAAATTTATATGGCTGTTCAGCCGTATGAATGCCCGGTCAAAATTACTGTTGCAATCTATATCAGCCAAGGAGATAAAGCATGAGTGCCCGTTTTTCCGGTCGTAGCTTTGATACGACACTATTTGGAGTGTATGTCCATGTTAAAAGTGCAACAGCAACAATCAGTGATGAGTCAGCCGTTGCCTTTACCCGTGGTGTGACAGACGGTTATACCGACGGTAAAGTCAGCTGTGATGTTGAACTCGAAATGGATCTAAAACAGTTCCAGAAAGTCCATGCAGCCGCAAAAGAAGCAGGCAGCTATCGTGATATGAAACTACAGGATATCCAGTTTTATGCCCATAACGGTGAAGATGAAGACAAAATCGAACTGTACGGTGTGAAATTCCTGGTTTCTGATCTGCTCAATATTGATGTAGAAAGTGCGGATAAATCGACCCGTAAACTGAAAGGCTTTGTCACCAGCCCGAACTTCGTCAGGATCAATGGTGTGCCTTATCTGTCTCAGGCCGATACTCGCAATCTGATCGGCTAATCGACAGCGGCTCAGATTAAATTGATAGTTGAATGAGAACTTATGGCATTTTCTGAATGCATCATTATTCAAATATTTTTAAATACGGCTGATTAGGCCGCGATTCTAACAACGGGGAACTGCCTTACCATATCAGGCTAGCGAGCACCGAGGCTGAGAAAATTATCGAGAAACCACTGTATCAGGGTCAGCCCTGAGGGATTTCTGCGGCCTGAAGGGATGGTTGTGCCCCACTTAACATCAATTTTATACATGCCGCATGGCATATTGTGAAGAGAGAAACAGAGATGACTAAAGCTGCTTTTACCATTAAACCGGTTGTTGTCACGATTGGTGAGACTGATTTTACTTTCAAACCAACAGTGAATGATGCCAACAACTATACCAACCATGTGTCGATGGACAGCAAAGTTGAACCGGCACGGACTTATCTTGAGCGCACTGTTGATGCAGAACAGAAGAGTGAACTGGTTGAACTGATGAATACGGTTCCCGGCCTGGTGATGGAAGTCTTCAGTCTGGTACATGAATCTTCCAAAGGCGGGATTTCAATTACCCTAAAAAACTAACGGAGCGGGTGAAGCGCATTGAAACCAACGGGTTGGAACAGGCGCTCACCCTGCGGCGACATTACTTTCCTGACGGAGAGGATGAACCGCAAGAGTTAGCAAGGGCGCTCTGGCTCGATCAACATGAGAAAGAGCGCATGGAAGTCGCGGTTATGAGTGCAGTTGCGAGGTTATTTAATCACCGATGAACGATTCAGTCTTAATAGAAATCAATATGATTGATAAGGTGACTCAGCCTTTGACCGGTGTCGTTGACCAGATCAATCAGATTGTCCAAACCGCCAGTAACGATTTTGACAAGGTAAAATCCAGTGCCTCAGATGTCATCCAGACGTTTACTGAAATGGGAACATCACTTGAACCTGTATTGACGATGGATTGGGATGTCGGAGGTATCGACTCTCTGGAAGATGTCGGTCGCCTTCTTGAGAATGTTTCTGAAGTATCGAGCGAAATTCTCTCGCTCGGTCTCGGAAGTCAACTGGTCCAAGTATTTAAAGATGCTGAAGGAGGTATCAATAAATTTGCCGACAATCTCGATCAGGGGATTGATAAGGTTATCGAAACATTTGATCTGGCTAAAGCAAAGGTCAAAGACTTTTCCGGTGTTGCCAAAGCGCAATTTGCAGCGGTGTCACAACGAACCCTGAATTTCATTCAGGTCGGCAAGGGGTTGGCTACATCGTTTTCGAGTGCTGGGATCAAAGGGTTTGCCAGTGTTGCCAAGGCGCAGTTTGCAGCTTTGTCTCAACGAACACAATCTTTTCTCAGCAATGTGAAAAATATCGGGACGGCCTTTTCTGCCGGCGGGCTGAAAAATGGTGTCAAGAATCTTGCGGCGTCAGTCAATCAGCAATTAACCAGTATTTCGCAAAAAACAGCAGGATTGTCTGGCATGGGCGGGCGAGTACAACAGTATTTAGGTCCTATTTCTTCCTCGCTCGATAATGTTAAAAATAGCCTCTCTCAGGGGATGGGGGAAGGCATTGCTAAAGTCACCTCGTTAGGTGAAAAGTTTCCTTTTCTTGCTAGCGGTACCGAGTTTGTTGCGGCCGGTATGACATCGCTTGATGGGGTCATGAAGTCGGCTTCCGGTACTTTAGGTGGCGTACAAAGCGCGATCACATTGGTCTCTGATTCTGCCGGTATTTTCCAAAGTGTCATGGGATCGGCTTCAACAGTGATCACTACATTTCAGGGAGTGATGGGAGCCATGTCAAACGTGATGACCGTGTTTGGCCGCTTGATTCCCAGCGTCTCGACTGCAATGGCGGTCATGACTAGTCCGGTAACATGGATTGTCTTAGGTATTGTCGCACTTATTGCAGCTGTTTATCTGATTATTAAATATTGGGACGATCTGGTGGCAGCCATGTCGAAAATCGAGATTTTCCAGCAAATCGGCAATTTGTTTGGCTGGTTGGGTGAGATGTGGGGACAGTTTGTTTCTTATCTCTCTGGAACAAGTCTAGGTGCAGTTTTCGCGAATATTTTCAATGAGATAAAAGTATATGTTGATAAAATTATCGGCATGTTCAAATCCATCGGATCTGGTATTTCCTGGATAGCCGGCAAGCTCGGTTTGTCACTTGGAAGCGATGAGGCAGATAAACCGGAACAACGCACGTCAACGGAAGTCCGAGCGACGGAGAACATCCAGAAACAGGTTCAACCCGTTACCCAAACATCGGCGTCTGTCAGCGAACGTCCGTCCGGGAATGATTCGGTGATGGCTTACAAACGTCAACAGAACACTTTGCCTTCCGGTATGGTGCAAAACATGACCAACACACAAAGCCAACAGGTGAGTGAGGTGAAACGCTTCGGTGACATTTATATCACCGCACCGAACGGTTTAACGCCGGATCAACTCGCAGAATGGGACGAAATCAATGTCGGATAAACAGTATATCGATATCAAAGTGGTCGATGGCGGCTGGGATATTGATGCCGGGCAACAGCCAATTCTCTGTAGCGATGCTTATAGCATCGCACAGGATGTCAAGCACGCCATCATGGAATCGGGTTTAGCCAGAGAGCTTCAAGCCGAGAGGAATCCAGTACTGCGCGCTAATGTGCTGCTGAAAATTGAACAAATTGTGGAAAACGATCTCCGGATTATTCCGGGCACAGCCACCGTAACCGGAGATGTATCCGGTACCGTCGAGCTCTCTGCTCAGGCATATGACAGCGAGGGCGTTATCAATACAGAGGTGAACACATGAGTAACAGACCCCAAGCCGATTTTTTAACCATGCTGGCGGAATCCGGCGTTCCGCTGACCGAACAGGCATTAGAAGACCAACTGAAAACAGAAGTGTCTGCGGCTGGCAGTTTACTGTCGAATGATACTGAAATGTCACCATTCTGGCGCTGGGTACGGGCTGCGGTCGTCAAACCTGCATTATGGATGACCAGAACCCTTTTGGTTACACATGTCATGCCAAATATGTTTGTGGCAACCGCAGAACGCTGGGCCTTAGAGCTGAAAGCGTGGGAACTGAATGTTGAACCGAAACAAGCGGTGAAAACCCAGGGTTATCTGACGATGACCAAAGAGAATATCAATGATGAAGTGCTTGTCGAGCGTGGAGTGTTTGTACAGACACTCGCAATTGAAGGCGTCGTTTATCGGGTTAAGGTGACTGAAGATACGGTGATTCCTGCCGGACAGGCAAGCGGACAGGTTCCCGTCGAGGCAGAACAGGCCGGCGTTGCTTATAACTTGCCGGGGGGCTACCTCAATATTCTGCCGACCGAAGTTGCCGGGATTGTTTCTGTCGTCAATGAGGCAGGCTGGATTACCCGGTTGGGGGCCAATGAAGAGACCGATGAAGAACTCGCGTTGCGGCTTCAAAACGCTTTTACCGGCTCCGGTGAGTGGCACATTAACGATGTTTACCGTTCGATTATTGCCAGTGTTGCGGGCATTCGCAGCGATAACATTTTCTTCCGCAATACTGGTGATATCACGCCGGGAACGGCAGAAGCGCTGATCTTGGTTGAAGTGGGGGAAACACCGCAGTCGATTATTGAAACACTGAATGATTACATCATGAATCAGGGTCATCACGGTCATGGTGATGTGTTGACCTGTAAACCGATTCCTGAGACGCGTCACGATGTGATTGCAGATGTGGTGTTGGCAAAAAATCTGACCGTTGCGCAGATGGCGGAAACGCTTCAGGAAGTGAAAGATCGGATTCGGGCTGCATTTCGTGAAACGGAGGCGTATGACGAAATGACCCGTGCAGCCCCCCAGAGCCGGTTCAGTATCTCCCGCATGGCGACGGAGATTCACAACAACATGGCTAACGTGAAATCCGTGCGCATCACGCTTGATGGCGAGATTCAGGAAGATATTGTCAGTGGTTATACACAGCCACGCTTGAACGCTTTAACAGTTGGGGAGTTGGCAGATGAGTGATCAAAATGCACCTCAAATGGAAGAGATAGTGATTCCGTGGTGGGAAGATGGTGCAACAACGTCAGACACTGTGAAAGAACCTTATTTTCTGACCCGGGGCGTAACAGCTTTTCTGAATAAAATTCGTGCGGCTTTGCTGTTTCCGCTGCAACAGATCGATGCGCTGACCTGTCATGAGTCATTACTGAACTTACTGGCTTGGGATCGTGATATTCAGCGCTTTGCCGGTGAGCCGCTGAGTCTGTTCCGGTCACGGGTGAAGTATGCGGCGATCAATGCCAAAGATGCCGGTAGCGTGGCTGGGTTCAAACGTATTTTCGCCCGGTTGGGCGTCGGGATTGTGGACTTCAAGGAACGACAAGACCCCACCGAATGGGATGTCTGCCTTATTCAGTTAACTGACAGCGATATATCGATGAATACCCGATTGCTCCAGACATTGATTCGTCAGTATGGGCGCACCTGTCGCCGCTATCGTTTTCAAATTGTCTATCCGTCAACGGTGACACTGGCTGCCAACGGATTTCATCAAACTTTTGCACTGTATAGTGCATCACTATAATGGGGGAGATAATGAGTCAAGTAGCGATTCCTTTAGCCTTTGAACGTTATCTGCAAGATCGAGTGCTCAACGGTCTGGCACCGGATATGAATGAGATGATCTTTGCCTATTTGCCGGACCTGGATCCGGAGCAGGTCATTGATCGCAATTTAGGATTACCCGCGCCAAGTTATTGGGTGTATCGACAGGATGTGACCCAGAAGGCAAGGCTGAACAATGATTCAGTGGCTTATTCGGTGGTGATTCCCAGCGAGGTAGAGGCGTTTACTTTCAATGCCATCTATCTGCATGACAAACAGACTGCGGATTCTTGTGGTCTGGTGGTGCACAAAAGCGCGGAAACCAAAGAGCCGGAGATGTCGAGTGTCCGCACTTGTGTACAGCAATATACCGGTGCCGCAAGGGCGGCCAAAATTAATGTGACCCCGGAGAGCTGGCAGATCGATTATCACGCTCGTTTGTATGGTATGGATGACGACTTACGTTTGGCATGTTTTGACCTGTTCGGCGCTGCGTCGTTTTTTGCCGATGGTTTTTTGGTGCAGTCTGTTGATGGTCAATATACCTGCGCAGCCGGGACGGGTTATGTTGCAGGTTTGCGTTGTATCAATGAGCAACCGGTTCAACTCACTGATGTCCAGGCCGACTCTAAAATTTATTTGGATGCCAGCTGGCAGGGACAAGTTGTCAGCCGCTGGATGACGGACTGGAAGTTAATCGCGAGTGCCACCCCGTTAACCGACTATGTTGAAGACGCTATTCAGCACTATATCGCGCCAATCGCGCAGATTGAAGCGGATGGTCGTGTGACGGATTTGCGGCATTTAGGACTGGACGAAAACAAACTGCCTGATGCGACGATAACCACCAAAGGGGCTGTCATTCGGGCAACTGATAATGATGCCCTGAACGGTCGAGGAACCGATATCCTTTCAGCTGAACAATTGAAAGCGGCAATGTCTCAATTTGGTTTGTTTGGTTCAGCCTATAATTTAGGGGATGTTTTTGAGCATTCGGCTTTTGACTCAGCACCACATGGACTGATTGCATTTACATCAACATTACCGCTGAATAATAACATTAATATTGCATGGCAAGGGGTTAAATCAATCTATGGCCCAGCGTATACAATTATTGCTGCTTCAAATAATGCGGGAGATCCGAAACTGGTCTTCTATCATTCGACACAGAATAAATGGTATACCGTTCTCACCGGCATATCGGACGCAACAACAAACACTAAAGGTGCCGTCGTATTAGCCACCGACCATGAAGCAAATACAGGACAGGGGACGGGGGTTCTATCTGCCCGGCAACTGAAGCAAGCTTTAGGTCAGTTTGGCAGTTTCGGGACAGCCATCGATTTAGGCGTGATTGAAAATCATGCGGAATTCGATCCGGTTCCAACCGGATTGATTCATTTTGCATCCAGTTTGATTAGTGGTACGCAAACCGAGTATCAGGGAATGAAAGTTCGGCATCCCAGTGGTGATTACTCTGTGATTGCTGGCGGGTATCACGCAGGTAACAACACTTTGGTTATGTATCACTCGCTTGGAAAAAAATGGACGGAAGCTCTGATGGCGGAGCATGTCAGCACCATGTGTCCGGTAGGAGCGCCCCAACCATGGCCGACTGATACCGCGCCTGACGGATGGGCGATCATGAAAGGACAGGCGTTTGATACAAAAGCTTATCCCGTACTGGCTGCTTTATATACCGATGGGGTTTTACCGGATATGCGCGGGCTGGCGATTGTCGGTAAGAAAGATGAGGAATCCGTGCTTTCTTATGAAGCGGATCAGATCAAACAGCATGGACACCCTGACTCATCTGTTACCAGTACCGACTTAGGAGATAGAAACACGAATGGGGGGGGAGATCATGAGCACTATTTGTTTAGAAGTGGTAACTCAGCACCTCAGACAGGAGCATCGAACTTGTCATCAGGTAATTATGCTGCTTCGGGGACAGGACCAAGTAAGGTTTATGAGGGGTACAATATCATGGCGACAGGCAATGTATCTGACGTTGGCAGATCGAGTCGCTCGCCACAACATATACACTCTATATCTCTTGGATCACACACTCATAATGTTGCAATTACCGCATTCGGTGCAACTCAGAACACTATCAGAAATAGAAAGTTTAACTGGATTGTGAGGTTAGGATAATGGGTTCTTTTGTAACTGAATCTCAGCACATCGAAGTCTCGTATATCGATGATAATGGATGGTGGATGGGGAACGGTGTTGAACATGTTGCTGTGGGGACCACCCTTGGCTCAGACTGTACATCGGTTGTATATCATCCATCGGCTGTCGGAAAAACCGCGCGGTTTCAGGCTGAAAGTGGCACATGGTCTGAAGAAATTGAGGACATGAAGTCAAAGATCTATTACTCAGAGACGGGCGATCTATTTACCATTGGTTCCCCCGATGGCACATATCCAGAAAACGCAATTACAGCACCACCGCCCGATTATGACCAGCGTTCACAAGCCGTTTTATATGTGGACGGGAAATGGAAAATTTATCTTAATCAGGTGGGGACGCCGTATTGGGATCATGAAGGGCATGAATACACAATTACAGAATTATATTTTGATTTGCCGCCGGAGTGTACTTTAGAGCCGCCGCCGCAGTCAGATGATGGTTGTGTTGTCCGCTTTATTGATAACCAATGGCAACAAGTAGAAGACAACCGGAGCCAGATTGCTTATGCCAAAGATCGGGCCAGTGAAACGGATGAAGATTATCAAATCACAGCGTTAGGGACTGTGCCTGAAACCCATACTTTGATTGCTCCGGGGCTATTTGATGTTTGGGATGAGGGGGCGGATTCATGGGTTTATGACATCGAGAAAGAGCGTCACTATCAAACATCAGTCGAGAAAAACTGGCGCGATGAACAGCTTCGCAATGTGCTCGACCGTATCGATCAATACGAGAAAGACCAGAACTATGAGCCACATTACCGGACTTCCTCCTTGAGTGATACCGAGTATCTAGGCTTGCTCGGTTATCGGAAGCTGCTGTGCGATTATCCGGACAGTGACGGTTTTCCGTTTGGTGAGCGTCCTGTTCTGTCATATCCCGAGCCGATAGCAGAATCACCTAAAGCGACCATGATGCAGCGTGTGCTGAACAAAGTGAAGTCTCGTTGACGGTGTAATGAAAATCATCATGCAATTCAAAATACGATGAGGGTTAGACAGCCCACAAATAGCTGGATGCTGTAAGCCCTTATTCATCGTGATCAAGAGAAAGGTTTTATTATGAGTCAAGTTGTCATTCCGTTGGAATTTGAACGTTATTTGCAAGATCGTCTGGTCAACGGGCTGGCCCCGGATATGAATGAGATGATTTTTGCTTATCTGCCGGATTTGGATCCGGACCAAGCCATTGATCGCCATCAGGGATTACCGGATCCGTCTTACTGGGTCTATCGTCAGGAGATTACCCAGAAAGCTAAGCTCAACGAGGATGCAGTAATCTACTCGGTGGTGATTCCCGGCGACGTTGAAGTGTTTACCTTCAATGCCATTTATCTGCATGACCAGCATACTGAGCATTCCTGTGGTTTGGTAGTACATAAAGTCACAGAAACCAAAGAGCCGGAGATGTCGAGTATTCGTTCTTGTGTGCAGCAATATTCCGGTGCTGCGACTGCAGCGGATATTCATGTCACTCCGGAAAGTTGGCAGATCGATTATCAGGCCCGTTTATATGGTATTGACGACGATTTACGTTTGGCATGTTATGACCTGTTTGGTGCCGCTTCATTTTTAGCGGATGGTTTTCTGGTGAAGTCTGTTGATGGAACCTATGTCTGTGAAGCCGGGACGGGATATGTGGCAGGGCTGCGCTGTGTCAATCTTAGCCAGACCGACATCGCAGATGTCGTGCCAGATTGCGGGATTTATCTCGATGTGAGCTGGCAGGGTGATGTACGAAGCCGCTGGGCAAGCCAGTGGAAAATCACGGCCAGTACCACAGCTTTGATGGACTATGTTACCGATGGCGTTCAGCATTATGTCACGCAAATTGCTCGGATTGAGACGGACGGCCGGGTGACGGATCGCCGTCATCTGGGGTTGGATGAACATAACTTACCCGATGCAACGACCTTGTCAAAAGGGATGGTTGTTTTAGCGAGCGATGAACAAGTAAATGCCGGCCAAGGCGCTGGTGTGGTGTCACCGCAGCAGTTGAAACAGGCATTCGGGCAATTTGGTACATTTGGTTCACCGGTGGATTTAGGCATCGTAACGGAAGATGCACAATTAGATACCGCACCGACAGGGCTGCTCCATTTTTCAGCCGGCGCTCAAAAAGAGAGCCAAGGAATCAAAATCCAGCATCCGGATGGCTATTACTCTGTGATTGCCGGTTCAGACAATCACAATAATCCCAGTGTATTTCTATATCAGTCTATCTCTGGTACATGGCGAAGACTCACGACCGATAATGATATCCAGCGCAGTTTTGTCGGGATGATCGCTGATTTTCAAATCGCCGCACCGAGGCCCGGCTGGCTGAATGCTAATGGTGGTGAAGTCTCCCGAACCACCGATGCAGTCTTGTGGCAATATGCTCAAGATGCCGAGTTGATTATCGAACAGGCGACTAAAGATGCTGATCCAATGACCTACGCTGCTTATTTCGGTGACGGTGATGGTTCAACAACGTTTACATTACCGAACTTTCATCTGGGACATTTCCGGCGCGGTGCGAAATCAGATGTGGCGCACGGCACAACACAGAGGGATGCGATTCGGAATATTACTGGTACCACTCAGGCACAGCATGCTCAATTCATTGGTAATCCACCATATGACATTCAGGATGGAGCGTTGACATCAATACCCAGCTCCGCAACAAACATTAAGACAGCAAAAGATGGTACTTCCGACTTTCTTAGTCATTTTAAATTCGATGCATCACGTGTTGTCCCCACTGCTGAGGAAAACCGCCCCTATACCGTCAATATTGCTGTGAAAATTTTCAGAGGATGGCTATAAACATGAACAACAGAATTACCGCATATCATTATTCGTCTGAGTCCGGCTTATTGGTTGGGACCAGTCCGGTCTTTATTGAATATGGTTATGATCACTTTATCAAACCGCAATGTGCCACATTCACGCCGCCACCGGAATTCGATAGTGCCACCCAGCAGTGCCGTTACCTGCCGGATCGCGATAGCTGGCAAGTTGAAGCAATGTCTGAAGTGACAGCGGAACAAACCGAAACGTCGGCATCAACGCAAGCGGAGCTGTCCGAAGAGCCATCATCAGTCACGGATCAACAAGAGTTATCTGCACCAGCGAAACCCGGTGCCGTGCGACGGCTGCTGAACCGGCTGAGTTCCCGCTGAGTCACAGAGCATATTGGTATGATTAATCATACTGACGGTTGAAAGCTTATGGCAGTTTTCTGGCTGATCAGTAAGTAAATAAGAAGAAGGTTTTTATCATGAGTCAGGTTGTGATCCCTTTAGAATTTGAACGTTATCTGCAAGATCGCATCATCAACGGGCAGGCCCCGGATATGAATGAGATGATTTTTGCTTACATCCCTGATTTAGACCCAGAACAAACAATCGATCGCAATCAGGGGCTGCCGGATCCGGCTTACTGGGTTTATCAACAAGATGTCACGCAGCAGGCGAAGCTAAATGATGACGCAATCATTTATTCGGTGGTGATCCCCGGTGAAGTAAAAACATTTACGTTTAATGCGATTTACCTGCATGACAAGCAGACCGCCAATTCATGCGGTTTGGTGGTGCACAAAATGACAGAGACCAAAGAGCCGGAGATGTCGAGTGTTCGCTCCTGCGTGCAGCAATATTCAGGGGCGGCCTCGATTGCGAAGATTGACGTGACCCCGGAAAGCTGGCAGGTCGATTATCACGCCCGATTGTATGGTATCGATGACGATTTACGTTTGGCATGTTGGGATCTGTTTGGGGATGCATCATTTTTTGGCAATGGATTTCAGGTCAAAGCTTCGGGTAGTGACTATCAGTGTTCTCCCGGTGTGGGATATGTGGGCGGATTACGTTGTGTGAATGACGTACAAATAATCCTCCCCAATGTTCAAGCCGGTGATGGGATATATCTGGATGTGAGTTGGCAGGGTGATGTATTGAGCCGCTGGGCAACTCAGTGGAAATTGGTGGTGAGTGCCACGCCCTTAACCGACTATGTGGATCACGGAATACAACACTATGTGACTCAGATAGCCGCAGTGAAAGCGAATGGCAGTGTCACCGATCTGAGACATTTAGGTATTGATGAGAGCAAGCTCCCCAACGCGACTACAACAAGTAAAGGTGTGGTGACTCTGGCGACTGACGGCAATGTGAAAGCTGGCAGAGGGGACGGTGTAATCTCTCCGTGGCAGTTGAAACAAGCCTTGGATCAGTTCGGGGGATTTGGTCAGCCTGTCGATTTGGGCATGATTACTGATAATACTGCGTTGGATAGTGCACCGACTGGGTTAATTCATTTCGCCTCTGATCTGATTACAGGCAAATCAACAGAGTGTCAGGGGATGAAAATTCAGCACCCGGATGGCGATTATTCAATTATTGCCGGGTCAGGGAGCCAGCAGGAACCCGCGCTCTTTTTCTACCATTCCGTACCAAATAAATGGACTTCTGTTCTAACGGATAGCAATGCTCAATTCGCACCATATCAGCCAGATCGCGTTTATCGAACTGGGGACGTTTGTACAACTTATGATTCTGGAACCGGAGAACGAAAATTCTGGCAAATGTACGCAGGCCCGAATATGACTTGTTTAGGAAAAAACCCAGATGATCCATTAAATCGACATGATGGGTGGTCCGATCCGTCAGCCCCATTCTGGTGGATTCCGTATGGTGGAAAAGTGGGACAACCTTTCTTCTGGCTTGATACGACGCCGCCAGAAGAAGCGGTCATGGAGATAAATGCAGATTTACCAATTTCTGTCTATTGGCGTTTAGCCAAAGCATATCCACATTTGGTGACCGGAGATACGATTAATACAGGAGAAATACGGGGGGAATTTCTGAGAGTACTTGATCAAGGACGAGGTATAGATGCTGAGCGTAGTATTAACTCATGGCAAAATTCCTCAGCATTTGTAGGTGATGGTGATGGTTATAATATTTTAGTTCCTAATCTTCGTTCTGCCGAACATAAAAGAGTTTTGGGTTTTGAATTTGATAAGGCAACTGATTCAATATCAGCAAATTTTGCTGCGCTTGATAATAATGATCGAAATGCAAAAGTGATTACTTCTGGGGCAAAAAGTCTGGAGACAGCGAATATAACATCAGATTTCGCTCGGTTAAGAGTCCGCAACATCGCTCGTCCAATGGCTATTTACATATAGAGGGTCCACTATGAAATACTGGCAATTTGACACAGTCACAAGAGAAGTTTCTACCGTTGCAACAGAGGCTTTAAAGCGTGGGGGGATATTTCATATTCCAGCTAATGCCATCACGGTACGTCCTCGAGAACCTAAATCTGGATTTGCCGTTGTTGCTTTCAAAAATAAAAATGGCACCAAATATATCGAAGATTATCGAGGCTCATTGATTACGCACAAGACGACTTATTCGACAAAAGTTCACAGTACTCTCGGTCCAATTCCAGAAGACTGGACACTCAAAACTCGACCATTACATAGTTATTGGGATAGTGATATTGGTGACTGGGTAATTGATAGCGCTTCTCAGGAAAAAGAGATAGCAGAATCTGAATACCAATGGGTTCAAAAAGAGCTGGCTGATGTCGATATCCAGCTCAAGTATCACGCTACCGGCGATACAAAGAGACAGCAACTGACTGCTGAAGACTGGTATGGCTATGCGATTGCCTTGCGCGATTACACCACTACGGATGATGCAGGTAATCCGGTACTGGTGGGGGATACCCGCCCGACCCGGCCAACGGACGAGGGCTAATTATGTGGACTCAATCATCACTCACATGGCCAACATCGGCCAATGGGATCCAAACCCGAGCGTCCTCGGTGATCGATCAGATCGGTGCTGACCATGGCGAAGACCGCTTGTCCGCACTGGAAAGTGATGCTGCTTTCGGCCGCCATCCGCTTAGCCAAGATGCTCAGGCATTACTGAACCTGCGCGCAGAACTGGATCGTTTACTCACTCAAGGCCAAGTCCTGACGGTGACGCCGTATCAGTTTCAGGTCGGGAGCGAATCGGAATCCGGTGAGGTTCTTGATACCGATGCCGCGGTCAAACGTTTGGCTGAGAAACTCAGAGATTATGCGGATTCGCATCGGCCCAGTGGCCAGCTTCACGCCATTGCAGTGATGCTAACCGCTCCGACCCGACAGCAGTTTGCCGAGCAGCTCAAACGGGTTACGGCGGTGATGCCGCTGCCTGAATGGTGTCAGGCTCAGCGTCACACTGAATCATTACTGGCCGCTGATCATGAAAAATTACGCAAACCGGCGCCAATTATTCAGCCCCGGTTTAAAGCGGTCGCCCCGCTGACGACCAAGCCATTTGTTGGTATGAATGCCGCATTAGGCACGCAAGTGGCGACGTTGGAGTCACTGGCCAGTGATCAAGTCAATGTGATTGGTAAGCTGCGTCAATTGGCGGAAAAGCGTCAATCGACACTGCAAACGGTCAACGACACGCTCCAGGCAATGCAAACTATGGACGCTCAAGTCTGGTCAGTTGCTTTAACGGGTGAGTTGGCAAGCTTAAGTCACCGGTTAACGGAGATGTTGCCGCCCAATTATCATCGCTACGCGGTTGCCAGTTTAATACTCAGCGCATCGCCGATGCCATTCTTCGAGGAGTTACTATGTTCGCCTTAAACGGTCAGACATTTGGATTAAAAAACCTTACCGTCAGTTTTGAACGGGAATTGAAAAGCAAAGATATGAGTGCCCAATCGTCCGGGACTGAACAAGCAGAACAGGGCGATAAAGCGGCAACACTCAATGTCTCAGGGTTAATTGCTTTTCACGATATTCACAAGCTGGAAGCGCTGCAAACCATGAGTTCGGCCAAGGATGACAAAGGCAATCGCATGGTTTACACGATTGTCGAAGAGATGGCGAACGCGTTTAAAATTAAGAAGGTCAGATTCTCAGGGCGCTTTTCTGCTGCGCAGCAGGACAATGTGATGGCTTGGCAGGTGTCTTTCCAGCTCAAAGAATCAAACAGTGTTGCTGAGCAGAAAGAAGCACGTCAAAAAGCACAGACCAAAGCTGAACCGATTCAAAATCCCCGTTTTCAGCAGTCATTGAAGCAAAATAAGGAGGCGGGCCGATGAATTTAGAAAAACGCCTCTATATTTCCGGTGAAGAAGTCCATCTGGCGCGACATATGATCAGTCTCAAATTGTCGCTCGGTGGCAAGGCGATTTTCACCATTCAGGCTGAAAAGGCCCCGGAACGGTTTGAACTGGTGCGGCTGGATATCGGTTATGAGCATGATTTGTGGATTTTCTTTGAAGGGTATATTGATAAAGTTCAGCCGGCAGAAAATGGCTTCTTCAAAATTACGGTCAAAGAAAATGCCGGGATTCTCAGTCAGCGCTGGCCGATCAGCCTTGAGCACCCGACAGCGATTGATGTGCTCGATCAACTGACAGTATTGACGGGGCTGGATTTTAAATATCCGGATGCCGGATATATGCGACAAGTGATTCCCAACTTTGTCCATCAGGGGAACGGCTATCAATGTTTGGATGCTTTGGCAAAAGCGTTTGCGATTGAAGACTGTATCTGGTTTCAGGATACGGATCAGAATATTTATGTGGGGGGCTATGCCGAGAGTCTTTTTTCTGGGAAACCAATGTCAGTTCCGGCTGAATTCACCTCACGTCAGACCAATTCTAGTGTTACGTTTGTTCCGTATCCGATGCTACGACCCGGCCGGGTGATGAATGGTCATCGGATTACTCGGATAGATCTGATCGAAGACGATATGACGGCTTACTGGCAACCGGCCAGCAGCGAAGCGGGAGCGCGAAAACAGCAGGTTTATAATGAGTTCCCGGAACTTTCCGCTGGCTATCACTTACCGTTGTTCGGCCGGATTGAAGCGGTCCGTGATGTCGTGCCGCAAGGGAAGATCACCGATCCGTTCCGGCCGCGTTATGCAGTTGATGTGCAGATGCTGGATGCTGATCTTCAGGCGGATTCCTCAGTGCCGGTTTATCATTCGATTCCGCTGCCGGTCACCATGGGTGGCATTGAATCAGGATTACTGGCGTATCCGCTGGAAGGCATGCTGGTGGAAATTGCATTCGCTTATGGTCGCAGTGATCGACCGATCATTCGGGGCGTTTATGGTTTCAATTATATGCTGCCATCACTTGAACCCGGTGAACAGGTACAGCAACAACGGGATGAAGTCAGCCGACGGATTGACGGGGTTGGTAATATTACCGATAAAACCGACCAAAAAATGAGCCGTTGTGCATATCAGATACAGGATCAGGCACAGCATTATCAGGGCGCGATTGGCCAACACCGATTGGATATCCGGGAGCATAGTCAGGAAAAGATTACGGGGAAAAAACAGATCGAGGCTTTGGGGGCGGTTGAATTGCTGGCCGGGGACAATCTTGAGCTTGGTAGTCTGGGCAATCTACATGTTGCCACCGCAGGGGATTGGGTCACAACCGTCGGTCAGCTACGAAATACCGTGATTCAATTGAATGATCAGTTAAAAGTGATGGGAAACCGACTGGAAGTGATCGAAAAAGACTGGGAAGCTTCGGCGGCCAATATGCGTTTTACCGCAGACTTGATCACGATGAATGGCGGGAAAGGCGTCGTACAAGGTGACTGTATCTGTGCCTATACCGGTAAGCCTCACTCGGATCTCTCTTCCACAGTTAAGGCAGGAAAATAATGGCACTAAGTAAATCATCATTGAAACAACGGATTCTGACGGAACTTGAAGGACAAGGATTTGTAACGGAAGGAGAACATGCCCGCTCTGAGGAACTGGCGGCAGCACTGGCAAATGCGATCGTTGATGAGATCACACAAAACGCCAAGACGATCGTTTCCGGAGGGAGTTCCGCGGGACAATGGCCAGTGAATTAGTCCTCTTGGCAAAAGATTCATCGATGCCATTTTATGAACGTTGCGTCTCAAACTTGATCGTTGTCATGAGTGATAGCACTACCTGTTTGAGGTTAGGAGGCATTTGATGCCAGAGTGTCAGGTATTCGGCGCTGTTGAGATGATCGGCTTGCGTCATCTCAGCAACACCGAGTACCGCCATAATCTGATCCCTCATTTCCAGTGTCATTGACTGGCGTCCGGATAAAACACGTTTAATTTTGGATTCATCAATGCCGGAAAGGGTTGCCAGCCGGGCATAAGAGAGGCCCTTACTTTTTAAAATTTTCCGAATGAATATAACAGTGGGATGCAAAATCAATCCTTAAGATAGCGCATATGATAGTTAACAATATTATCATTAAAGATATTGATTTTATTGTAGATTTTATCATGGTAAATGGTTCGTCTGTTGAACTTTTTACGTTGCTCAGTTTGTTTTTCGGACTAATTGAAAGTTGTTGGTAGCAGATCTCATAAAATTTATTGCACTATAGCAAAATATACAAAATCAACGTGAGGCATAAGGTTATTATGAACAGTAAAATCAAAGAATTAGAATATATTGCTGATGAGGCTGAACTGGCAATGTTGGCACTATCCTCGATGTTATTGATGGATTATACCGGAGTGGCGGTTTTACAAAGAAAGATGCATGAAATTAGTCAGAAAGCCCATCAGTTGATCGCGCAGGAAACATGTCAGGGCAAAAAAGCTGTTTTCAACGCTGAGCTTAATACAGAAGAATATCAATCAATCTGATAAATGAGTTGTGATTTCATCTCGTTGATTTAGAATAGTCGATAAGGTACTCAGGATGGTGCATCCGTATTTGCATCAAAATGGGTACTATTTTTATGTCGCGTGTTTTTCTCTAAAAAACACAAAATGTGCGAATTAATGAAACATGTGTTGCTTGGTGCGCAACACCACTGTAAAGGATAAATCATGCCTATTATTACTCTTCCTGACGGTAGTCAACGTCAATTCGATCGCCCAGTTTCAGTTTCAGACGTAGCCTTGTCTATTGGTGCGGGTCTTGCGAAAGCAACCATTGCCGGGCGTGTTGACGGGGTTCGTGTTGATGCCTGTGATCTCATTGAAAACGATGCCAGCTTAGAAATCATCACGGTAAAAGATGACGTTGATGGTTTGGAAATTGTTCGTCACTCATGTGCCCACTTATTGGGACATGCACTCAAACAACTGTATCCTGATGCCAAAATGGCGATTGGTCCAACGATCGACAGTGGTTTTTATTACGATATCGATTTGGAACAATCCTTGTCGCAAGATGATTTGGAAAAAATCGAAGCGCGGATGAAAGCGCTGGCGAAAACCAAATATCAGGTGGTCAAAAAGAATGTAAGTTGGCAGGAAGCACGTGATACGTTTGAATCTCGTGGAGAACCATACAAGATAGAAATCCTGGACGAAAATGTGGCGCGTGATGATCGTCCCGGGCTTTATCATCATGAAGAATATATTGATATGTGCCGCGGTCCTCATGTTCCTCATATGGGATTCTGTCAGCATTTTAAATTATTGAATGTGGCCGGCGCTTACTGGCGCGGTAACAGTGACAATAAAATGTTGCAGCGTATTTACGGTACAGCTTTCCATGATAAGAAAGCCCTGAGTGCACATTTGACTCGTCTGGAAGAAGCTGCAAAACGCGATCACCGCAAAATCGGTAAACAACTCGATTTATTCCATATGCAGCAGGAAGCCCCGGGCATGGTGTTCTGGCATCATAACGGTTGGTCGGTCTTCCGCGACTTAGAAGTCTTTGTGCGTGAAAAACTGACAGAATATGATTATCAGGAAGTGAAAGGTCCGCTAATGATGGACCGCGTGCTGTGGGAACGTTCAGGACACTGGGATAAATACGCCGAAGGGATGTTCACGACTAATTCTGAAAATCGTGAATACGCGATTAAGCCAATGAACTGTCCCGGCCATGTCCAGATTTTTAATCAAGGGCTGAAATCCTACCGTGATTTACCATTGCGGATGGCTGAGTTTGGTTCATGCCATCGGAATGAACCGTCAGGTTCTCTGCATGGTATTATGCGTGTGCGTGGTTTCACACAAGATGATGCACATATTTTCTGTACTGAAGAACAGATTCAGCAAGAGGTTACTTCTTGTATCGAAATGGTCTACGATGTTTACCGGACATTTGGTTTTGAAAATATCGCAGTGAAACTTTCAACTCGTCCTGAACAACGGGTTGGCAGCGATGAAATCTGGGATAAGTCTGAAGAAGCATTGATGCTTTCACTGAAATCCATGAATATCGATTACGAAATTCAGGAGGGTGAAGGGGCATTCTACGGACCGAAAATCGAATTTACCCTGCATGATTGCCTTGACCGTACATGGCAGTGTGGTACAGTGCAGCTCGATTTTAATCTGCCGGGCCGTTTGGGCGCGACTTATGTCGGTGAAAACAATGAGCGTCTGGTCCCTGTGATGATTCACAGAGCGATTTTAGGATCATTGGAACGGTTTATCGGTATTCTAATTGAAGAATATGCAGGATTTTTCCCGACTTGGCTTGCACCAGAGCAGGCTGTCGTATTAAATATTACTGATAAACAATCTGATTATGTTCAGGATACAGTGCGAAAACTACAAAAATGTGGGATTCGGGCAAAAGCAGACTTGAGAAATGAAAAGATAGGCTTTAAAATTCGCGAACATACTTTGAAACGTGTGCCGTATATGTTGGTTTGTGGTGACCAAGAAGTCGAAGCTGGCGAAATCGCAGTACGGACACGAAGAGGCAAAGACTTGGGTAAATTTAAGCTGGATGATTTCATTGAGTTGGTCCGGACCGAAGTTTCAAGCCGTAAGCTCAATCTGGAGGAATAAACTATTAAAGGTGGAAGACGTGGCCAAGTGCCGGCCAAACAAAACCAACATCGTATCAACGGAGAAATTCGTGGTGTACGTGAAGTCCGTTTATCGGGAGCAGAAGGTGAAGATTCTCGGATTGTTTCAATTCAAGAAGCGCTTGATACGGCTATAGAAGCCGGGATGGATCTTGTTGAAATCAGTCCAAATGCAGAACCGCCTGTTTGTCGTGTAATGGATTATGGTAAATTCCTCTTCGAGAAGAGCAAAGCGGCAAAAGAGCAGAAGAAAAAGCAAAAGCAGATCCAGATTAAAGAAGTAAAATTCCGTCCTGGAACTGATATTGGAGACTACCAGGTAAAACTACGCAACCTGTTACGTTTCCTTGAAGAAGGCAACAAAGTGAAGGTAACAATTCGCTTCCGTGGCCGAGAAATGGCACACCAAGATATCGGTGTCGATGTTTTGAACCGTCTGAAAGAAGATACGGCAGATATTGCTGTTGTAGAATCTTTTCCTAGTCGGATCGAAGCACGTCAAATGATTATGGTGCTAGCCCCTAAGAAGAAGTAATGACCGGCTTGCAAGTAATAAACCCTGTCGTCTGAGTACGGTGGGGTTTTATTCGCCCTCATTACATGGTTATTAAAATCGAACAATGCGGAGTTATTCATCATGCCTAAGATGAAAAACAATAAAGGTGCTGCTAAGCGTTTTAAGAAAACTGCTGGTGGTGTTAAGTACAAGCACGCGACTAAACGTCACATCCTGACTAAGCGTACGACTAAGAACAAGCGTCATCTACGTCCAAACTCTGTCCTTCCTAAATGTGAAGTGGCTGCTGTTGCACGTATGTTGCCATACGCTTAATTCTTTTTTGGTTTTGAATTCGTTTAGTTTAGGAGAAGCAGAATGCCTCGCGTAAAACGTGGTGTACAAGCTCGTGCACGTCATAAGAAAGTTCTAAAGCAAGCTAAAGGTTATTACGGTGCTCGTTCTCGAGTTTATCGTGTTGCCTTCCAAGCAGTGACTAAAGCTGGTCAATATGCATATCGTGACCGTCGCAACAAGAAACGTCAATTCCGTCAACTGTGGATTGCACGTATCAATGCGGCATCTCGTCAAAATGGTCTGTCTTACAGCCGTTTCATCAACGGTCTGAAGAAAGCATCTATCGAGATCGATCGTAAGATCTTAGCTGATATTGCAGTATTTGATAAATCAGCATTCGCTGTGCTTGTTGAGAAAGCAAAAGCCGCACTTTAATTAAAAGTTGTAGCCCAGTTTTCGGAAAGGAGAGCTTTTAGCTCTCCTTTTTTGTCTTTATACGATATGAATCGTTCCTGTTTCCCGACCAAGTTGAGCTGGTTCAGGTTTTGTCGATTGTTTTTGAGCATAAAGGTTAAGGTATTATTGGATGAAATTTGAGCTTTTCAGAGGAGATTCAGGTGTTTACTTCTGGTTGAATGGACTGGCTGCGATGGCTTTTTCATTTATTTTACCAGTGATGAGCTTGTTTCTTATCGAAGGTTTAGGTATTGAACCGATGTATATCGGGTTTTATACCGTCGGTACTGCGATTTCTACAATTCTGATTAGCCAAATATTGGGGCGTCTGGCGGACAAAGGCATCGATAGTAAAATACTGCTGCTGATCGCAGTTGGCTTTTTGTGTCTGGCAGCATTATCTTTCTCTCAACTGACTCAATTCTGGCAGGCGATTATTGTCGGCTGGTGCTTTATGGCGTTCGGTGCGTCATCGATTCCTTTGCTGTTAGCAATGATTCGACGCTTTGCTGAGCGGTCAGGTAAAGACAGCACAAAGCTCAACTCTCAGATGCGTTCTTCGGTTTCACTGGTCTGGATTGCAGGACCGGCTCTGGCTTTTGCATCGGTCGGTACTTTTGGCTTTCGGGTCAATTTTATGCTGGCTGCTGGTATTGCGCTGCTCGTTTTTTTGATGGTGTGGCGCTTATTGCCGTCTGTGCCAAAGGTTGCGAAATCTGAAACTTCGCATGAAGTGGTTCCGCCTTTTCCTTATAAAGTCTGGTTTCTCGGGGTCGGTATTTTATTTGCGAATATGGCAAACAGTACTTATATCAATGCGATGCCACTCTTTATCACCAAAGAGCTCGATTTGCCGGTTTCATATCCGGGTATTTTTATGGGCTTGACGGCAGCATTAGAAATTCCGGTGATGCTTCTTTCCGCATCCTGGTCACACCGTTTCGGCAAAATGCAGTTGATGATGGTGGGTTTCGTCATTGCCATGTTGTTTTATACCGGCATTCAATATGTTTCGAGTCTCGAAGGGTTGTTAGCGCTGCAACTGTTAAATGGTCTTTTTTACGGAATCTTCGTTGGTTTAGGGATTACACTGTTACAAGACTCAGCACCCAAACGGGTGGGGCAGGTTTCTGCTTTCTATACTAACGCGATGTCAGTCGGCACGATGTGTGGTACCTCTTTAATGGGGTTTGTTGCACAACAACATGGGTTTCGGAATGCAATCTATATTTCGTTGGTGGCGATTATTATTTCATTTGCTATCTTTTTGACCATTCATTTGCATGAAAGCAAACAGGGAAAAGTTTCCGAGCTACATGTACCGCCTCTGTAAGTCACCGTTTTTCCATTTATTGCCACTGACTCCGAGTAATTGTATGTAATCAAGCGATATTACGGTAGAAAAAACTGAATATGCTGTGGCAGGATGTTGATTGCTTGCAAAAATAATAATGGCGTCGTACGGTAATCAATTGGTCATATATTTTACCGGAATGTTATGCTTGTGGGTAAAATAATGACAGTATAAATGTAGAGAACAGAGCTAACAGGAAGTTAGAAGGGCTATTAAATGGATATTCGAGTAGCTGAATATAGTGATTTTGAAAAAATTGCCGAATTGCATGCCCAAAGTTGGCAACAGAATTATCAGGGTGTTATGGAAGCTCATTATCTTCAGGATGAAGTCGAAGAAGATCGGCGTTTGATCTGGCAGGCCAGATTAATTAATCCGCCCATTAATCAGCATGTGGTTGTGGCAGAAGAAAACGGTAAGCTTTGTGGTTTTATTTGTGCGTTTGGTAATCACGATTTTGAAAAAGGTACCGTGATTGAATCCCTGCACGTTGCTCCCGAATTTCAGGGAAAGGGGATTGCGAAGTTATTGCTAAAAGAAGTCACCCAATGGATTCAGCACTATTTCCCGGATGGTGGTGTGTATATTGAGGTGATGGAACAGAATATTCGGGCCATTGAGTTTTATGATCACCTTGGGGGCTTACATACGCTGGATAGAGTCTGGCACTCTCCCTGCGGTAGTGATGTTTCGGAGTGGATCTACACTTGGGAGACGCCTCAGGCGATTCTGTCTGCTATCAAATAAGACTAAGTTATCGTAATATCGAATGAGATCAAGTGGGCCTGCGAGCCCGTTTTTAGTCTGTTTTCTCGTCAGAGAAGTTGTTGCCAGTGCTAAAAGTAGGAAAGAAGTCTATGAATCAGCCTGAACCTGCGGTTCACACCTCTCAATCATATTATATTGAGCATGCCTCTCAACCCGAATTGCTGACCCGCCTTTCCCAATATAAGGGACTGATCTTTGATATGGATGGTACGTTGCTTGACACCATGCCAGCTCATGTTGCGTCTTGGAAAAAAGCATCGGAACATTTTGGTTTTCCCTTCACTGCACAATGGTTGCATAGTATGGGGGGGATGCCGAGTATCAAAGTTGTCGGTGAGATTAACCGACGCTTTGGTTTATGTTTGAACCCACATGATGTTTCACAGTTTAAACAAGATGTATTTCGCTTGCTTGATAACCAATATCAGCGAATTGCACTGACCTGTGACATTCTGGAACAAGCGTACGGAGAAAGGAAGCTTGCAGTCGGAACGGGGAGTCATCGGGATAATGCACTGTCTCTATTAAAAAATGCCGGATTGCTAGATAAACTGGACACGGTTATCACCGCAAGTGATGTGGAAAATCATAAACCTCATCCGGATACGTTTCTGAAAGCCTGTCACCACATTCAACTGAAACCGAAAGAGTGTGTCGTATTTGAAGATACCGATCTTGGGAAACAAGCCGCTCATGCGGCAGGGATGGACTGCTTTCTGGTCACTGAGCACGGCTTAGTTTTCTATCCGCTGACTGATGAGACATCAGCTGCTGGGTAGCATACGATGATGAGAGCTGCATGAGCAGCTCTCTGATATAACCGACAGATATTACTGAATATCGAGTAGTTCAACGTCAAAAATGAGCATCGAACCGGGTGGAATGGTGCTGATACCGCGATTTCCGTAGGCCAGATGTGCCGGAATAAATAAACGCATTTTCTGACCGACAACCATCAATTGTAACCCTTCTTGCCAGCCTTTAATGACTTGTTTGACGCCAAAGGTAATCGGCTTCTTGCGTTCAACTGAGCTATCGAACATTTTGCCGTTTAATAACGTCCCGTGGTAATGGACTTTGACTTTATTGGTTGGCATCGGGTGCTGCGTGTCGGTTCCTTCTTGCAGAATTTGATATTGCAAGCCGCTTTCTGTCGTCACGACACCTTCTTGTTGCGCATTTTGTTCCAGAAATGCTTTTCCTTCACTGATGTTTTTTGCAGCGGTCTGGCTTCGTTTCCAGTTGCGGTAAATAAAAATCCCGGCGATGACAAACATGAAGAGAGAGAAAATATAATTTTTATCCATGATGAATCTGTTCCTTGGGTTGAATCGATGATCCCCGTTCACAATGAATCACTCGCCGGCTCTTTTGGTATCTCAGAGACGATATCGTTCGAATTCGTATTTGGGGATCTCGCGGATAGACGTATTTCATCGAAAAGCGCGGATAAAGGCAATCTTTCTTGCTTCACAATCAGGCAAATGTCGAAAAATCAGCTATAAAGTTTTTATGATTTAGCCGATAAAGTGAGTATGTCGGAAATAAGGATCGTGAATCAATGAAGTTTATCGTTTATCTACTAAGCTTCTGTCTTTTCGGGTGTGGTTCACTTGTCACTGAACGCTTGTTCGATGACAACATGCTGGATAGGGCACCCAAGGATAACTCAGATGTGCGTTATCCTGAGTGGGGCACGTTGCCGAAGACGGTACGCTCCGGTGTTCAGGGGCCGCAAGGACAGAAGAGAGCCGATAGCACTTATCAGTCATTGCAACGTTTTTTGCTCAATAACCGTATTGATTACGAAGTCTTACCGGGTCAGTTTATGATTGTGCGGGTCAAGCGGACCATTCAGTTTGCGGTCGGTTCTGCGAATGTCACCCCGGAATCAAGGCTTTGGTTAGAGAAAGTAAAAAATTATCTGGCCACTGCATATGGTCTTGAACTGGTGATTGACGGACATACGGATGATCTTGGGGATTCCCGTTACAATGATCAATTATCGAAAAAACGAGCTGAAGCCGTCAAACGGATCATTGCAAATAACCGAGTTTCTCTCGATTCGATTTATACCCGAGGATATGGAGATGTTGTTCCGGCATGTACCAACCAGACGCAAAAAGGGAAGGCGTGTAACCGGCGTGTTGAGCTGTTCTTTATTCTTCCGACCTGATTGATTTCAATTATCTATTCGTAGGGTTCGACGCAAAAAAAACGCCAGCAATTTGCTGGCGTTTTTGTCATACAGTTTGATTGACTGTTTTTAAAGTAAGGA
>NZ_JCARSY010000038.1:0-31457 GCF_059641415.1 Vibrio rubrogenes
ACTGTTAATGATATTGTGAGTCTCATTGTATAAATTCAGATAAGCTATTCAATTTACGCCTAAATCAAACCGAGCCGCAAATGCGGCTCGCTTATCACAAACACCAATCATGTTTTATACAAAACTTTCATCCCCGTCTTCATGATACTGACAATAGTGGGTGGTGATTAAGTTATTGAGATAGAGTAATACCTCACACATTTCTTGTCGTTTTTCCCATTGTTCCGCCAGAAAAATCTCTTCCAGTTGGCGTAAATATTCACGGGCTTTTTGTGATAGTTGTGGATCATAGTGGATGGTTTCGAACATAGTAAATTCCCAGGTAAAGTTAGACTTTGTTCCACCACGGAAAGGGACCAATCTTTGGGTGGTGGACTGTATCGGGTTTGGTCCTACCGTTACCTAGGCTACGGCCAGCCCGGAGGCTGCCCAATCAGTCCACCATAATTTTCAGGCGGCACTGATAGTCGCATAAAAACAGTTCGCTGAGAACCGTTGTTTATGCACCTAAGTATTCAAAACGGGGGACCAATCCCGTTGCTGGTTGCGTGTCACACAAGGTTGGGCCGGTGCGCAGTACGGCATATACCGGCTCAGAAGATGCTCGTGGGAATACAAGGGCAAAAATCATTCCGGCAGTATATAAAGATCAACAGGAAGGGTTATCTGGAGAAGATTCACATTTTAATAGTGTGATGAAAAATGAGCAGTTATGGAATGATGATTTTAATGTTGATGATAATAGATTTCGTAACAGATTAAAGGTGTTGAAATGAGAAAAATATTTTTTTATATCTTATGGTTATTTCTTTCAATCTCATGGCAGTAGAGAAAATTAGTGACTATAAATATTATCAGTCAGATAATTTTGAATATGGAGAGAAGAAAATATCTTATATCGCGTATATTAAAACTGATGATCCGTGTATATATATCAAAGATATAAAGATGGATAACACAACTAGATTCTGCAAAATGGGAAATAGCAATATTGATTTAGAAAATGATTCTGTATCAGTTTATCCAGTAAGATTAAGTCTTTTTGGTGGATATTTGAAATTCACTATTGCAGCTCCGTGGGATGAACAGAAGTGCCAAATAGATCTATATAAAAAATCAATCAATTGTGAATCCACAGGTAAATGATTTATATGAAAAACATGTAATCGAAGCGTGACCAAGAAGGTCACATCGGCTGCTGTCAATAGTGGTGGGGGATTTGCTATTGGGTGGGCATTAGGTTTTGCCCCTGTTACTGGTGGCCTGTCTATAGCTCTTCTTGCGGGTGGAAGCCTTTTGTGGGGATTATATGGCTCTGAGGCTTCAGATTATATTGGACATTCAGTGGAGGAATTATTTTTTGATTGATTACCTTGCAAAGTTTACGCTTATAATATTTCTTATTGGAATGTTTTCTTGGTTAATTATGAATGCTTATTTATCTATAAAATTAAGAAAGAAAAAGTATGATTTTATCGATAGGATATCAAATAGTGCACCAGATAAATTTAAGGAAAGAGCAAAGTTACTCATGAATAGTAACATATCTTGGATCTTTGCGAGTTCTGCGGGTCATACATGGTTTTCGTACTTAATGCTCCGATTTGCATGGAAAATACCCGCATCAGAAATTCATAATTGGCATTATAGTATCAAAAAAATTTATGGTGATGACTATAAGATTTACAAAATACTTAATTTTTTGATCAATTTATGGATTACTGGGTTACCATTATTAGTAATATTAATTTGGCTAAGAAAATAATTCCTGTAAAATATTGACACATCTTGAATAACTCTTGCTGTCATATCGACTCAGTTTCAAATTCATGGAGGTGATATTTCCAATAAAATAGGGACTAATATAGAGGAGCTACTTTTTGATTAAATTAATTACAATGACCAGTATTTTTGCTTTTCTATTTTCTGGAATTCCTTATATATTTTTAGTTGTTTATATGTCAATAAGGCTAAAGAACCAAAAGGAAGACATCATTCAAGAAATAATACATAATGTTCCTGAAAAATTTAGGGATAGAGCTAGGCTCCAAATTTATAGCAATTTTTCTTGGGTTTTTGCCAGTTCTACAGCTTTTACGTGGTATGGATATATAATGTTAAGGTATGCTTGGAAGATTCCAATACGGGATATTCAATTATGGAAAAATAAAATTAATGAAGCATATGACTCTTATTATAAAATGTATAATATTTCAACATATTTAGTTAATATATGGCTTGTAGGACTACCTATCGCATGTATAGGAGTGTACATCCAATGAGTATGCATTTTGATCAATTACATTGTAACAGTTAGTACTATATTCTGTTTACCAACTTTGTTCTTATGGTTGTTTCTTGCTGTGTTTCTATCGATGAAACTAAAAAAGCAGAAATACATTCTTATTCTAAATATTAGTAATAGTGCTCCTGATAAATTCAAGCAACGCTCTAAATTTATGATGGAAAGTAACATTTCTTGGATTTCTGCCAGTTCCGTACCATTTCTTTGGTTTGGATATCTAATGCTTAGATTTGGCTGGAAAATATCTAGGGAAGATCTTACTCAATGGAGAAAAGATATCAGAACAGCTATTAGTTCAAACTATATTATTTATAGGATTATGTTTATATCTATGAATATATCATTAACATTTTTCCCAATACTAATATTGTCTGTATTTCTGAAATGATGCTTTATTAGTTGCGAGAAAAAATTAAGATGGTCTGCTGAAGTGTTTTCTGATTCAGGTATAGTGTTTCAGCAAGTACCTTAACAGCTGGTAGTTATATAAAGGAATTTTTTTGATTGATACAGCTATAAAAATAGGACTGATACTGTTTTTACCGACGGTGTTTCCGTGGATTTTTATCAATGTTTATCTATCTCTTAAACTAAGAAAATCAAAATATTCAATGATTTATATGATATCCGAGAGTGCGCCAAAAAAATTTAGAAATCGGGCTAAATTATTGATGGAGTCTAATGCATCTTGGGTATTTGCCAGTTCCTTTACTCATATCTGGTTTGCTTATTTAATGCTTAGATATGCTTGGAGAATACCTAAGAATGAGTTGAAAGAGTGGGAAAGTGATATTAAAACCATATACGGTAAGTGTTCTACTGCATATATTATAGCAGCAAAACTGGTAAATTTTTCCTTGATGGGATTTGTCATTTTATTATGTGTATTACCATTTAATTAAAATTGTTGATTTTACATTCGCAGTCGCATTCCTCGTGTCGAGTATTTTGTTTTTTATAACTAATGCATATTTATCTTTAAGACTGAGAAAAAATAAACATGAGTTAATTAACAAGATAGCTAGTTCTGCACCTGAAATATTTAGGAATAGGATTCATCTTCTAATGAATGCTGGTATGTCTTGGGTTTTTGCTAGCTCTATTTTATATCTGTGGTTTGGATATTTAATGCTTCGGTATATATGGAAAATATCTCATCAAGATCTATATCATTGGCATGAGAATATAAAAGAGTTATATGGTGGGTATTTCTTTGTATATCTGTTTTCAGCACTTGTTGCGAATATTTTCTTTACATCAATTCCTATTATCTTTCTTGACATATACATCCGATAGTATGAATTAACACATCACAGTTTTTATTGAAGGGAATGGTTGCAATTTAACTGGTTTATTTATAATAAGATGAAAAATGAATAGAAGATATATTTTTAGTAAAGTAAGAGAGTATGATATTTAATTATATGGAACGACTCAGAGATATAGATGGTTTTTTGACGATTTTCAGCCTGTTTCCTTTCTTGTTGATAACTATATATTTTTCTATAAAGTTCAAAGAAAAGAAATAATCGATTGGCATAATCATATTCGATACGTTTATGGTGAAAGATATATTTTATACCTTATATATTGTATTCTAATAAATATTTGGACTATATCAACGATAGTTTTTTTCATTTTTAACAACATAAATCGTTAGTTTCATCAAAGTAATTTTTATGTAGAGAATTTTCTGACTGAAAAAATTAATATGAAAATATATTTCTGATATAGTAAGAGGTTTTAATTGATTGATTTTGAAATATTAAGAAACTTTGCTGGGGTGATGGTAGTTTTAAGTATTTTTCCTTTCTTTATAATTAATATTTATTTATCAGTTAGATTGAGGAAAAACAAGAGAACTATGATGATTGATATATTAAGAAATGCTCCATTTAAATTCAGAGAGCGTGCAAAATTTATGCTGGAAGTTAATATGTCTTGGATTTTTGCAAGTTCAGCTATGTACCTTTGGTTTGGATATCTGATGTTAAGATTTATGTGGAAAATACCAAGTGATGAAATGTATTGTTGGCATTTGAATATAAAGAAAACTTATGGTAAGTATTTTGGTGCGTTATTTTTATCAGCATTATTAGCTAATATATGGATGTCTTTTTTTCCCATTTTTATATTGTTCACCTATGTTTAATTTATAATTATTAAATCATGATGATTTAGCCCCAGAACCAGTGGAAGGATGATAAATTCAACTATATCTTTTGGGTGAGTCAATAAGGTGAAACTGTTAATGATATTGTGAGTCTCATTGTATAAATTCAGATAAGCTATTCAATTGACGCCTAAATCAAACCGAGCCGCAAATGCGGCTCGCTGATCACAAACACAATCATGTTTTTTATACGATTAGTTTTTATAAAAGACTTTCATTACCGTCTTCATGATACTGACAATAGTGGGTGGTGATTAAGTTATTGAGATAGAGTAATACTTCACACATTTCCTGTCGTTTTTCCCACTGTTCCGCCAGAAAAATCTCTTCCAGTTGGCGTAAATATTCACGGGCTTTTTGTGATAGTTGTGGATCATAGTGGATGGTTTCAAACATAGTTGTCTCCTAGACTGAGTTAAATTTTTCCATCATCTAAAGGGACCAATCTTTGGGTGGTGGACTGAGTCGGGTTTGGTCCTACCGTGTCTAGGAAAACGGCCAGCCCGGAGGCTGCCCAATCAGTCCACCATAATTTTCAGGCGGCACTGATAGTCGCATAAAAACAGTTCGCTGAGAACCGCCAATATGCGCCTAGACTGGTTAAAACGGGGGACCAATCCCGTCCCGGAATGTTTCCGGTACAGGGTTAGATTAATGAACGTCGAGCACTGGTACAATAGACGCAAGTATGGAAAAAGTATGAGGTTCTTCGAGTCAGTTCACTTTTCTGATGGAATCTAAAAGAGACGCGCTATTGATGGTGAAGGTAGGCTTTTTAACTCCTGTATTGATCTGCAAAAGAGCAACAGTGATTTACGCGGCAGAAGCAATAACGGCACGGAACAATGGTTATTTAACAAGTATGACGAATGCAGTTTCGGAGTAGTTCTTGGGAGTAGATCACTGTTATGCTACAAAATGGGAATGGTTATTTATTGATTTTTTACAATGGCATATCGCCTAATTTTTTAATGTTACTATATGAAAATTAAAATAAATTTTATAAAAAAGTTATTGTTGTCAATGGCCATATCATCAATATTATTCCTGTTATATATGGTGATAATTGCTAAAGAATTATATCCGTTATACGAACGGTTTGTTCTGGACGGGCAGAAGTATGTTGGTGAAACTTACACAATATACTATATAGAATATCTGGAATCGGTTTTTGGAGTGATATTATTCATGGTCATTTGTTTAATATTTTCTATTAAAAATACCGATTACTTCCAAAGTAGTAAATGATATCTTTCTGTGACTCATCAGCACTCAAGCCGAGCTGTAGAAGGGCTAGTTCATTAAAGTATTAGAGAACATTTTTCATACAATATTTATGCTGTCATCATAATAAAAGAGCTTGGATATACGAATGTTTAGCCGTACATCAGAGGACTGATTATCCATATGAAGTGAGCAAGGATATATGATTTCAAGGTTTTATTAATATGACTGATTCAATTGAAGAAACAACAACTCGATTACTATAAGGTTTTTCTATGCTCAAAATTAAAGAATTAGAACATAATCTTGAAAAATTAAATGAGTTAGCAGTATCAAGAAATTCGCCACAAGGTATAAAAGTTTATGAATATGCTTTAGATAAAATTAGAGAAATAAAAACTGCGGATGAGTTTAATGAATTATTAGATAAAATATTGAAAACATTGAGTGGCATAGAGGCTCATGGCTTTTTTACTGATGAAGAGTATGAACATGTAACAAAAATTAGGAATATGGAAAAGCGTAATACAGATTAATTTTTTATTCAATTTTCTATATTTAATAATGTTGTGAAGTAGGGGAGTGAAAATTCAATTCATTCTCGAAGAGCCCCTTTCTGAAGAAGAAAAAATATATAGGTAAAAAAGTATCCAGAAGAGGTTAACTTATGAGGGGCTGAGAAAAGTACTGATTAACTCCGAAAAAGATGATCATAAATAAGGCGGCTGTTCGTCATGGTAACGTTTGACGAACAGCCGAGGTGTTTGGGATGTGGCAGTGTAAACTGAGGAACTGACCGTTATCGTCCACAGTCAGGTAACCCTCCACTTATACCGCAGTGAACCATTACAGTATTGAATCCAACCCCAGTTTGTTGCGGCTTTCCCATTCTCCGTTGTTAATCATTAAGGTATCGACTCCTACCTGTAGCTAGGTTTTTCGATGGAGGATTATGTAGCGACAGCCCGAACATTGCGAGCTTTCATTGTATGGATGTCTTATCTTAATGCCCCAAATCCTATCGAGCCATTGCAATGAAGCCACTCTGAGAATGTACCACCCCCACAAGTACCATTGCCCCATGCGCCGGTATTATCGTCTTGATCTTCAGCTTGGCGAATAACACCATTGACGATGATGTAATCTACTTGAACATCACGATTCCCGCCATCATTTGTAAAGCCAACACGAATTTCACCTGTCGCATCAGTATTCACAGTATAGTCAGCCATATAATTTGTCGCTGTCCACTGCTTGATTGCGGTTCCTCCTATTTGCAGGTTAACGCTTTCATCACCAACAACGCCACTTAACCGAACAACGATAGTGTTACTTCCCGTGCCATCATCAGCCCCGGTATCTACTAATTGCAACATTTTGGTTGCATAGCGCTTACCCATTTCACGCGCACCTGCAGAATCAAAATGATATTGATCGTGAATATTCAAACCCGCAGCACTGACAACATGTGCGTTGGTAATCAGTGACGGCAATTGTGCGATTAAACGATTATGGCTAGAACAACAGGCCGGGTAAGGCAGCTCACCCGCAATGAAAGGAACATTACCAATACCCAAGTCGTTACGTATATCGGTAACTAATTGTTTCACACGTCCGGGCCAAGCCGGATCACCCGTATTACTTTCACCTTGATGGAAAATAATACCTTTTATGACACCCCTTTCCTGCGCTTTACGGGCAAGATCGATCAGCCATTGATAACCACCATTCAAATTATTGGGTGTTGAACCAAAGGTCGGTGAACATGCGTTAAAATCACTACAATTTTTTAGAAAATATTCTATTTTTTGACCGCCATGTGCAGCGCCCACTAAACCAATCGTTACCTTAGGATCAGAATTGTTCGCCATGATTTTGCCAAAATTATCACCAGGCCCTAAAGCGCCAGAACAACGAACTAAAGGCGGTGATGCCACGCGCCATTGACCGTAATATCCTATGCCACCACATGACTCGTCTTGTAATACCATGACTCTGGGGTTCGTTATACGGTCTTGAGATTCAACCGGTGAAGCGCCTTCCATATTTGATTGCCCGACCATCAAGTAAACATGAAAGTTTGGATCAGGCTCTGCGATAGCAGACATCGACATCAAAGCAACCAGTGCCGTTATTATATATTTCATAATCATCACCTTAATTTGGTGTTGTAAGGTTTAATGTGGCAGTAAAAAACATGCACTATCACATAATTATTTTATTCATATCGCCACCCATTATCGGGTGGCGATAGCTTACTGCATGACTAATTTGCGCTTATTAAACCAAGTTTATAAGGTAAGCGATTGTAGTCTGATACACCTGAATTTGGATTTTGTCCTTGATACAAGTACTGCATATTACAGGCATTAATCGTAAGGGTTTGATCATATCCTGAACGTATCATCTCACCGTGACTAATATCATCCGTCCATTTTCCGCTTGGGAAAGAAACATTTGCCGCCCCTGCAAAAGGATTTGATTGGGTATCCGCTAAAGGTGTCCAAGGACCATCTAAACTCGTCGATGTCCAAGAGCGGAAATAACGCGGGCCATATGCTTCCACTAATAATAAATATTTATTAGTGCCTTCCACTTTATAAACGTTAGAGGCTTCAAACAGTCTCGCAACGCTATCTTGCATCACAACTTCATAACCGGAAAAGTTCGGGAAGTTACCAATCGAGACTTTTGAGCGATACAACTTACCGTCGTCGCCAGAGAAGAATAAATGACAATAGTTATCGTCACAGATCACCCAATAATCGATGCCATTACTCAACCCATTATTTAACAACGGTTGAGGTGTTGTCCAACCCGCTGGATTACTAATATCCGTGTTAGTAGAATATTTAGCGCCCCATTGGTAAATCATGTACCATTTTTTTTCTGGTTCAAAAAAGAATACTTGAGGTGCAACTGTATTGCCTGCTCGTGTGGTGCTCATATCTACTTGATTTGCAGAACCGGCTTGGCTCCAGTCACTAAAGTTTAAGTAAACCCCACCCCAACTGTTTTTAGCCGTATCAAATACCGTCGCAAATACATGATATTTATTGTTGTAATTAACAATGGTTGGATCTTTAATTGACGCCCAATTCGATCTTTGAGGAGAAATTAACGGACCGGTTGATGTCCAGTGGTTGTTCGATTTCAGATCACACGTTTGATTGCTATCGCCGGCGTTACCCCCAATTGAAAAATCATCCGCATAAAAACTCACGGTTTCATTGTCAGATTCAATAATAAAATGCTCAAAAGGTGTACCGCTTTGTGTATAAAAGCCTTGTAATAGCGTCCAGTGATTAGCCGATGCAACGGCAGTAGCAACCTGTTCATACTCATTGTACGTTGAGCTATCACCGTCTTCTTGGCGTTTTGCAGTTAACGTAATTGGTACATCAGCTGAGCCTGCGGCTAATTTAACCCATACTGCTACGTCATATTTATCACCATTCACTAAGGAGCCTGGATTAAAGGTAATACCGTGCCAACTTGCAGTACGCCCAGTAATGAATACACTTGATGAACCACTGTGACTTTGTGTATTGCTTAAACTGATAGAGCCGGCCGTTGTAGACCAATTCATTAAGCCGCCTTCTGCACCACCGTTGTCAGCAAAGTTATTATTAGGCACTTGATAATCACTGCCATCATCACCACTGTTACCATCAGCAAGTAAACGAATATTACCGTTTGTAGCATTGAGTGTAACTTTATCTAATTTAGCGCCATCTTCGCGTCGTAAAATCCTCAGCATGTGATCGCCGGCAGCAACGTTATTGAAAGTCTGAAGCGTAACGTTACCCCAGCCAGTTGTGGCGGTGTTATTTTGAGTGATCCAACCCCCCGAATCTAACTGGTAATAAAATGAATCATCGTTGCCGCCAGCCAATGACGCTCGAATTTCAAAACCGATATTCGTTGTTTGAGAAACTCGGAAGTTTATTGCTACCTGTCCGCTGGCAGAATTGGAAGGGCTGCTTAATACTTGATTACTGCCGTTGTTTGTCCATTCAATATATTGCCCATTAGAAGCGCCACCATCTGATTTAACACTCAATGGACTAAAATTATTTTGTCCAGATAAAGACTCTAATTCTACGGTCAATGTACTACTTCCAGCATCGCCACCACTGCCGATAAACTGATACCAGTTCAAGTTATGCCATCCATTCGCACGCAAATACACATCATGCACACCGCTTATCGTGGTGTTTAATGCAGTTAATTGGGTTTGCCACGTCTGCCAGCCACCTGTGTCATCAATATCAATCGTGGCTACTGGAGAATTATTCAAACTATCCAAAATAATTTCTAAACTTGAGCCAGTATCTGTTGCTGCACGTAGTTTTAGCTCTTGGGCACCATTGCCAAAATTAACACCAGATACTTTTATCCAATCACCAGTACCCATCATTACATTTAAGGTACCATCAGAGGCGTTCTCAGTTTCTGCTCCATTTTCTTCATCAAACATCTCAGCCTGATTGATATTAAATGCATTGACAGTTTTAAGTTGTGGTACGCCAGCGCGCCCGGCATTCACTTCTTTGATGCTACCGTCACTGTTGTACTCTAAACGGTCAACATTTACTGAACGCTGAAAAGTACTCGCGCCACGTTCGTTAGCCACAGCCCGATTATGATAAAAAATGTAACTTTTACCTTTATAGTCAACAATTGAAGCATGATTGTTATTTGAGTTATTTTCCCATGGATTGGGCAAAATCGTACCTCGGTAGGTAAATCCTGTGGTCGGATTATTACTGGTCATATAATTAATTTTCATGCCCGAACTGGTATCGGAAGAATACGATAAGTAATAAGTGCCGTTATGCTTATGCATGTAAAGCGCTTCAAAGAAGTTTGGGACATCGATGGATATTGCACTGCCACTGGTGCTAATCATGTCATCATTTAATTTGATCACACGGGCATTCCCCTCACCACCGCCACCAAAATACAAATAAGCTTGACCATCATCATCAATAAACACGCTGGGATCAAAGATCCACTGCACACTGCCATTTGGCGTACTGCTATCCACCAGTGCATGACCGAGTGGATCGACATAAGGACCTTCTGGGTTATCAGCAACGGCCACACCAATTGAACCGCCACCATCTGGAAAATATAAATAGTATTTTCCGTTACGCTCTATAAAATCCGGTGCGTAAGCCAAATTGGCCCAGTTAGTATTCGTTTTAGAATTCCAAATAATGCCATGATCTTGCCAATTCACCATGTCGTCGGAAGAAAACAAATAGTAATCTTGCAATTGGCTATAATCGGTTTGGGTATCCTGATCGTGCGTGGTCACTACATACATCCGCCCGTTAAAAACACGGGCAGCAGGATCAGCTGTATAAACATGTGATACGATAGGGTTCGCTGCAAGCGCGGCTTCAGGTAAAGTAACGCTGCTTGCAAGTACTCCAAGCACCATGGCTGCCGATGCCTTGGCATACATGTTCTTAGAAAGACATTTTATATTCATTATGTATTCCTTTTACAAATTAATAATGTCCGGTTAGATGTTGTGATGATGCTCAATTCAGAGACCTGATTAAAATAAGGTCATTTGCTTCGTTAGCATTATTGAAAAAAATAATGTTCGTCAGTTAAGTGTGTCACGTAGTTGAATAAAATTTAGAACGATTTTCTTGACTATTTTGTCAAATAAAAATCGACTTTTTACGATCATGTAAAACATAGTGTTTAACTTTGAAAGTGCAATTTTTAGAATTTGTTTATGGATTACGTTATTTATTATTTTTGATCGCTGCCACTACTTCTAGGCACACTATTAATACAATTAACAAAATTATTTTCGCCTTAAATGAGCCTGAAAATAACTGTGTATGCAGCACCTGAGCTTGAGTCGTGTCATCTTGGGAGTAATCGGTAAATGTCTGATTTTTATTTTATTTCAATGTCTTGAAATAAGGCGGGTTTCGGTAGGGCTATAATAAGAGAGCCTCTGTATGTTTGCTGTAACCGATGATTAATAGCCGTATGGCAGACGAATTAAATGAATTTTTTATTGATTTAAATCTGGCTATAAATATAGCCGGATTAGTTAAATTCGTCTATTGATAGGTAGCGTGTTTATATGTGTTATATTCTTACCAGTCTCTAATTGTCGATAAATTTTTCGGACATTCTAAAAGCTTTTCTCGAAATTCTAATAGCATACTTTCAGTTTCTGGATAAAAGCCATTATTCTGTATATCAGTTTCAATTTTCCTTGCTACATCCACAACCTCCTTGAACCAGCCATAATCAGTCTTGCTAATTGTTTGAGTTTTCAAAGATACGACTTTACGAACAATATCATGATGATGATTCGTATCATCGATATCTGAATCATGACCAAATTAAATCATGGAGATCAAGCGGCGGAGCCAGTTCATTTTTTGCCTGTCGCGATACCTTTCACAGCCCGGTTTTCGAGCCAATTCACTTTTTGAATTGGCTTTGCTGTTTAAGTCGGTTAGTTTGTGTTGAATGACGTTGGCGTGATTTGAGTGAGCGACTGCAAGGAGAGATGTCTTGAACAACGTGGAAGTAATTTTGGTGAACGCTTTTATTGAAAATGGCAGCGGTGGGAACCCTGCGGGTGTGGTCTTGGATGCTGATGAACTGTCAGACCAAGAAAAGTTAGCCATCGCACAAGCCGTCGGCTATTCCGAGACGGCCTTTGTCTCGCAAGTCTTATCTTCGCAAGTACAGCCACAAGAGAGTGAAGCCGATTTTGAAGTCTCGTTTTTTACCCCAACCGAAGAAGTCGACTTTTGCGGGCACGCAACGTTAGCCACGTTTTCAACCATGTATCAAAGAGGATTGCTCACAGAAGGGCAATACACGCAAAAAACGAAAGCGGGATTACTTGGCGTGTTGATCGAACCGGATGGACACGTCGTGATGCAGCAGAATTTACCGGAATATATCAAAATGCTTGATTACGAGGACATATCCCCGTTAGTCGGTATTGATGCGGCACTGTTAGCATCAACCGGATTGCCGATTGAGGTTCTCTCGACCGGGTTGCCGGATATTATTGTGCCGCTCCCGCACGGATACCTCAATCACATCCAAGTGAATGACGACTTACTCAGAGATTTCTCACAACAGCATCAGGTGACGGGGATGCATGTTTTTGAGTTATGTGAGGAGAATAGTGATTTAACCGCAAGGTGTCGAAATTTTGCGCCTTTAGTCGGAATTCCGGAAGAGTCAGCCACGGGGAGTGCCAATGGTGCACTGGCATGTTATTTAATCAAACACCTGTATGCCGGTCATTCTCGCGTTTTTACTTTCGAGCAAGGCAGGGCGATGGGCAGTCCCTCAAGAATTACAGCATTCGTTGAGTCAGACGAGACAGGGATTACTCAAGTCTTGGTCGGTGGTTTTGCGCAAGCATTTGGGACGCGTTTATTGCCGTGAAAAATATCCGGGGCGCGGGTACAGATGCGACTGAAATGGATGAAGCTTGAGTGCTCCAAGTTCCAGTAGTACCAGCTTCATCTCTCTGTCTCCGGGCCCCACAATATAACGTAACGTAACGTAACGTAACGTATAACGTAATAACGTATTGCGTGTGTAGCTTAATTCGTACTACATGCGGTCATTTCCTGCCACTGATTGTCTTGATAACAGAGCTTCGGGGGTGTTGCCGATAAATTATCGGTTTGGCGGCTGCCATTATCACTGAAAATAACATTCAGGGAAGCGAGTTCCTGATGGAAATCATAGCAATAGCTATTGTTTTCCTTTGTCATTGCAACTCCCGGCCATGATACGGTATCGACAGGAGAGGTTGCTTCGACATTCCAGAAATAGAGATAAGGTTGATTAAAGTTCTGCCGGTTGTCATAACACACTTTGTTATTTTGCACCGTAGGATGGCTGTCATCTCCGGATTTGATGGAAAAGCCACACTCACTCAGCGATTTCCAGTTGCCGTTGAAGTAACAAGTACCGGACTGAGTGGTGAGATCAACGGTTTTAGAGGCACCCTGATCCGAGAAAATCACGTTAACGGCCGTGAGCTGGGCGCCGGGTTCAAAGCAAGCAAAGTCACCATTTTTCGTCATCGCGACACCGGGCCAGGAGGTTGCCTCTAATGCCCCTGCCGGCGCGACATTCCAATAATAAATAGAAGGTGTGTTAAACGAGGTATTTTTGTCGTAATAGCAGATCGCCTGTTCACTCACTGCTGTTGCGGGAACGGGCTCATTCGGTTGAGTTGTTCCGCCATCGATTTTAGCACCCACGTGAATTGCGGCTGCATCTTGCAAAGACACATTAAATGTGGCGTTGCCCTGACTATCAACGTGAATGATATTTCCGCTGCACGCACCATTACTCGGATCAAAATTACCGGAGATGATGTCACAGTAGTCCCCTTCAGGCATACCGGTATTCAGCGTTTTGTCCAGCGCGGCGGTATCACTGCGGTTAATGACGACAAATCCAAGTCCGCCACGGCCGAATGCGATCTGATTGCTACCGTTATCCCACCAGTGAGTGACTTGATTATATGCTGCGGTGGCGTTGCGAAATGCAACCATATTGGCCACACCGCGCCATTGATGGGTACAGATCCAGTCTCCGCCATTAAAGCGGCAGGCATTTCCTGAGTGAACACCCGTCGCCGGCGGTGCATCATCACTGTGATTAAATTGATAGCCGGACATAATTTTCGGATAGCCGTAAGGGTAGGCCAACATGAACACATTGCCGAGCATGTATAAATTGCCCTGATCTTTATATGTCAGCTCATTACTGGCATTGGTGCGTTCATCATCATGATTGGTCACGAATACGACGGCATCATCGCTGGGCAGCCAGCCACTCCATTGATTCAACTCTTTCAGCTCATTGATGTGACCGTTTTTAAATTTGCTGCCAAGGGTTCGGGCAAAGTTAAATTCCGTGACATCTCCATTATCAATATATTCTGAAGGCTGGATCGGTTCACCGCTTGCCCCAATGACTTCCTGAAAAATGTATGGATTGCCATTGAGTTTACTTTTTATCGCAGCAATATCGGTTGCCGGAATATGTTTTGCCGCGTCAATTCTGAAACCGACAACACCCATACTGATGGCATCATTCATATAGTCCGCGATTTTCTGCCGCACATATTCTGATTCGGTTTTTAAGTCATTCAGACCCACCAAGTCACAGTTTTGAACTTGCCAGCGATTCCCGTAGTTAATATTGTCGGTACAGTTGTGAAAATCGTTGGAGCCATAGGGTACATCAGGGAAGCTTCGGTTTAACGCTGCCATATGATTGATCACGGCATCGAGATAAATATCAACGCCGGCCGCTTTACAACGACTCACCATATCTTTGAACTGCTCGCGGTTACCACTACGATTATCAAACTGGTAACTCATCGGCTGATAGCGAGACCACCAGGCTGGGTTATCGATACTTTTCTGCGGGGGGGAAATCTGGACGGCCGCGAATCCTTTTGGCCCCAGAAAGTCTTCGCACTCGGTAGCAATGTCAGACCAACTCCACTCAAATAAATGAACAAAGGCGGTTTTGGGTGCATCCTGTGCATATGCCGGAGAGAGTCCCCACAGGCAGCTGCATAGCATAATTCCGGTCGATAGTTTGTTCTTCATATTCTCATCCTAACCATTTCAATTTGTGTTTATTGTTTCGTTAACATGTTCCGTCAACATGCCTCGCAATAGTTTGAAAATTCACGGGGCGACACATCAACAAGCATTATCATAGAAACAAATCATGGCGGAGTGCTCATCCACTTGTTCAAATGACCGGGAGGAATTCGGCAGGCGTAGAATTGTATGATCCGTCTGTTCTGTGAGAATCGTCACCGAATTAGGGATGAGAATCATGCAACCGGATGAAAAATTCATCCGAACTATTGAACTGATCACAAATTCATTTCAGGAAGGTTGGTTGTTGCAAAAATGGCTGCGCCGTTCAGTTCTGAAAATCGAGTGTACTTTTTGCAGAAATTGCTATGCTTAGTTGCCTGTATATCAAAGGAAAACAGATGATTCACTTATATTTGCTGCGACACGGGAAAACCGAAGGCAAGCCGGCGCTGAACGGGCATACGGATGTCGGTGTCGATGAAGTGACCCAACAAGCCATGGCGCGTGCTTTACTGACCCATTATCAGTTTCAGACGATCTATACCTCGCCTTTAACCCGTTGCCGCTATCTGGCGGAACAATTAACCGCGTTGAATCCGGCCCTGAATTTAACGGTAGATGAGCGGTTCAAAGAGCAGAATTTCGGGCGGTTTGACGGGGTGCCGTTTGATACGTTGCAAGACGAATGGGAGACCTTCGAAAAGTTTTGGGCGGATCCGGCACATGCACCCCTGCCGGAGGCAGAGCCATTGGCTCTCGGTGTGGCGCGAGTGACCCAAGCGTGGGAAGCACTGATTAAACAGTGCCGGCATGATACCTTGATCATCGCGCATGGCGGGCCGATTCGTTACATACTGGCACATGTGCTCGGTCTGGATTGGCAGAATCCGCGTTGGTATACCGGACTGGCGATTCCGAACCAGAGTGTCACGCATCTCACCCTCAACCGCTATCAGGGAGAGACTTATCTGACGGTCAACAGTATTGCATGTCCGCTAGCGGTTTGATGAGTTTTTGTTATCTCCGCTCTTATTCTGCAAGTTTCGCTAACTCGCTGATGTGGCGACAAGTCGCCTGAAACGAGAGGGTAGTCTGTTTTTCGACCACGCCGCCGATGACAATCAATGCCGGAGACTTGATTTGAGCTTCTGCCGCACGCTGGGCAATATTGGCAACAGTGCCGGTGACGACTTGCTGATTGTCCCGGCTGGCATAACGGACCACAGCTGCCGGGGTACTGACCGGTTTGCCGCCGTCCACCAGTTGTTGGCAGATATGTTTAATTTGACTCATACCCATGAGAATCACCAGTGTCCCGTCCAGTCTGGAAAATTGTGACCAGTCGAGCGGATCTTTGCCTTGTTTCAAATGGCCGGTCACCACATGGAAAGAAGAGGCACAATCACGATGCGTGACCGGGATCCCTGCATAGGCGAGTCCGCCAATTGCTGAACTGATGCCGGGAATCACTTCAAACGGAATATCCAACTCTGCCAGCGCCTCGGCTTCTTCGCCACCGCGGCCGAACACATAAGGATCGCCACCTTTCAAACGCACCACATTGTGCCCCTGCAACGCAAACTGGATCAGGCAGTCATTGATATCATCCTGAGGAATCGGATGATAATTGGGCAGTTTGCCGACATTGACCATGGTGCAGTGTGGCGGTGCTTCCTGCAAAATCTCATCACTGACCAGACGGTCATAGACGATCACTTCAGCCTGACGAATACAGTAAAGTGCTTTCACGGTCAGCAATGTCGGATCTCCCGGTCCGGCGCCCACTAACCATACTTTGCCTTTCATCTTTTTACCTCATGACATGTTGTGTTGATTCATTGGTCGGATTGACCGCTGCGATTATTGAACTATGGCTGACAAAAAAGATCGTTGATCCGGAAGGGGGTTTATGTGCCACGAATGAATATTTCTGTGCGGGGTGAATATCGGGTGATCTCGTGAATAAGTATCATTTTGATTATTTGAATATAAATTGATGACTATCAATGCAATCCGAGCATGTTCTGTCAGTGTATTCAGACGAATAAACATCATTGCTTTGATGATGATCCGATATCCAGCCTCCCAAAGTGACGGCTTGTCAATGTTCGGTAAGAACGACTCACAGCTATTGAGGCAATTTGGATACGGATCGGAAGTGAGGTGAAATTCCTCCACAGCCCCCGCTGCTGTAATGCTGACGACCTGATCAAACCACTGTGCAAACGGGAAGGGATCAGGAAGGTTGATGCTGAGTCAGAAGACGAGTCAAAGCAATTCCGTAACTCCTTCGGTGGGAAGCGAGTAAGGTGCAGTCTCCAAATCAATTGGGGGCGGTTGCTTTATACCCGCAATTCACCAGTAGAACAGAACTTGGTTAAACCGGTCTTGGTTCAACCTTCTCAGTTAAACAGTGATTGGTGGTCTATGAAAGCGAACCCAAACCGATGCCAGACAACAAGTCAGCAACCGCAATCCTTTATTCAACAGCCGCAGCAAATTGAATCGACCAGCTTCGAGATCATTGATCAGATCATCCGGACGGACTTTCCGGCCTATCATTTCTCCCATCCGCTTGAGAAAAAAATCATTACCCGGGCGATTCACACCACCGCCGATTTTGACTGGCTGGAAATTTTAAAATTCTCACCCACGATTCTGACCGAGTTACCGGCCCGAATTGCGGCCGGATGTGTGTTTTATACCGATACCACCATGGTGCTGGCCGGTATGAATAAATCCCTGTTACGCCAGTTTGGCTGTGAGGTCCGCTGCTATATTGCCGACCCGGATGTGGCGGCGACAGCTAAGGCACAAGGCAAAACCCGTTCGATGGTGGCGGTTGAGAAGGCGTTGGCTGAAACCGAAAATGCGGTGTTTGTCTTCGGCAACGCCCCGACGGCACTGTTTCAGTTGCTGCAAAGTGCCGGAGCAAACCGGCCTGTCACCATCGGTGTTCCGGTTGGTTTTGTCGGTGCGGCTGAATCGAAACAAGCCCTGTATGACAGCGATTTTCCTTTTATTACCGCTCTCGGGCGCAAAGGGGGCAGTAATGTTGCTGCCGCGATTGTCAATGCGGTGTTGTATGACATGCAGGAGGCGCGATGACCGAATCTGCGCTTCAGGATCTTGTCTGGCATCGCGGTAAAGCCTATCGCAAAGGCTATACCACCGGCTCGTGTGCGACCGCGGCAGCGAAAGTGGCGGCCTTGATGCTGCTGCGTCAACAGCTTATCCATCAAGTCTCGATCGTGACGCCTTCCGGTGTTCCCTTGCATTTGAGTGTTGAAGAAGCATCTGTGGCTGAATTTGAGGCCGTTGCTGCGATTCGCAAAGATGGCGGGGATGATGTCGATGCCACCCACGGGATGTTGATTTTTGCCCGGGTGACCCGCAAACACGGAACATCGATTGAGATTATCGGCGGGGAAGGTGTCGGCACCGTGACACGGCAAGGGGTTGGCTTGCCGGTCGGCGCTGCGGCAATCAATAAAACCCCGCGGCATACCATTGAGCAGGCTGTCCGTGAGGTCATCGGGCCCAATCAAGGCGTGACGGTCGAGATTTTCGCACCGGAAGGCATTGAGCGGGCCAGGCAAACCTACAATGCCCGGCTCGGGATTGAAAACGGGATTTCGATTATCGGCACCTCCGGCATTGTGACCCCGATGTCTGAAGAGAGCTGGAAACGTTCGTTAGCCATTGAGCTGGAACAGAAAAAAGCCCAAGGCCACCGTCGGGTCATTTTGGTACCGGGCAATCATGGCGAACGGTTCGTGCGTCAACAGCTGCATCTGAATCACGAGATGGTCGTGACCATGAGTAACTTTGTCGGCTACATGTTGCAAGAGGCGAATCGTCTTGAATTTGAACAAGTTTTACTGGTCGGGCATATCGGCAAACTGATCAAGATTGCCGCCGGTGTTTTTCATACTCACTCGCATATTGCCGATGCCCGGCTGGAAACACTGGTCACCCACTTGGCATTGTTGGGGGCACCGAATGCCTTGTTGCAACAGGTTTATGCCTGCCTGACTACCGAAGAAGCCTTGGCATTGATTGAACAGCATGGCTATCAGGCGGTTTATACCGCGCTGGCACAGCGGATCTGCACACGGGTCGCAGACATGCTGCGCTATGCCAGTCGCCCGTTCAGGTGTGATGTGGTGCTGTTTTCTTATGACAATCAGGTCTTAGGTGCTCATCGTCCGATTGACGAGATTGTGGAGGATTACCAATGATTTATGTGGTCGGCACCGGGCCCGGCCGGGATGACATGATGACGGTTGCCGCACGTCAGTTGATTGACCGTGCCGAGGTGTTGGTCGGCTGGCCGAGATTATTGCGTCTGTTTCCTGATTTTCAGGGGGAACGGATTGCGATGTCAGGCTGTATCGACGTCATCATGCAATCTCTGGCTCAGCTGGCATCGCGTCAGGTGGTGGTGCTCGCATCGGGTGATCCGATGTTATTTGGGATCGGTAAACGTATCTGCCAGCATTTTCCGCCCGATGAGCGGCAAGTCATTCCCGGGATCAGTTCGATTCAAATGCTGTTTACTGAAATCGGCATGGATATGAACGATCTGTACATCACCAGCAGTCATGGCCAGTCACCGGATTTCGATTTTCTGTTTGCACACGACAAGGTTGCGTTAGTGACCGACCAATATCTCGGGCCGTATCGAATCGCACAGCAAGCGCTGGTTCGTCAACTGAAACGGACATTTATTATCGGTGAAAATCTGGGCTATGCCGATCAACGGATTTCGATGCTACAGGCAGAGCAGGTGCAGCGTTCATATGACATGAATGTGGTCATTGTCCTAAATGAATGCTCTGAACGAATGTCCTGAACGAAATCTCCTGAACGAAAGAGGGAAAGATGAAAGATAGCGAATTTCTCAGGGCCGACAAAGTGCCGATGACCAAGCAGGAAGTCCGCGCTGTGGTGTTGGACCGTTTAGCGCTCGGTCAGGCACAGCGATTTGTCGATGTGGGCGCCGGGACCGGGAGTGTCGCCATTGAAGCCGCACTGCGTTTTCCTGAACTGGCCGTCACTGCGATTGAAAAGAATGACCATGCGATTGCGATTATGCAGCAAAACCTCAGCCACCACGCTGTTGCGCAGATTGAACTGGTACAAGCGATTGCCCCTTGTGATCTGGTGAAGGGAGCGGATGCCATATTTATCGGCGGCAGTGGTGGCAACCTCACAGCGATCATTGACTGGGCTCTGGCTCATTTGACAGAACAAGGCCGGTTAGTGATGACATTTATTCTGCAAGACAATCTGCATCAGGCGTTAGAGCACCTGAAAAACTGCCCGATCCGGGATCTGGACTGTACGCAGATCATGGTGTCCCCGCTGACCCCGCTGGGGAGCAGCTACTACTTCAAACCCAATAACCCCACGTTTGTGATTTCATGTACTCGGTGTACGAAAGGGAGCGCACAATGACGGAAACGCTGGACAAAAGCAAAGTCTATTTTGTGGGAGCCGGCCCCGGTGACCCGGAGCTGATTACCCTCAAAGGTTATCGCTTGCTGCAACAGGCGGATGTGGTGATTTATGCCGGTTCACTGATTAATCCGGCCTTACTGGATTACTGCAAACCGGAAGCGGAATGCCATGACAGTGCTTACTTACATTTACAGCAGATTATTCAACTGATGGTGGACGGTATTCACCATAATAAGCTGGTGGTGAGACTGCAAACCGGAGACTTATCACTGTATGGCTCGGTTCGCGAACAGGGCGAAGAACTTGCAAAACAGCAGATTGGCTTTCGCTGTATTGCCGGGGTGTCTTCTTTTCTTGGCGCTGCGGCGGAACTCGGCGTTGAATACACCGTACCGGAAGTGTCGCAAAGCCTTATTATTACCCGGATGGCGGGGCGGACACCGACTCCGGAACTGGAATCGCTGATACGCTTTGCCGGTCATCAGACTTCAATGGCAATTTTCTTGTCCGTCAAAGGGATTGGTGCGGTGGTTGAGCAACTGGTGCAGGGCGGATATCCGACAGAGACCCCGGTCTCTGTGGTGTATAAAGCCACTTGGCCCGACAGTCAGATACTCAAAGGCACGCTGGCCGATATTGCTCAGACCGTGACGGATGCAGGCATTCAAAAAACAGCATTGATCTTGGTCGGTCGCTTTCTGGGAGAAGAATACCACTACTCCAAACTTTATGATGCGGCGTTCAGTCATGAATACCGTTAACGGTTTTTCCGTCTCACTGTTCAGCCTGACCCCGGGCGGCCAGCAGATTGCCCGGCAGATCCGTCAGGCGTTTCCGGCATTGTCGATGCATTGCTACTGCGCTGAAAAGTATCTACAGGCCAATTTTCTGCCATTTGACGGCAGCCTAAAGCAGATGGTGGCGCAACGGTTTGGCTGCGATAGCGCCCTGATTTTTATTGGTGCCTGTGGGATTGCCGTCAGGATGATTGCTCCGTTGCTGCAAGATAAATTCACCGACCCGGCGGTGTTGGTGATTGATGAACAAGGGCAGCATGTCATCAGTGTCTTATCGGGGCATGTTGGCGGCGCGAATGAACTGGCCCGGGAGGTCGCAGCGCGAATTGGTGCGCTGCCGGTGATCTCGACGGCAACCGATGTCAATCAAACCTGTGCTTTTGATGTGCTGGCGCAACAGATCAATGCGGCCAGTGAGCAGTTTCGGGTGGCGACTAAAACCGTGAATCAACTTTTGGTCAGCGGACATGCTGTCGGGATTTATATTGATCCATGGCTTGCAGCAACACTTGGTTTTGATATTCGTCAGTTTGATATTCGCGGCTTAACCATTGTGACTGAACACGATGTTGGCCGTTATGAGCTGTCCGCGCTGATCGATGTGTCGATGCAATATACGCGGCCTGACTGGCCGATCCCCAGTTTTCAGTTGATCCCGAAACGGCTTGTGGCCGGGATCGGTTGCCGGAAAAACGTCTCCCCCGTACAGCTATTGACTCTTTTTCAGCAACAACTGCAACACATCAATATTCACCCGCTCGCGCTGGCTGCGATTGGCAGTATTGACCGCAAATATGATGAGCCGGCAATTCTGCATCTGGCGCAGCAATATCAGGTGCCATTCAAATTATTCAGCGCAGCCGAATTAAGTGCGTGTTCCGCACCGTTTCCTCAATCGGAATTCGTCCGACAGACGGTAGGCGTCGGCTGTGTGTCTCAACCGGCAGCCTGGCTGCTCAGTGATGGTTGTCTGTTGGGAGAAACCCTGAGACAACAAGGTATTACCCTGACCTATGGAGTCATGAAATCATGTTATATGTCGTAGGAATTGGCCCCGGTGGTCCGGAGATGATGACCGCAGAGGCGCGCGCTGCCATTGAAGCGGCTGAAGTGATTGTCGGATATAAAACCTATACCCACCTTGTCAAAGCCTTGGTGGGGGATAAACCGGTGATTAAAACCGGCATGTGCAAAGAGATCGAACGGTGTCAGGTCGCCCTCGATATCGCCCAATCGGGTAAAACCGTCGCCTTGATCAGCAGTGGTGATGCCGGGATTTATGGCATGGCTGGCTTGATTCTGGAGATGGTGACCAAACAGAAATGGCATGTTGAAGTGAAAATTGTCCCGGGCATGACCGCGAGTATTGCTGCCGGTGCGGCGCTGGGCGCGCCGCTGATGCATGATTTCTGTCATATCAGTCTGAGTGATCTGCTGACGCCATGGTCAGTGATTGAGAAGCGCATCCGCGCTGCCGCTGAAGCGGACTTCGTGACCTGTTTTTACAACCCGCGCAGTCGGGGACGGGAAGGGCACCTGCGTCACGCGTTTGAATTAATGTCCCCTTATAAAGCAGCGGACACCCCGGTCGGGGTCGTTAAAGAAGCGGGACGTCGCAAAGAAACCAAATGGCTGACTACCTTTGCCGACATGGATTTTGAACGAGTCGATATGCGCACCATGGTGATTGTCGGCAATCAATCTACTTATGTTGAGCAGGGGCTGATGATTACGCCGCGAGGCTACACACTATGAGGAGCCCCGCGCATGTGCTGGTTTTCGGCGGCACGTCCGATGCTGTCACACTGTGCCGGATGCTGGAGCAGTACCAGATCCGCTATACCTTGTCGGTGGCGACTCCGGCCGGACTGGCCACGGTACAGTCACTGACTGCACCGGTGATTCAAGGCCGCTTAGATGCTGAAACAATGCAGACATGGATACTGGGTCATCAGGTCGATTGTGTGATTGATGCCGCCCATCCTTATGCGCAGCAATTACGGGAAACCATCGTCGCTGCCAGCCTGAAAACCGGGTGTCCGGTGATTCGTTATGAGCGACCAATGTCGGTTGACGTGGCGGCCCATCCGTTGCTCACCAAGGCCAGTAGTATTGCGGATGCTTGTGATCAGATCACGTCGGCACAGCAGAAAATTTTGCTGACCACCGGCAGTAAAGATCTCGCTCAGTTTTGTCAACGACTCAACGACAAAACGGTGTATGTTCGCGTTTTACCGACCGCTGAGGTCGTCGCTGAATGTGAGTCCCTCGGGTTGAGTTATGCGCAAATCATTGCGATGAAAGGCCCTTTTTCTGCGGCGATGAATCACGCGTTGTACGACATGATCCAGCCGGATGTGGTGATCACCAAAGAGTCCGGTCAGGCAGGCGGATTTATTGAAAAAGTGCAACCGTGTCTTGCGCTCGGGATTCCCTGCATTGTGATTCAACGACCTCCGCTGCGTTTTGTTACCCACTATGTTGAAACGTTACACGATCTTGACGCGTGCGAAGCATTGTTCTGCGCATGGCAACAGAAGGAATCATTTGATGAAAAAAGCACTGTTAGTGATTAGTTTCGGAACCAGTTATCCGCAAGCGTTGCAAAAAAATATTGCGGCGTGTGAACAAGCTTTAGCCAATGCATTTCCCGACCGGGATTTTTTTCGGGCTTTTACTTCATCAATGATTATCAACAAGTTATCGCAGCGGGACGGGATGGACATTGCTCATCCGCGTGAGGCTCTGGCAGCACTCAAGCGTGCCGGATATCGGGATGTGTTGATCCAGTCACTCCATATTATCAACGGGGACGAATATGAAAAAATTGTCCGGGAAGTGGCACATTGCCAACATCAGTTTGAGCGCATCGAAGTCGGTGTCCCTTTACTGAGTGACTGTGATGACTATCAGCGCTTGATTGACGCGATTGAATACCAGTCACCACCGCTTGCGGCGGATGAACGCTTGGTGCTGATGGGGCACGGAACGACCCATCATGCGTTTTCAGCCTATGCCTGTCTCGATCATATGATGCAAGCGCATCAGCGACCTTTTATTGTCGGTGCGGTGGAAAGTTATCCGGGTATCGAGACCGTTATCAGTCGGTTGCAACAGGCGCAGGTGCGTAAAGTTTATCTGATGCCACTGATGCTGGTGGCCGGTGATCATGCGATTCATGATATGGCATCCGATGACCCCGATTCATGGAAAGTCCTGATTGAACAGGCTGGGATTACCGCCGAGCCGATTGTGCAGGGATTGGGTGAAAATCCGCTGATTCGGCAGTTGTTTATTGATCATTTAGCTGCGGTTTCATCTTCAGAGATGAAACCGCAGCAAGCGGGGGCAACAAGCCAGACGCAGCAGACTATTCAACCATCCGTCATGACGTCAATGCATGTTAAGGAGCCTGTCGCATGAGTGATGAAAAGTTAATGAATGGTGAAATGTTAAAAAATGGTGGAAAGTTATTTGCAATGGGCACCGGGCCGGGCGCCAGTGACTTAATCACCGTCCGTGCTGCCCGGATTTTGGGTCACCTCGATGTGCTGTACGCACCGGCTGGTCGCCGGGAGGGGGACAGCCTAGCCTTGTCGATTGTACGCGAGTATCTGGGGGAGCAGGTGACGGTAAAAGCGCGCCATTTTCCGATGACCAACGATGCTGGAGCAAAACGTCAGGCCTGGGAGCAAATTGCCGCAGAGATAACTCAAGATGTAGCCGCCGGGAAACAGGTTGGTTTCATCACTTTAGGTGACAGTATGCTGTTCAGCACTTGGGTGTTTTTACTGGAACGCCTTGCCCCGCAAGTTGAGATTGAAGTGGTGCCGGGGATTACGTCATTTGCAGCGATTGCTGCCCGGGCACAATTCCCGTTGTGTATGGAACAACAATCGATGGCGGTGATGTCCTGTACGGCAAGTGAAGATGTGCTGCGCCGTGCTCTGGCTGAGCATGAATGCGTGGTGTTGATGAAAGTATATGGCCGGTTTGACACAATCCGTACCCTGCTGGATGAACTGGGCCTGCTGTCATGCGCGATTTTGATGGCCAATGCGTCGATGGATAATGAAATCTATTATCCCGATCTGAGCGCCATTCACCCGGGAGATGGTACGGGGGAGTCGCTGCCCTATTTTTCGACTATTTTAGTCAATCGCCGTTTTGCCCATCACCGTTTAGGCCATCACTGTTTAGGTCATCAGGGGGCAGAAAAGGCCAATGATTGCGAGCAACCACAAACGTTCGCCCCCGTATCAACCGACAAATAAGGAACAGACTGATGTTTTCTCGATTCTCCCGCATTCCTTCCGGGGTATTCCTCGGGATGATGATGTTTTTGATGTTCCCTGCCAGTGCCAATGCCATGCATATCATGGAAGGTTTTTTACCACCGGTATGGGCGCTGAGCTGGTGGGTATTCTTTTTACCCTGTTTGATTTTGAGTATCAGAAAAGTAAAGCATCTGGTCGCCAATGACAGTGACAGAAAGGTGTTGTTGGCGCTGTGCGGAGCATTCATTTTCGTTCTGTCGGCGTTAAAGCTGCCTTCGGTGACCGGCAGTTGCTCTCACCCCACGGGGGTGGGTCTGGCGGTGATTCTGTTTGGCTTTATGGTGGTACCGCTGCTCGGCGGGATTGTTTTGCTGTTTCAGGCGCTGTTACTGGCGCACGGTGGACTGTCTACGCTGGGGGCCAATGGCATGTCGATGGCGGTAATCGGGCCTTTGGTCGGCTATGTTTTGTGGGTCACAGCGAACCGGCTCAATTTCAGAAAGGATATTGCGGTGTTTCTGTGTGCTGCCGGCGCGGATCTCGCCACATATTTGGTTACTTCCGTGCAACTGGGATTAGCATTTCCTGATCCGCAGCTCGGGATTGCGACCTCGGTGAGTAAATTTATGGGGGTTTTTCTGCTGACACAGGTGCCAATTGCCATTGCAGAAGGGCTACTGACCGTGTTGATTTATGATCAACTCACCAAACGGGCACTGCTCGGAAAACACAAGGTGTGCTGAGATGAAAAAGAACGTATTGATTCTGTTATTGGTCGGCTTGGTGATTGTCATGCCGTTTGTATTAGGTGTTTCCGGCGAATTCGGCGGTTCAGATGGTGAAGCAACGTCGGTCATCACCGAAATGGCACCGGATTATCAGCCGTGGATTGAACCGATATTTGAACCGGCCAGCGGTGAGATTGAAAGTTTGCTATTTACATTACAGGGCTCGCTTGGTTCGGCGGTGATTTTCTATATTCTCGGTTTTTATCAAGGGCGTCGGCGTCGTCATGCTACTGATCGATAAATATGCCTATCAGAGTCGGTGGGTCGGTGTCTCACCGGTCTATAAAGGCTGGTTTTATCTCGTCTCGTTGTCGCTGGCACTCACGCTGCCGGTTGTCTATCAATGGGGACTATTTCTGTTGTTGATGATGCTGACCTGTATCGGTGGCCGGATTACGCTCAGACAATACCTGCGTTGGTTGTGTTTACCTGCCGGATTTTTGCTATTCAGTATCATCGCGATGGTGCTGACCTATCATCAACGACCGGACGAATTGATCATCAGTATACCTGTTGCTGACGGGTTTGTCGGGGTCAGTGGTGAACTATGGGGGATGGCTGAACACACATTGATGCGCTGTTTATGCTCGATTGCGGCCACTTTCTGTTTTGTGGTATCGACACCGTTCAATCAGTGTATCCGGCTGATGAAAGCCACCCGATTACCATTGGTATTGATTGAACAGGTACTACTGATTTATCGGTTTATTTTTATCTTGATTGAAGAAGCGCACGCCATTTTTACCGCCCAAACGCTGCGCTTCGGTTATATCCGTCGCCGCCACTGGCTGAAATCGCTGGCTCAGTTGGCAGGGATGTTACTGCAGCGAGTTTTGATACGCCATCAGCACATGAAAGCGTCCCTTTTTGTCAAGTTATACCAAGGAGAGTTTCTCTGATGACGTTATCGGTTCAAGCGGTTGACTTTGCCTATGAGGATGGCTCACCGGTGCTCAAGCGGGTGGCGATGAATTTCGCGGCGCATCCTGTTGTCGGTGTCGTTGGGGCTAACGGTTGTGGCAAATCGACGCTGTTTAAGTTATTGCTTGGCTTATATCGGCCACGTCACGGTAACGTCTTATGGCAAGGGCAGCCGCTGACATATGCTAAAAAAGCACTGTTTGAACACCGTCAGCGTGTCACACTGGTGTTTCAGGAACCGGATCAGCAAATTTTTTATACCGATGTCTTTGATGACATTGCTTTTAGTTTAAGAAATCTGGGGGTGAATGAAACGGAGATCCAGCGGCGTGTCAGTGATGCGTTATCCTTGGTGGACGGTCAAAGCTTAATCAATAAGCCGGTGCAGTATCTCAGTTACGGGCAAAAGAAACGGGTCGCTATCGCTGGTGCGTTGGTGTTAGACAGCCAGTATCTGTTGCTGGATGAACCGACTGCCGGACTGGATCCTGCCGGAACACGACAGATGAAATCTCTGATTGAGACATTTGCTTCACTCGGCAAACATGTGGTGATGTCCAGCCATGATATTAATCTGATTTATGAGTTGTGCGATTACGTGTATGTGATGGCCGACGGGGAAGTGGTCAGCGAAGGGAGACCAGATACGATTTTTCTCGACCGGACTGCGATGGAAAGTATCGGTTTGGAACAGCCGTGGCTGGTTCAGATGCATCAGACGCTGGGTATCCCGTTATTTCGTAACGTGCAAGAGATGCACAATCAAGCAGTGCTCACCAAATGACAACCAAAGACAAAATGAGCACGGTAACAAGGCCATGCAACAGAGATTGAGCAGAGCGGGTCTACCTGAGCCCCACTCTGGTTCGTGTCGTGTTTAACGGCCTGACCTATCTTCGACACACTGAAAAGATATCTTGTGTCGGGCGATAGAGTTGCGTTGATACATTGAGTGCGGCAAGCAGTGAGTCAAACAGATTATCCTGTGAAATATGCGCCGTGTTAGCCTGTTTTTTCAGGCAGGATTGATCAAGATGTTGCGCGGCCTGATACCCATCGGATAACCACACCATCAAAGGCACACGTTTCTGCTCCATCGGTGCGATAGAGTAGGGTAAGCCATGTAGGTAGATACCATTTTCCCCTAATGACTCCCCATGATCAGAGAGATAGATCAGCGCAGTATTATATCGCTCGGAGAGTTGTTTTAACCGGGTGATCGTTTGAGCAACTACGTAATCGGTATAGCGAATGGTGTTATCGTAACTATTGACGAGCTGCTCATGGGTACAGTTTTCAATATCGTCCCGCTGACAATCCGGCTGAAAGTGAGCAAATTGTTGCGGATAACGCTGAAAATAGGCCGGCCCATGGCTGCCCATTAAGTGAAGAACCACTAAACGATTGCCCTGAAGCGCATTCACATCCTGCTCGAAATTATTGAGCAAGGCCATATCTTTACACCCGGCGAGACTGCATAACGGATCGTGAGAATTGCGTTTCAGTTCCTGATATTTGACATGCTTTGGAATCCCTTTGCTGGCACCATCATTCTCTTTCCAGAAAATATCGATACCCGCTCTGTTTAAAACGTCGAGCAGATTGTCCTGATGATAGGCGCGTTGCTCGTTATAATTTTTCCTGTCGAGGCGAGAGAACATACAGGGGACAGAGACTGCGGTTGCGGTACCACAAGATGCAACATGTTGGTAAGAGATAACCTGCAGCGCATCGGTGAATGGGGTGGTGGGTCTTGGATAGCCATTTGCATGATAATTGTACGTTCTGGCGGTTTCACCCAGTATCAGTACCACCAATGACGGTTTTTGGCCGGGGGCCGCCGTTTGTTTGGCATCCATTCCAATGTGAATATAAGGCAATGGCTTATAAAAATAGGTTTGATGAATATATTCAGCAATACCGTTAACATAATATGTCGGAATAATCATCCGTTTGATGTAACCATTATTTCGCCCGACCGATACATAATCTTGATAATATGCAGAAGCAATCAGCACAATACCCACCCCGGAAATGAAAATGACGCCCAACTTTTTCGTGAATAAAGCGAGGAATTTTTCATGTTTGATGGGCGTTAAAATTAACAATATGGTTGGAAAGACACCCAGACCGATAAACCAGAGAGCTGACCGGAGGTCGAGATAAGATGAGGCCTCACCGATGTTAGTCTCAATGAAGTTTTCTATCATTTCAGCATTGAATATCGTGCCATAATTATAGGTGGCATAACAAACAAGACTCGATGTTAACAGCAGAACGGAAAAGAATATTTTGGTTATCTTCGGCCATGAAAATAAACTGAAAATAATAGTTAAAGCAAAGGTAAAAAAGAAAGGAATAGAAATAACAAATCCAGTATCGACTGTATCCAGTTGATTAAATATCTCATGCAGTGATTTATATACTGGTAAATTTAAAATAACAGAAAAATAAATAGCAATGATAATTGTGATTGTATGATAAGATAACTTTAATTGCTTGATAGTATTTATTATTTTCATTTTGTCATGGCTTGTTAGTCAGAGTGTTACTGAGAAATTTTCTACAGCATTCATTGGTACGAATTCAATTACTTATGATTCAGTTCCATATGAAAAGTTGCGTAACGTTATAGACAAAGATGTGATCTAGTCAACAACAATTAGATCGAATTGAGTTTGATACACAATTAAATTCGTATTTATATGATGGAGTGAGGCCATTACCTCAAGGTGAAATGTGTCATTATCTTATTGATTATTCAATAAATAGTGACAAGCTCGCGTGAGCTGGATAGGAGGAGATTGTCTGCTGGTATGAACAAAGTCACTGTCACGCCGAAACATGAGTAACCCTGCGTGTCATCATACATCGGTGTGACCAGAATTTCATGTATTTACTTAATTTGACTGGCGAGCCGGGCCGTTTTGTCCAACCAGTTTTTTCGATGTTTGCTACTGGCGCTGATCATTGGGCCAAAATAAGTTGAAGAGGTGTTTTTAATTCCACAGAATTCCAGAATAGTATGTTTTAACTGTTTGTATATTGGGTTGCCATAGATAAGCTTGTACCAGAAAGGAGGCGTATCAAGGGTAATAATGAGTTCAGATGTACGCCCTTTTAATAGTTTTTGAGGAATCGATTTTCCTCTAAAGAATACATTGAAACTCAAGTGCCTCATGCAGTGCTTTTATCTTTATCTGTGGGGTGAGTGATAGAAATTTTACTGAAGGAAATAATCGAGTCGGAGAGTGGGGGAGAAATTAAGATTGGGATATAAGATTCAATGATTTGAATCTTATCATTTTGAGTGGCACCAACGGGTGCTGATGCCACATAAAGTCTTACATCACAGTAACTTGCGCTGCTTGTAATCCTTTTTGACCTTGTTCAACAACGAACGATACTTTTTGGCCTTCGTTCAGTGTTTTGAAACCAGTCGAAACAATTGATTGGAAATGAACGAAAACGTCATCACCACCGTTGTCAGGAGAAATAAAACCAAAGCCTTTCGTTTCGTTGAACCATTTGACTGAACCAGTTGTTTTATTAGACATAGATACCTCTATATTTGATAATTTTAATTTAAGTGTTGTTAGCTAATAAGCGCTATTATCTATTTTAGAGATATATATTTTATCGTAGGTACGCAAACGAAAAAATCGATGTAGAACCGAGAGAAATTTGATCTTAAAGTAAATAAATAGCTCTTTTCTTAAGAGCTGGTGAGTAGTATACCGATAAATTTGATAAAGGCTATCTTTTTCTTGTTTTATTTTTTTATGGCCCTTAAATGTTATCGGGTTAACCACACCTTTAGAAACAAAGCACTGATATGTTTGGTGTTTAACTGTAGTTTGTAGCT
>NZ_JCARSY010000039.1:0-31268 GCF_059641415.1 Vibrio rubrogenes
GATGGTAACCCATCCTTTTTTCTAAATTTTCATATCGTATAAATCAATTGGTTATACTAATGTTTAGAGTTTAGCAAAGTATTTGCGAATCTCATCCACGGATTCGCCTTTAGCTAAAGCTAGCTCTAAAATCACTTTTGATTTCTGTGGGTTATAGAACCCTGAACCGATTGCATTGTCATGAGTTGAAACATAACCCGTATAAACACGACTCGCCACTACAACCGGAATCCCTTTTTTCATGGCATCCTTAATTGTGTCTTGAATCCAAGATGGTGTTGAGCCATCTCCTGTACCTGCAATGACAATCCCTTTCGCACCGTTTTTAATTGCGGCTTTAATCAGTGAATCGTCCTGATCCTGATAGCTATATAAGATATCGACCTTAGGCAGCTCTTTGATATCTGAGATGTCAAAATGAGGCTTTTCCATCGGTTGCGTGTTTTTGTAATAAAAGTAGGGTTGCCCACTGAGAAAACCACCGATATAACCCGCCTCTGGTGCTTGGAAAGTTTCTACGGCGTGCGTATTTGTTTTTGTCACATAGTAAGCCGGGCTGATACGGTCATTCATAGCAACCATCGTGCCGCGACCATTTGCTTCATCAACACTCGCCAGTTTGACCGCATCATATAAATTCATCGCACCATCCGCACTGATTGCTGTTGCCGGTCTCATGGCACCAACGACGACGACAGGTTTTTTACTGTTAACCGTCAGATCCAAGAAAAAAGCGGTTTCTTCTAATGTATCTGTCCCATGAGTCACCACAACTCCGTGTGTCTCATCTTTGGCTAAATCTTTATTAATGGTTTTCGCCATATTCAGGAGCGTCTTTTTGTCGATGTCAGGCGACCCTACGTTAGCGATCTGGACGCCACTTACATCCGCGAACTCTTTTAACTCTGGTACTGCGTGGATCAGTTTATCAACCCCTAAGCTGCCTGCTTTATAGTCCGTACTGTCCACATTTGAAGCTGATGCACCTGCAATCGTTCCGCCTGTAGCGTAGATTGTTACATGAGGTAAATTATCAGCATAACTTGACATGCTGGTGAGTAACATGATTGCAGAAACCAAATATCTTTTTTTCATTACAAAGTCCTTTTAATAGAAAATACTGCAATGTTAATACAGCATGATTCGTGCCATTTAAAAGTGGTGTTTTTTGTAATAAAAATGCATTTTTTGTATTATTTGAGTGCAATCGGTTACATTTTGCACCAAATATGTACAAAGGTATTGTTTTCAATATATTGCATAATTTTTTTTGTTAAACAACATGCCGGTTATTTCCCGATTTTTGTTTGCTTGTCTATATGAAATTAGTGGAACCAAGTGCTTAGTATATGAACTCGATATATTATGCTTTTTCATTACTGAGTATTTTCTGACAGAATTATCTTGTGTGACGTGTTCAATTCATAAAGAAGCGCCCTGTTACTTTCGTCACAGGGCTTGAGCCGCAATCCGGTTGTTAAACAATCAGATAAAATCCATGACAGTTCATGCCTAGGGTGCTTGATTTTGTCTTGAATAATTAACAGTGTGCCTATGATCTCACAATGTTGGTTAGTGAGAGAGTGATAGCGTTGCACCGAAGGTGATCAGTCCGACACCACAGACCTGATTAACCCGATGTCCGATCCTCTGGAAGACCGCTAATATTTTCTCAGAAGTAATCAGAAACGCGATCAGGCAGAACCACAAAATATGCAATGCAGCAATGTACAGCCCATAAATCAACGCAAATGGTGTGCTGTTATCCATGTCAGGGGAGACGATTTGACTAAATACACTGAGAAAAAACAGCATCGTTTTCGGATTTAACAGGTTACAGAAAAAGCCCTGTGTAAAACATTTGCGGGGGTTGTGCGCCTCCTGTGGTCGGGACGCCGTTTTATGACTGAATGTAAACTTTGAGCAAAAAAGGGCAGTTACCCCCAAGTAGATTAAATAGGCTGAGCCGGCATATTTAATCATGTTGAACAGTACCACGTTCTGTGACAATAAGTGACTGATGCCAAGAATTGAGTAGGTAATATGGATGCAGACGCCAACCCCAATGCCCAGTCCGGTCAACAATCCTGCTTTCCTGCCACTGCTCAGGCTGTTTTTGACCACGAGCACAAAGTCTGCCCCGGGGCTTATGACAATTAACAATCCCAAAATGATATAGCTTGTGATTTCCATATCCGTTCTCTCATCGGTTGATTTGAGATTATTGTAACTATCAGAGAGCAAGTTATAATCGAAAAGATTGCACATATTATGTGAGAAAAATTCACAAATGAGACACCTGAAAGCTTTTCATGTTTTTCACATCGCTGCTGAGTCTGCCAGTTTCACTGAGACGGCAGATAAGCTTCACATCACTCACGGTGCGGTGAGTAAGCAGATCAAATTATTAGAAGCTCACCTTGCTCAGCCACTGTTTTACAAGCAAGGACGAGGATTGAGACTGACGCCGGAGGGGACTCTGCTGAAACAGTACACGGATGTTGCTTTTAATGCGTTAGGCACCGGCATTCATAAGATAAAGAGCACCTCGGTTCATTATCTTGAAGTATCCTGCGAGCCGACATTAACCATGCGTTGGCTGATGCCGAGACTGGCGGACTATTACCAGACATCTGGCGTTGATATCAGGCTATCGACGGCAGGCGGCCCTGTTACCTTAGGCGAGTCAGGTTTATCGATGGCCATTCGTCGTGATGACTTTGATATCCCGTCAAACTATGGGGTGCATCCGTTAGCGGAAGAGTGGGTCGGGCCGGTGTTTTCTCCGCAATACTGGCATCAGGTTCAACATGATTTTTCCACTATCACCCTGCTTCACAGTGAGACACGCCGTGGCGCGTGGGAGGATTGGTCAAGCCGATCAAACCATGAACTTCACCTGAATAGTGTTAGTCAATCATTCGACCATTTTTATTTCTGTTTACAAGCGGCTGTCGATGGGTTGGGGGCAGCAATCGGTTCATATCCCTTGGTCGCTGATGATTTGGCAAATGGCAGACTGGTTGCTCCTTTTGGCTTTATTTTGTCCGGTTATCACTATGTATTATTGCGACAATCACAAGCATCGGGAACCCAAGAGCAGCAATTTCAGCAATGGCTTGAAGAGCAATTTTCAACGTGTGTGCCTTCATGTGAGGGCGGGTGACACTATTTTATTTCTCTTTTTTCTTCTCTTTGAGTTCTTCCAAATACTCGACTAAATGGTGGACTAGTGTGGATGGGTTAGTTACACCTGATTGCTTGGCATTATCATAAATCCGTTTTGAGTGGGCTTTCGCTGCATTTAATGTGTTTTCATCAATAGACTTCTTGAATAATCCTTTTTGCGTTTTCTTATAAGAAGGTAGATAAGTTTTCAGATCATCAATCACCAAGTCTCCTACACTCTTTGTTGGTGTAGCTGCGTATGGTTTTGTTGTCGGGTCGTAATGTAGTAAGAACCAATATTCAAAAGATGGAATAGAGGGTATGCACTCGAATACAATATCTTCATCTAAGTTATCTTTTTTTAGTTGAGCATTGATCTGATCCACTTTCAATATTGCTTCATCAAATGAGCTATGATTATCTTTGTCGAATACGCAAAAAACTCGGTTATATATGTCATCAGCCTTTAAGGCTTTTAAGTGCAAGTTATAAGCGTGATTTACAACATTTATAGGGCTTGATCCACAATTACCATCAACTTCAACATTCGTGGTATCTAGCTCATAAATCACTCGTACTTCTTCAAAATATATGGGTTCTGTTTTCTCACCTTCACAAACGATTAAAACCTTGTCATATGGCTTTCTTTTCGCTTTTTTTCTCGCTTGATCCTCTGCTTTACGAGCTTTCCGTTTCTTAAAAAGATCCTCACTTCCCATCAGTATCTCCTAAAAATTCCAAATTACTGACAAGAGGAAGAGCACCATAACGTCCAGATAAGTACGCTTTCTCGAGATTTTCAGTTCCCTTTCTTGGGCTAAAATCTGTTAAAGGGAAGAGGCTTGATTCTCCATTTTTCTTTTCACAAAACCAGATTTGATCTCGCCTAAACACATTTTGATCTAGCACCGATGTTTCGTGAGTAGTAAAGACAAGTTGAGCATTATTCGGATTGGTTTCTTTATTGTTAAATAGATTAATCAGAAACTTAACCATATTAGGGTGAAGACTATCGTGTAGTTCATCAATGAATAAAACTCGCCCATTCTTTAGACTATCTAACCAAGGTCCAGCAAATGAAAACAATTTTTTTGTTCCATCAGATTCATCTTCAAGATCAAATGGAACTGAGAGTCCTTCGTACCCTTTGTGAATAGTTTTAATATCAACAAACTCTTTCTCTTCTAGGTCTGCGAGAAGCGCATCCTTGACTTCTTGGGGTATATCTGAGGAAAAGAAGCTGTCATCAATCTTTTTTTGTTCCAATAAAATATCAGTGATATCGAGATCTGCTGATTTCAGAAATTTAAGGACTTCTCGCTTACTTTCCTGTTCTTCACATAATCCAGCGGTAAAACTTGGTCCCCAACCACCAATACCAGCAACTTTGAGCGTGTCTTTGAACCAATCATAGATTGGCTGTAGCTGTTCACTATTCAGCATTACGGCTGTAGATAGGAAAAGAGAGTTGGATTTTGTAGTATCTTTCCAAATTTGCTTATTACCTTGAAATAATTTTGAAAAATCCCAAGCGTATTCACCAATTTCTTTATCAAACGCTCTGATAAACCATCGTTGTGGTCTACCTTTTGGAAATGCAAAAAGCCATTCTTCTTCGATATGGTCTTTTGTTAAAGAGAAACCATATTGGTATTTGACACCTTGGCTGATGAACACAACTTCAAACTCTGTAGGAGAATTGGAAGTTTCTTTAGATAGCAAGAAAGGTTTAACAGGAAGGCGCTCACCACGTTGAGAATCTTTGGCAGAGGTCAAGACAATCCTTTTCATCGTTCCCAACGCAAGAATAAAGTTTGATTTCCCGGCAGCATTGGCTCCATAAACGGCAGCTGATCTCAATAGGGATGTATTTTGGGGTGTGTCTAACGTAAAAAAATTATCTCTAATATCATCATTAGTAGATTTAATTAAGCTGAACTGCTGCCGATCACGAATTGATCTAAAGTTTTCTACAAATAACTCAATAAGCATATCAAATACCATTTTAGTATCCATTTTTGACAATTATACGCAAAAAATAGCTTTAAAGTCTATTTGGGTTATTGGATGAATATCAGGTATTAGAAAAAATGTTAGTGAAAGAAATCACTAAACACTGTAAATATTTAGGATAATGCGACGAAACAATAAGTGAGAACTGAAACGTAAAGAAACGAAAGCCACACTGTTTCCAGTGGATTATCTCTTGAATCTGGCGGAGATATAGGGATTTGAAAGCTATATCCGCAAGACTAAATACATTGCAATATGCTACTTATTTTGTATGGGGTATGATAATAAATAAATGATTAGGAATGACTGATAAATTGAGAATAATAATATGACACTTCTCTTAAAGAAGTCGATGGTTGACAACGGAAACTTTCGCATGAATCGACGCCAGCCAGAGGGAGTCTGACGTCAATTGAACCGTTTGGATTTTGCGTGGTAGCGCAGTGGATTGCTATTCGTAAATCTTTGCTTGTACAGGTTGGTTCGAGCCGCCCCAGCCCCGGTACATGCCTTCGGTGTTGAATGGCAGGGTCATGTTCCCTTGGTGATCGACAGCAATCACACCACCACTGCCTCCGGTGCTTTTCAGATCGGTAAAGATCACATGATTGGCGGCTTGCTCCAGACTTTCGTGTGCCAGCGCCATTCGGGATGAAATATTGTGGGCAACCACATGTCTGAGGAAATGCTCGCCATGGCCTGTCGCTGAAACTGCACAAGTTTGGTTGTTGGCATAAGTCCCGGCGCCAATCACCGGTGAATCGCCAATGCGGCCATATTGTTTGTTGGTGATTCCTCCGGTCGATGTGGCAGCGGCCAGATTGCCGTGTTTATCAAATGCGACAGCACCAACCGTCCCGTATTTGTAGTCGTTCTGGGTGGGTTCGAGAATGACTTCCTGTGCTTTCAAGGCCGATTGAAGCTGCTGGTAGCGCATCTCTGTGGAGAAGTAGGTGTTGTCTACTTCGACCAACCCGATATCGCGCACAAACTGCTCTGCGCCTTCACCGCCCAGATAGACGTGAGGGGAGTTGTCCATGACTGCCCGGGCGACGTTAATCGGATTCGGACTGTAACGTATTCCCGATACTGCACCGGCATCAAGGGTTTTGCCGCACATGATCGACGCATCGAGCTCATGAGTCCCTGCATGATTGAATACCGCACCTTTGCCTGCATTAAACCACACGCAATCTTCCAGCATGTTGACGGCAACCTGAACCACATCCAGCGCACTGGCACCTTCTTTCAGGCTGGCTAAACCGTCTTCGACAATGTTTTTCAAGACCGTCGTAATTTCTAATTCTTGTTCCGGGGTTAACTTGCCTTTAGACATTGCCCCTGCGCCGCCGTGAATCGCAATAGAATACTCGTTTAACATATACGTCCTTAGTGATGAATCAGCTGATTGAGAAACTCGCGTGTGCGAGGTGATTTGGGGGCTGAGAAAAATGCTTCAGGATTGTTTTCTTCAACGATCTGCCCTTGGTCCATAAAGATGACTCGGTCAGCGACTTTGCGGGCAAAGCCCATCTCATGCGTCACGCACAGCATGGTCATCCCTTCGCTGGCAAGGTCGGTCATAACATCCAATACTTCCGCGATCATTTCCGGGTCGAGCGCTGAGGTGGGTTCATCAAACAACATTACCTCAGGATTCATACACAGTGCGCGGGCAATCGCAACCCGCTGTTGCTGACCACCGGAAAGTTGGGTCGGATATTTGTTGGCTTGCTCTTTGATCTTCACTTTTTTCAGTAAGCTTAACGCTTTATCAATCGCAATGGACTCTTTGGTGCCTAGGTTTGCAGTCTGCGGTAAGACGCAATTTTCCAGCACGGTGAGGTGAGGGAACAGGTTGAACGACTGAAAACACATCCCCACTTGCTTACGCAGTTCAATCAGGTCTTTGGGGGTGTCACTGACTTCCTGACCGAACACATTGAGCGAGCCGGATTGGTGCTTTTCCAACTGGTTGATACAGCGGATCAGCGTTGATTTTCCTGACCCCGAAGGGCCGCAAATCACGATACGTTCGCCTTTCTTCACGCTGAGATTGATATCGCGCAGCGCATGGTATGAGTCGTACCACTTATTTAAATTCTTGGTGTTGATGACTTCCATGTGTGACTTCTCCTAAAGGGGCATTATTTTAAGCGGCGTTCTAAATGAGCAGCGTACTGAGAGAGTGAAAAACAGCAGATAAAGAAAAACACCGCCAGAAATGCGTACATTTCATTTTCTAATCCAACCCATTTCGCGTTGGAGAGTGTGCTCGAAGCAACACCGACCACGTCTAACACACCGACGATCATCACCAGCGTGGTCTCTTTTAAAATACCGACAAATTGATTCAGCAACGGTGGAATCGAGTTTTTCAGGACTTGCGGAAGAATGATCTTTCCCATCATTTTCCAGTAACCGAAACCAAGGGCTTGAGCCGCCTCAAACTGTCCCTGAGGAATCGATTGCAGGCCACCGCGAATTGTCTCAGCCATATAAGCCGCAGTGAACAGCACCAGTACCGCAACCACACGTAACAACACATCGAATTCTTGACCCGGTGGCAGGAATAACTGGATCATGAGCGAGGCCATAAACAGCAAGGTGATGACAGGAACGGAGCGCACCAATTCGATGTAAGCCACACTGAGCCAGTGAATCACTGGCCGTTTTGAGCGGCGTCCTAAGGCAAGTAAGATGCCAAGGGGCAGCGCAAACACCATGCCGAAAATAGCCAAAAACAGGGTCAGCATAATGCCGGCAAATTTGGTGGTCGAGATGGTCTCTAAACCAAAGGTTCCGCCCTTGAGCAGCATCCACATTGCAAAAGGCAAAACAGCGATATAACAGAGCATTACCAGCTTATTAAAGCGTTTGATGTACAGCATCGGGATCGCGATGGCCGCTAAACCAAAGGCGACATCGACGCGCCATTGTTGCGCTTCCGGATACATGCCATAAGTGAACAGTTCGATACGGTTCACCACGGGTAACCAACAGGCACCGCCAGACACGCAGTCCGCTTGGGATTCTCCGACAAACGTGGCATCAAAAATAAACCAGTTCAGCAGTGTCGGGACTAGCCAGATAACAAACAGTAAGCCTGCGATGGTGAGAAAAGTATTGAATACCGAAGAGAACAAATTCTGACGGCACCATGCTTGCCATCCCGCTTTTATTTCAATCGCCGGGCGAGGTTCAATATATGTCATGATAGTTTTACTTTGCATGTTTATTTCCCTATCGCAACGTGTGAGTTGTACCAGTTCATCAGTAAGCTGGTGACCAGGCTGAAAACACAATACGTCCCCATTACGATCAGGATGCACTCAATAGCCTGTCCGGTATTGTTTAAGGTCGTACCGCCGGTAGAGGACACCAGCTCCATAAAGCCGATCACGACACCGAGTGACGAGTTCTTAATAATATTCAGGTAAACACTGGTGATTTGCGGCACCATCGGATAAATGGCCTGCGGCACAATCAATTTCCACATAATGGCTGAATCGTTAAATCCAAGTGCTTTTCCGGCTTCGTGCTGGCCTTTGGCGATGGACTGAATACAGCCCCGAACGATTTCCGCAATGTAACTGGCACTGTAAACCGAGAGCGCAATCCACAGCGCGACCAGTTCCGGAATCACAATCATCCCGCCCTGAAAGTTAAATCCGGCCAGCTTTGGTGTGTTGTACTCGAAGTTGCCGGAGACCAGAGTATAGAGAACCACCAACAAGGGTAACGACACGATGATCGCCAATAGCCGGGGCCATAAAACCGGGGTAAAACCGACCCACTGAACCTTGCTGATCACCGCTCTGCGATAGGCAAATGCCGCACAACACGAGACAAGCAACGCGAGAAATATATAGCCGCCCCAGCCCGCGAATGACAAATGAGGAATGGCCAAGCCACGGTTAGAAAGGTAAATGTTATCGCTTAGCTGAATACTGTTGCGAATCGCCGGCAAGCTGAGGAACAGGGCATACCACCAAACGAGCTGAACCACGAGTGGTACATTACGAACCAATTCCACGTATGCACGGCACAGGCGACTGACCACCCAGTTATTCGAGACGCGACCGACACCGATAATAAAGCCAATGACGGTTGCCAGAATGATACTTAAAAACGAAACCAGCAGTGTGTTGGCAACCCCCACGTAGTAGGCTTTTAAGTAGGTATCATTTTGGTTGTAATCAATCAGGCTAAACGAGATGTCATAACCGGCACGTTCACGAAGAAAGTCAAAACCCGTGGTAATACCAAGTTTGCCAATATTTTCAGAAGCGTTAGTACCTAAGTACCAAAATAAGAGTGTCACTGTGATTAACAGTAAGGCTTGCTGGCCCCAGTCTATCAAAGTTCCTTTGGTCAATTTCATGTGTGATTCCAACCTGTCCATGGAAGGTCAGCCCACGCAAACGCAGGCTGGTCGTTAAAGTCGATTAACGGAAAGGCGGGGAGTACATTAAGCCACCGTTGGTGTATAGCGCGTTCGCTCCACGTTCAAATTTCAGGGATGAATTGACTCCGACATTGCGGGCAAAAATTTCACCGTAGTTCCCGGTTGCTTCAATCGCTTTCAGTGCCCAGTCCGGTTTCAGACCTAAATCTGTGCCAAGGCTGCCTTCAGTCCCAAGCAGACGTTTAATCTTAGGCTTTGGTGATGATTTAGCCAGCTTTGCGGCATTTTGTTGTGTGACACCTAACTCTTCAGCTTCGATCAGCGCGTTACCGACCATGGTAACGACATCACGCCATTCGTTATCGCCTTGTTTGACGTAAGGGCCAAGCGGTTCTTTTGAAATCACTTCCGGGAGAATGACGTGCTGGTTTGGATCTTTAAACAGGGTACGGCGCGCCGCTAATCCTGTGACATCATTGGTGAGTGCATCGCACCGGCCTTTTTGGTATGCCGCGTACAGCTCTTCAGTCTTTTCAAAAACAACGGAACGATAAGTCAGCCCTCTTGATCCGAAGTAGTCAGCAAGGTTATGTTCAGAGGTGGTCCCCGGAGAGAGACAAAACGTTGCACCATTGAGCTCTGTTGCTGATTTAATTCCGAGAGATTTACGGGTCATGAAACCTTGACCGTCATAAAACCAGATCGTGGTGAAGTCAGCACCCAGTTTGGCATCGCGAGAAACCGTCCAGGTTGTCGAACGCGACAGAATATCGATTTCGCCGGAAGCGAGGGAGGTGAAGCGGTTTTTGGAAGTGGTGGTAATGTATTCAACTTTTTTCGGGTCACCTAAAACAGCCGCCGCGACCGCACGGCAGTAATCCACATCCATGCCTGCCCATTTACCTTGGTCATTGATGTATGAAAAGCCCATTTTGTCGCTTGAAACACCACATTTCAGCGTACCACGTTGAATAATATCGTCTTTAAGATTTGCATAACTGGCCGTTGAGAAACCGACGGACAGTAATCCATATGCAATAACTGCTATTGACTTAAGTCTCATAATAAATCCTTTTATTTATTACAGTTTAATGGGGTTATTGTTAAATTTCCCTTTCCTTTGATGATAATCTATGCGTTTATCTATACTGATTGGAAGCATTTGATGTCTTGTATTTTGCATGACTTATGCAAAATTTCGATAATGTGACGATGAAGGAATTAAAGGATGAATGTTCGCTGGTTAAAGGATTTTATCACCTTGGCAGATTGCCAAAAATTTTCATTGGCCGCTCAATTAAATGCGTCTTCTCAAGCCGCGTTTAGTCGCAGAATTCAGCAGCTGGAGCAGCATCTGAATGTTGAACTGTTTGATCGAAGCCGGACACCCGTCAAGTTAACACCGGAAGGCAAAAGGCTTTATCCCATTGCCGCAGAAATGGTGCAAATGGCGGAACGCTGTGAAGAGATGGTGGCCAATAAACCGAACCCGATGGTGTTTGCATCTTTGCATACTTTGGCTTGTAACTTTTTCCCGCAGTGGTTTACGCAAATATTGAACTACATGACAACACCGCTTGTCAGTAGCATCGATTCCGGGGTGCGTTCAGTGACCGGCTATCAGGCTGCATTGCAATCTCAGCGAGCCGATTGTTTACTGTTTTATCAAAGCAACCAAGCGGCACGCTATTTCGAATCTGATGAATTTGAAGTGTTAAAATTGGCGGATGACGCACTGATTTGGGTTTGTGGTACATCGTTCTCGCTCGAATTGCTGGAAGAAGTATCCATTCCCCATTTGACGTATGCACCGTCTTCTCAGCTTTTGGAGCTGTCTCAGCCGCTGTTTAACGCCACACCTCAGGCGAAAAAACTCTCGGTTGTTTTCCAATCCACCATTTCTGAATCTCTGCTGCCGATGGCGATACACGGCAATGGTGTGGCTTGCATTCCTTATTCCGTAGCGAAGGCATATATCGATGACGGCAGGCTCGTTCACATTTGGTCAGACTATCGCGAGCCACTGGAAATTGTGTTGGTGCGACTGGCCGATGCCAAAAGCCCGCATCCCTATATCAATGAGGTCTTTGAACATGCCAAAGCGATAGCCGGGCAAGGTGAGAAATGAGAGGCGATCATGCCGAATTCAGAACTTCAATAAATCAATAAACCTTTACATCTCCGACAACGCGCCCGAATTAACCGGCCTTTTTGGACACTTTTGCGGGCAAGGCAAAAGTGTCTGGGGCGCGTGCATCAATGGCACAGATCGGCAAAGCCATTGCGCACCATACAACCCGTCAAAATTAAGATATCACTCGCATAAAACAGAAAACCCCATGTTACCCAAAGTACCAATCTCTCCGACACACCACAAAATCCGGCAACCGGGCAATCGCCATGAACCCCCACAGCGATTACGATTCTCAAGCACCGGAAAAAGCGGTGCCGGGATTTAGGACTTCCGACAATTTACATGTGGCACAAAAGAGTCAGCGATTGCTGATGCTTTGTGTATAGCTTTGATTCATCTGAATATGGCATACTGCGCCTGAATTATGGTGAGCTAGGCAAGGGCAGCTTCGTGCTGGCCGTTCTCCACATGTATCGGTAGTCCTAAACCCTTCTTAGCTCGCCACCTCATTGATTAGGACCTTTGAGAATGGTGATTCTTCAACAATACATGTGGAGTCTCTTATGACAAATTCAAATCCTGAACAGCAAATCAATAAACCCTTACATCTTCTTGCCCGCCAATACCTGATGATTCTTCAGGGCTCATGTACCGACCCTAGCACCAATTACTGCGAACTCTGGCATGTGCTGACTTTTCTGCATAATTTGATTACCGCTTCAGAAGAGGAATATCTGCGGGAAGATTAAATCTAGAGTGGGGCAGCGATGGCTGCCCTTTTAATATTGATATTTATATCAGATAATAAATCCAGTCATGCTATTAATTAATAATATCGTAATCAATTTGATTTGTTTTTGAGGATAAAACCTATTTTCAAATTAATATATCATTAATCAATAGAGATAAATTTTATTTAAAATACAATGGTTGAAGTTGATTAATATAAGGGTTCATTCCATGGCACATGTGGCGTACATTACCATTAATGGTGAAAAGCAAGGTTTAATTTCCAGCGGTTGTAATACAAAAGATTCAATGGGTAATAAATTTCAAGAACCACATAAAAATGAAATTACAGTTTTAGCCTGTGATCATCATATGTCGAAAAATCCACAGCAGCATAGTAAAAATCATTCACCAATTTTTATTACAAAAAATATAGACAAATCGACACCATTGCTTGCCACTGCTTTTGCTAAACAAGAACATTTAAACTGCGTCATTGATTTCTTCCGCACAAATGAACAAGGTTATAATGAAAAATTTTATTCAATTGAATTGAAAAAAGCTGTGATTTCAGATATCAGTTTTTCACTTCCTCATACTGTTCATAACTATCAACATGAAATGTGTGAAGTAATAGCTCTTAGTTATCAAGAAATTACTTGGAACCACAATGTCTGTGGGACTATGGGGTATGATAATTGGGATCAGGGAGGATGGTGAAAGCTATCAACGGATTATAATATAATTTGAATAGTTTTGGTGGGTAGAGGAATGATATCTATTAATGGCAGTGTCGGATATAAATCCAATAATGATCCATTGGATGTGGAAAATATAATAAATCTTTTATCGGAGAGGAAGAATCAGTCTAAGTATAGTAAAGCTCTTTCTGAAATGTATGTACCTTCACTGAATGAGACTGGATGTATAGACAAGTTAACGACTGCTATAAAATATTTTCAGAGAAATTTTCAGAAATTAGGAAATCCTGATGGAGTCGTATCGCCTAATGAAAATACTATCTTGTTTCTTGGTGGTGTTCGATCTTCTGATAAAACGATAATTGTTGATTTAGATAAGCAAAATCTATATGCATATTCTGGATCTAGTTTGGCTTTTGACTTTTACTGCACATCTGGTGATAGTTCTCATCCTACAGCAACGTGGCCATCACTACATAAGATAATGAGAAAATATGAAATCTACCGAAGCCGAACGTATGATGCACAGATGAACTATGCCATGTTTTTCACCTATGATGGAAAAGCAATCCATCAGTCACATGCAGTTGGTGTCACCACATGGCTGAAATCCGTAGGAATAAATGCATTTGGCTCTCATGGTTGTGTAAGGCTGTCAGAAATAAATGCTAGAATGCTGTTTAACTGGACGCCAATGGGGACTCCGGTTTTCATTGACTTGGAGAAATTATGAAATTCGGTATTGCTTTATTGTCTTTAGTCGCATCTTTTTGTATTGGTGCTGCATTATCTAGTGTTTATTTTGAAAATAAAATATCTAATTTTAAAGAGGACATCGTATCAAAGGAAATGTCACTCTTGTCAATGGCTAGTAACGTCAGTGTCCCATGTAATGAAATAAGAAAAACAGATAGATGGTTTTCTCAAGAATATAAAGGATTTACTATCTTCTGGAAGAAATCAGACAGTAACGCGATTGTTAAATTCGTTGTTGATGATAATTATTCAAGTGCAGTTGATATGTTAGATAATTCATGTCAGATGAAGTGACGTGAATTTGTATTTCTCTCATAAAGCTCTAGAACTGAGCTTTATGAGATGTTTTTTAATTGGACACTTTTGGGGCGCATGCATCAATGGCACAGAGAGCGGCAAAGTCATTGCGCACCATACAACCCGTCAAAAGTAAGATATCACTCGCATAAAACAGAAAACCCCATGTTACCCAAAGTACCAATCTCTCCGACACACCACAAAATCCGGTAACCGGGCAATCGCTATGAACCCCCACAGCGATTACGATTCTCAAGCACCGGAAAAAGCGGTGCCGGGATTCGAACCCCGCACATTCACTTCCTGCATATAAAGACCCATGCCTTGTATCGCATAAGCTTTATGTGTAGCCTTAGCTCGCTCAAGTTACGGTGGGCTGGCAAGGCAACCTCTGGTTGGCCGTTCGGAAGTGCGGTAGTTCGAACCTTGTTCAGCTCACCACCTTCAGAGATTCGAACCTCTTGGTGGTGATGACAGATATCAACTTCCAAGAGGGGCGATTATGCCGAATTCAGAACTTCAACAAATCAATAAACCTTTACATCTCCTTGCCCGTCAATACCTGATGATCCTTCAGGGCTCATGTACCGACCCTAGCACCAATTACTGCGAACTCTGGCATGTGCTGACTTTTCTGCATAATTTGATTACCGCTTCAGAAGAGGAATATTTGCGGGAAGATTAAATCTAGAGTGGGGCAGCGATGGCTGCCTCTGTTTGGTGGCAAATCAAAGAAATCCAGGGCAAAAGTCAGGACGATTTTTGAGGATTTTCTGAGCAAGGGACTGCTCATAAAAGCCGGCCCGACAACGCCCTCGAATCAACAGCTCTTTTTTCAACAGGCCTTTTGGGACACTTTTGCGGCTAAGGCAAAAGTGTCTGGGGCGCGCGTGAATGGCTCAGAGAGCGGCAAAGCCATTGCGCACCATACAACCCAAATTAAGAAGTCACTCTCAATGTGATATTTATCGCTGAGTTTGTAATTTATAACAAAACATTGGTGAATAAAAAGTGAACTTTTTGATAAGAGTTCCGATGTTAAATTTGTGCTAATCATTTAGCTTTTAATGAGTCAATAAAAAATAAGAACCCTCATTATGAAGAATGTGTCGCCTCGTTATATCAAAGTTCACCCTGACGATAATGTTGCCATTGTCGTCAATGATGGTGGGTTACCGAAAGGAACGCTGTTTAATCAGGAATTTCCTTTACAGGAAGATATACCTGAGGGGCACAAAGTTGCACTGCAAGATCTGAGTCCCGGTGAGAGAATCTTACGTTATGGAGAAGTCATTGGCTATGCGAATACCGCTATTCCAAAGGGGGGATGGGTTAATGAGTTTCTTGTCGATATTCCAGAGGCGCCACCACTGGAAGACATTCCTTTGGCAACTCGTATTCCCGAACCATTGCCTCAGTTAACTGGGTACACATTCAAAGGCTATCGTAATCCGGACGGTAGTGTCGGCACCAAAAACTTATTGGGTATTACGACGAGTGTGCATTGTGTCGCCGGCGTCGTCGATTACGTGGTTAATTTGATCAAGCGGGATTTATTATCTGGGTTTCCTAACGTCGATGGCGTTGTGGCACTGAACCATTTATATGGCTGTGGGGTTGCAATTAATGCACCTGCATCGGTCATTCCTATTCGCACGATTCACAATCTGTCGCTTAACCCGAATTTCGGTGGTGAAGTCATGGTCGTCGGTCTGGGGTGTGAAAAACTACAACCGGAAAAGCTGCTAAAAGGCACGGAAGATGTACAGACGATAGAGATTGAACCTGACAGTATTATTTCTCTTCAAAGCGACAATCATATTGGTTTTCAGTCGATGGTCCGCAGTATTTTAGCGACGGCTGAAAAGCACCTGCGCAAGCTGAATCAACGTCAGCGTGAAGACTGTCCAGTCTCTGAGCTGGTGGTTGGTATGCAATGTGGTGGCAGTGACGCATTTTCTGGTGTCACGGCTAATCCATCTGTCGGATATGCATCTGATTTATTGGTTCGCTGTGGTGCGACGGTGATGTTTTCTGAAGTCACAGAAGTTCGTGACGCTGTTTACTTACTTGGCCCTCGTTGTGTGGATGAAGAGGTAGGTAAACGATTAATAGAAGAAATGGCTTGGTATGACAACTATCTGAGTCTGGGCAAAACAGACCGAAGAGAAAATCCTTCTCCGGGAAACAAAAAAGGAGGTTTGGCAAACGTTGTCGAAAAGGCATTGGGCTCCATTGTGAAGTCAGGAAGTAGCGCAATCGTTGAAGTTCTTTCTCCCGGGCAGCGTCCGACGAAGAAAGGTTTGATTTTCGCAGCAACACCAGCCAGTGATTTCGTGTGTGGAACACAACAAGTGTCATCTGGCATTACTGTTCAGGTGTTTACCACTGGGCGTGGCACGCCATATGGTCTGGAAGCGATACCTGTGATTAAAGTGGCGACGCGTACTTCATTGGCAAAACGCTGGCACGACCTGATGGACATTAATGCCGGTACCGTAGCTACGGGCGAAAACACACTCGAAGAAATGGGGTGGGAAATTTTTCATTACATTTTGGCTGTGGCCAGTGGTGAAAAACAAACTTATTCCGATCAATGGGGGCTACACAATGCACTGGCTGTATTTAACCCTGCACCGATAACTTAATGAGAACTGATAAAACCTACATATAACGTGAAGTGAGAGGAAAACATGAAAAAATTCGTGAGAAATGTCATTGCTCTGTCTTTAATGACGCTCCCTATGATCGCATTGAGTGCGGATAAACCGGACTTCGGCAACATTCGTGTCGTCATTGGTTCTAAGTCTACGGGTGGTGATACTTATCAAGCTGCTGCCATTATTTCGGAAGCGCTGGCAAAAAAACTGGATGCGAACATCAAAGTGGATGCCGTGGGTTCCAGCGCAGCATTCAATACGCTGAATCGTGTAAAAAATGGGAGTACGATTATGATATTCCACGATCAGTCATACTTAGGTAATTTGTATGGCACTCGTGGGTATTACAACATTTTTAAACAGTACATTATTGGCCCTACTTTTGCTATCAATCCTGCAAATGCGTACCTGTTACCGAAAAAGTCTCCTTACAACACATTGGCTGACGTGATGGATGCTGCCGGTCATGGCCAAACTATTCGGGTCGCGATTCAACCCGGCGGTGTATCTGAGATTGGTTACAGTGCGATTAAAAACGCAATTAAACTGAAATATCCGGGTCAGGAGAAAAATTTCGTTGCAGTCAATACGGGATCTCAGGCAGATAAGAACCAGCAGTTGTTTGATGGTTTGGCAGATATGATCCAAGGCAGTTTACCCGCGAATGAACAGTTTACCCGACTCCCTGAATCTGACCAGAAAGCGATGAAATTTGTTTGGCTAACTTCGACGAAAAATACCATTGCAAAGGTGAATACTAATGGTTTTGGTCAACTGACGAAGGAACAGATCTATTCCTATGCTGAGCCGGAAGTTGTTGTGCCTATTGATGCAACAACGAATTTTACTTTTGATAAAGAATTTTTCTTCTTGTACAACAAGAGTATGGCAAAAGAAAAAATCGCCTATATCGATAAAGCACTCAAAGAAATTTACGATGAAGGTCAGATTCAGAAAACCTTTGAAAAAGCGTTCTTTGTTCCCGATTACCGAAATTCAAAAGAGGCATTTAAGCACCTCCAAGAGAAAAATAACAAGTATAAAGTCATATTAGATAATATTACTGAGTAGAAACAAACTGCATGAGCCTATGCTCGATAGGCTCATTTTTATTGTTATCTATATACTCGCCATATCGAGATAATTTATGTGAGGATCTATTATGAAATACCTTTATATTATTCGTGGTCCATTCGGTACCGGTAAAACTGAATTCATCAGAACGCTATTAGATAACGAGCATATTGTTTCCTGCTGGGATTATTACATGCAATATGGTCAAAATAAGTGGAATGAAAAGCTTAAGCCTTACGCAGATGAATATTGTCGTCATGGTGTTAAAGCGTTAATGGACAAAGGGGTAACATCGATTGCAGTAACAAATACCTTCTCTGTGTACGACGACATGACTTATTTTTATGAACTTGCAGAAGCACGTGGATACAAGGTGTTTTGCATGGCAATGACTAACCAATGTTGTCAAGAATATAAAAAAGATGTGCCAGATGATGTCATAAAAAGTCAGTATGAAAGATTGAGCCGGGACATCAAATTTTTCAGTCTCGAATCTTAATTATTGAAGAAAAATTGTCGATAACGACGGTGCTTAAGATTGGGTTTCTGGTCGTGGAATAAAAATGGCAATTTTGTAATTTATGACATGACTTCCTATTTTTGTCATGTGTCCGATAATCTGTAAATTTTGATTGATTGAGTTGAAATTTATTTAATAAAAACAATATCTTAACTTCGTGAGTGCAATGTCACATGAGATTGTGAATCTGTACAAATTCTTTATCTAAGTTGAGGTGAAATTTGTACATTTGACTAAAGTACTCAGGAGGGGACAGACCTATACTAAGTCATAAAACAATCAATCTGTAGCATCAAAAAACGACCCTACACAAGGAAAACGATATGTTAGATGTCAGTATCAATTTCGAACAATCGCATTGGTTTTTTCCCAAAATTATCATTACCTGCTTAATGTCTTTATTAGTGATTATCTTGGTGAAAGAAAGACAAACTATAATCAAATCAATTCAAGGGTTTTCTTTCAAATCTGTGCTGAATCAATATAACTATAAAGCTTATCTTTTTCTGATAATAATTAGTGTTTACATTGTCGGGATGGAAATGCTTAGTGAAGTTTTTCCCAATACGGGCTATGCATTCTTAATTTCAACAATTCCTTTTTTATTTGTTATTCCTTTTTTTATCGAAAAAGAGATCACAAAGAGAAAGATTATTTTTATTGGCTTAAATTCTATCTTGTCACCTGTTATCGCTTGGTTTTTATTAGGGCAACTTTTCTCAATTACCCTTCCTTAAATTAAGTGAGATAAAAACCTGAATGTGGGTAATCATATGGATATTTTGTCACATTTATCAGCCAATATGTTTTTATTAAGTACTATCGGTGTATTAATAGGGATCATATTTGGTGCAATTCCCGGTATGACAGCGACCCTTGCGGTTGCAGTATGTCTGCCGTTAACTTATTCCTTAGGCTTAACCGATGGTTTAGCACTGCTGGTTGGTTTGTATGTCGGCGGTATTTCGGGAGGATTGGTCCCAGCTGTACTGTTGAATATTCCTGGTACACCGTCTTCTATTACCACAACTTTTGATGGTTATCCGATGGCACGAAAAGGTCAGGGAGAAAAAGCATTAAAAGTTGCGGTCGTTTCATCACTGTTCGGTGGGCTGTTTAGTGCTGCGGTGCTTTACTTTTTCGCCCCGTTTTTAGCGAACTTTGCGATTAAGTTTTCCACGGTTGAAAAATTCCTGCTTATCTTTCTGGCATTATCTGTCATTTCTTCCCTTTCTAAACATCATCTGATGGGGATTTTCAGTGGCTTGCTCGGCATTTTGTTTAGTTTGGTGGGCGCTTATGATATTTCGGTCGGTGGTAACGGTGAATACCGACTCATGCCCCACATGTTGGAAGAGCAGTTAAGCTTTGGCTTCTCGTTGCTGCCTGTACTGATCGGTCTGTTTGGGTTAGCCGCCATTATTGCCGCGTGTTGTGATCATAAAAATGGCGATATCCAAAGTGACATGATTCAGTTAGACAAAAAATCTCGCTTTGACTGGAAAGTGTTTCATGGCCAAATTTTTAACTTAATTCGCTCTTCATCCATCGGTACTTTTGTTGGCATGTTACCGGGGATCGGCGGCAGTGCGGCTTCAGTTTTGGCTTACACCCAGCAGAAGAATATCAGTAAAAATAAAGAATCAATGGGGAAAGGCAGTCCGGAAGGTATCATTACTTCTGAATCTGCCAACAATGGTCTGACCGGGGGAGCGTTGATTCCGCTGCTTTCACTGGGTATTCCCGGAGACTCGACAACCGCGGTTTTGATTGGCGCTTTTACGTTGCAGGGTATTCAAGTCGGTCCATTGTTTATCAGTGATAATCTGGAAACTTGGAACTTCATCATCATCTCGCTGTTTTTCGCTAACTTTGTAATGTTTGCCATTATGTTCTTCGCCATTCGTTACGTCGCGAAAGTTGTCATGATTCCTAAATATATCCTGTACCCAATTATCGTGATGATGTGTGTGATTGGTGCTTATGCGATCAATTATGGCGTTATGTTTGATGTGTGGACACTTATTCTGTTCGGTGTCTTTGGTGTGCTTGCTCCGAAATTAGGGGTGGAAGTTGTCCCTTTCATTATTGGATTTATTTTAGGGAAGTCAGCAGAAGTTTATTTTGTGAAGAGTATCGAGTCCTACGGTACGCTGTCCGTGTTCTTTACAAAAAGCCCGATTGCAGTTTTTCTTTGGGTAATCATTCTGGCTTCAGTTGTTTATGCAATTCGCTCGGCTGTTAAATCAAAAAAACAGTCACATGTGAATAAGAAAGTAGCTTAATGGTGAATATTATGAATTTTGATCAAGGTATGCCTGTAATTTCGAGTATGTTAGTTGTCCCGGTTGCCGGCTATGACAGTATGCTACTTAATTTAAGTGGTGCCCATTCTCCGTACTTCACACGTAATATCGTCATTATGAAAGATAACTCAGGAAATATTGGTCTGGGTGAAGTACCTGGCGGAGAAAATATTCGCAAGACCCTTGAAGATTCGAAAGGTTTTATTATTGGTCGTGGTCTGGGTGAGTATAAAAATATAATGCATCGGGTTCGTCAAGCCTTCGCGGATCGTGACTCCGGAGGCCGTGGTCTGCAAACGTTTGATTTAAGAACCACGATTCATGCGGTAACTGCAATTGAATCAGCGATGTTGGATCTGTTGGGTCAGGCGCTTAATGTCTCTGTGGCATCATTGTTAGGTGAAGGTCAGCAGCGTGACCGAGTAGAGATGTTGGGCTATTTATTCTTTATTGGTGACCGCAATAAAACCGATCTGCCATATCAAAGCCAGCCAACCGATAAATGTGACTGGTATCGCGTTCGTCATGAAGAAGCGCTCACCGCAGAAGGGGTGGTGCGTTTGGCGGAAGCGTCTTACGAAAAATATGGCTTTAACGACTTCAAGCTTAAAGGTGGTGTGCTATGTGCTGAAGAAGAAGCTGAAGTCATTCAAGCACTGGCAAGTCGTTTCCCGGAAGCTCGTGTAACTCTTGATCCGAACGGCGCGTGGTCACTCGATGAAGCCATCCGTATCGGTAAAGAATTAAAAGACGTTTTAGCATACGCCGAAGATCCATGTGGTGCGGAACAAGGTTTCTCCGGACGAGAAATTATGAGTGAATTTCGCCGGGCGACCGGTTTGCCAACTGCAACGAATATGATTGCGACAGATTGGCGCCAGATGGGTCATACCATTTCACTTCAGTCTGTTGACATACCTCTGGCCGATCCTCACTTCTGGACAATGGAAGGATCGGTACGAGTGGCGCAAATGTGCCATGAATGGGGACTTACTTGGGGTTCTCACTCCAATAATCACTTCGATATTTCATTAGCGATGTTTACTCACGTTGCTGCCGCAGCTCCGGGCGAAATCACGGCAATCGATACCCATTGGATTTGGCAGGAAGGTAATCAGCGTTTGACAAAAGATCCGCTCCAAATTCGCGGGGGATTCGTCGCCGTACCAGAAAAACCGGGGCTTGGCATTGAAATCGATATGGCTCAAGTTGAAAAAGCGCATGAACTGTACAACAAAATGGGTCTTGGTGCTCGTGATGATGCAATTGGTATGCAGTATCTGATCCCAAATTGGAAGTTTGATAATAAGAAACCTTGTTTGGTTCGCTGAACAACGTAAGGACAACGAAATGAACGAAAATATTTATCCAAATAAATTTAAAGCGGCTCTGCTTAATCAAGAAAAGCGCATTGGATGCTGGAGTGCATTAGCCAGTCCAATTACCACTGAGGTTCTTGGTCTTGCCGGGTTTGACTGGATTCTGCTTGACGGTGAGCATGCACCAAACGATGTGCAAACTTTTATCCCTCAGTTGATGGCATTGAAAGACAGTCGTAGTGTGCCGGTCGTCCGTCCGCCAGTGAATGATGTGACGGTGATTAAGCGTCTGCTAGATATTGGTTTTTACAACCTGATCGTTCCGTTTGTCGAAACAAAAGATCAAGCTGAACGCGCAGTCGCAGCAACACGTTATCCGCCAGAAGGCATTCGGGGTGTATCTGTTGGTCACCGCAGCAATGGCTATGGCACGATCCCTGACTATTTCAAAAACATCAATAACAACATTTGTGTTGTTGTTCAAATCGAAAGCCAGCTGGCACTGGATAACTTGGATGACATCTTGGCTGTCGATGGGATAGATGGCGTATTTGTCGGTCCGAGTGACTTAGCTGCAGCTTTGGGTCATTTAGGGGACCCCAATCACACGGACGTTCAGACGGCGATACAGATGGTTTTTGAAAAGGGCAAAGCCAAAGGTAAAACGATCGGCATTCTGGCACCGGTCTTCAATGACGCGCAGCGTTATATCGAGTGGGGCGCAAACTTAGTCGCAGTAGGGAGCGACTTAGGGGTGTTTAAGTCAGCGACACAAGCGTTGTGCCAGAAATTTATCAAGTAATTCAGCAAAGAGGACACGTTATGAAAATTGGATTTATTGGTCTCGGCATTATGGGCAAACCAATGAGTAGAAACCTGATAAAAGCAGGCTATTCTCTTGTCGTATTAGATCGTAATCAAGAAACGGTAAAAGAACTCGTTGATGCCGGGGCTGAGTTAGTCACCTCTCCGAAAGAAATCGCTCAGGCGAGTGATGTGATCATCACGATGTTGCCTAATTCACCCCACGTTAAAGAAGTTGCGTTGGGCGAGAACGGTTTGGTCGAAGGTGCGCGAGAAGGCCTAACGCTGATTGATATGAGCTCTATTGCACCACTGGCGAGTCAGGAAATCGCGGCAGCACTTGCAGCGAAAGGCATGAACATGCTTGATGCACCTGTGAGTGGCGGTGAGCCAAAAGCGATAGACGGTACTTTGTCAATCATGGTCGGTGGTGACAAAGCAATATTTGATCAGTACTACGATATTATGAAAGCAATGGCTGGTTCCGTTGTGCATACTGGGGAGATCGGTGCAGGAAACGTCACCAAACTGGCTAACCAAGTCATTGTTGCGCTTAACATTGCAGCGATGTCAGAAGCTTTAGTTTTAGCAAAAAAAGCCGGTGTCGATCCAGAATTAGTCTATCAGGCTATTCGCGGTGGGCTTGCGGGCAGTACTGTACTTGACGCGAAAGCCCCCATGGTCCTTAATCGTAATTTTGAATCGGGTTTCCGTGTTGACCTACACATCAAAGACCTTGCAAATGCACTTGATACCTCACATGGTGTGGGTGCGCAGCTACCGTTAACAGCACAAGTGATGGAAATGATGCAAGCGCTAAAAGCGGATGGCTTGGCATCCAAAGACCACTGTGCATTAGCATTATATTATGAAAAATTAGCCAAAGTGACTGTTGAGAGCTAATTGACGAGCAGCAGGCTGTTATAGCCTGCTGTCTTCTAATCCAACAAAGTGGTGTGTTGTTGATGAAAATTGTAATCGCTCCAGATTCTTATAAAGAAAGCCTAAGCGCAATTGAAGTAGCTGAAGCTATTGAAATTGGATTTAAGAAGGTTTTCCCTGATTGGGAATATGTTAAGTGCCCGGTAGCTGATGGAGGAGAAGGATCCGTAGAAGTATTGGTGGACGCATCAGGCGGTCATTTTATGCAAGCTCAGGTCGTTGGGCCGCTTGGAGAGTTGCACACCGCATTTTATGGTATTTCAGGCGATAAAAAGACGGCTTTTATTGAAATGGCCGAAGCCAGCGGTCTTGAACTTATTCCTGTAGAGCAACGCAATCCTTATATTACAACGAGTTATGGAACAGGCCAATTGATCGAGCATGCGCTTGGTCAGGGCATCAGACATCTCATTCTGTGCATCGGGGGAAGTGCCACCAATGATGCTGGCTGTGGCATGATGCAGGCCATGGGCGTGTCGTTTCAGGATATTCAGGGAAATGAATTGCCATATGGTGGGTTAGCTCTGGAAACGCTGCAACACATTGATGTCAGTGGCCTTGACCCACGTTTGAGTCAATGCCTGATTGAAGTGGCATGTGATGTGACTAACCCATTAACTGGCACAAATGGCGCTTCATATATTTATGGGCCGCAAAAAGGAGCGTCGCCTGAAATGGTTGAGCGTCTTGATGCTGCACTCGCAAACTTTGCTGAAGTGATAGAACGTGATATGAATATCCGAGTGAATGATATTCCGGGCGCGGGTGCCGCCGGTGGCATGGGCGCTGCCTTTTGTGCCTTCTTAAATGCTGAGCTTCGTCCGGGGATTGACATTATGACTCAGGCTTTAGGGCTGGAAGCGTTGCTTCAGGGAGCTGACTTGGTGATTACTGGCGAAGGACGTTTAGATAGTCAGAGTGTGAACGGTAAAGTCCCTGTAGGAGTGGCAAATATTGCTAAACGCAACAACTTGCCGGTTGTCGCGATTGCGGGTGCTTTAGCCGACGATATTGAGGAGGTCTATTCGCACGGTATCGATGCTGCATTTGCGACCGTTTACAAAATTACGACTTTCGAAGAAATCATTTCCCAATCCAAATCGAATGTAATACGGAGTTCATTTAATATTGCTGCTGCCTTGAGGCTAGGACAACAGATCAATCGCTAATTCTATAATATTAAACTAAAATACAAGCGGCACATATCGCTAAAACGATGTAAGTTCACATCGCAAATTTCTTCTATTCGTTTCATACGATAGCGAAGCGTATTGGGATGAATGTACAGTTTTGCAGATGTCTGTTTAATATCACAGTCGTTTTCAAACCAGCACAAAATGGTGTGAATAAGGGTTGGATCATTGAGTTCCAGTTGTTTCGTATGAATGGAAAGCTTGTCTTGTTGCCAGTGAGATAAGCTCCCTTCAAACAGAGCCGGTAATTCAAACTCAGAGTATGAATAAAAGCGTGATTTAGGTTGTAGCCGCTGCCCGCTTTTCATCACCGCCATTGCACTTTCAAATGCAAAAGGTAACTCTTCGGGTTTATTGTAGATAGCCCCCAATGCACAATGGAAAGGTACCTTGATTAAATCTGCAAGGTGGCTTTGAATACTCTGCCAGTCATCAATCGCTTTATTCGGTTCACATTCAGAATCAAATACGTTCAATAGGACTAAGTTGGTCGTGTATGAATATTCGGCTTTGAGTCTTTTTCGTGACCAATGATTGAGTGCCTGACAGACTGCTTTTTGGGCTTCTGTATTCTCTACCTCGATCACACAGATCGCGTGGTTGTGAAAAATATCAACTTTGAGTTGAGCTGCCATATTGATGATGTGTTCATGAGAGGCATTTCTGTCGATACACTCAAGTAACAATTCTTCCAGTTTACGTTCACTCCAACGCGTCATTTCCATCATTGAGGTGTATTCAACAACCATTTCAGCTGCCATTTTCACCATTTCACCCAATGGACGTACTTCATCCAGTGGGCCAGAAATACCAATCACACCGATTGCCTCATCGTTAAATACAATTGGTAGATTGATGCCTGGCTTGACGTGAGGGAACTCCGGCAACAAACTTTCGGAAATCTCAATTGTCTTAAGTTCAGTTAACGCAAGAACCGCACCGCCATGCTTCTGATATTTTCGGGCAGAGTTCGTTGAAGCAATGATAATACCGGTTTCGTCCATGACATTAAGCGGGTACTTGATGATTTTCTGAGCCCGCTCTACAATCCGTTGTGCTAGTTTCTCATGTAATTGCATAACTTCACTTATTCATTTTTGGTAAACGTACAAGAAGCTATGTTTAAGACATAGTCGAATAATTAAAAACAACGAGCCATAATACATAAGTACAGCCACATTAACTGGGAGCTCATTAACACTTCATATGAATATTTAAGGCAGCCTTTAGGACACAAGTCATACACAACTGATGTCATGATTTACATGAGATTAATTGTGAATCGTATAACAATATAACTAGATTTAGATTCTGTATTTATTATGGTTGCTTCTCATTGTAAAGGGTAAATAAAAATATAATGGTGTTTATGGATTAATATTAGGGTTAAATGGATTTTCCTGAAAATTTAAATTTTTAATGGTTATCTCAAAATTTATTGAGCTATGTATGATTTTACCAATTCAATACAAATAAATTCCGTCATTCATTCAATCGTCATTGCTATGATTATATCTGATGTTTAATTTTTAATGTGTGTTTTCATTAGTGGAAACTATTTTGTAATTATATTCTGTTTTTAATATATTTAAACCTACATGATTGGATGGTTCTCATTCAAATGTAATTCAGTATGGTTCTATACTATTAGAACAACGAATTATTTTTAATTTGTATAGTTCACTTATTTTCAATATTGCTTTATTCAAAAATAAAATGACATTATTAACATTTACTGCAAATAATTCGCCACCATGAGAAGCGCCTTCAATCAATTGAAGTTTCACGTTAGGGGGGCATTGTCGGTTTATTCATGCTTCATACAAACCGTTGATTTTGTAAATAAGCAATGATCGCGTCAGCAGCTCCAAGGGCAAGATAAACAGCAGGCAAGGTTTCACCTTCCGGTAAATGATTGATATATGGTACCAGCTTCTACGGTAGTTAATCACCGCAGACTGCCGAACCTATATATTTCAGATCAGATGTTGTTCAGCTTTTCTCTCACAGAGAAATACCGTAAAAAAATGAGACCGAGTAAAGCTGAAAAAATGGAAGCTGAGAAAATTCCAAGTTTTGCAGCAAGAATTTGGTCAGGACTATAAGCTAATTCTGAGATAAACAATGCCATCGTAAAACCAATACCGGCCAACATCCCGCCCCCTAAAATCATTCCCCAATTCATATTTTTTGGAAGTATGGCTACCCGAAGTCTTACTGCAATCCAACTGAACAGCACAATACCTATCGGCTTGCCAAAAACAAAACCAAAAAAGACAGCAAGAGTAATTGAAGAAGTTGCATTCGTAGTGGTCAGTGAAACCCCAGCATTAGCAAAGGCGAATAATGGTAAGATAACAAATCCGACCCAAGGATGGAGTAACATTTCTAAGCGTTCGACCGGTGAAAGCGTTTCACGAGCCGCCGTAGCAGCAGTCCTTAAAGTCTCTCCTTCAATCTTATCTCCGCTCCATTGTTTCATAGGAGAAGATGCCACTATCGAGTTCACAATAGTGGAGAGGTGTTGCTTGCTCACCCACTTATTTGTTGGTGTTAATATGCCTAGAATCACACCAGTAATTGTCGGATGTATACCAGACATATCGACCGACAACCATATCACTCCCCCAACAAGAGAAAAGAGTACAATACTGCGAACTCCCAAGAAGCTCATACCTCGAATCACAATAAAACCTATCAATGCATAAACAACGGGCCTCCAGTCAATGTCATTGCCATAACCAATAGCAACAACAAAGATCGCTCCAATGTCATCCACTACGGCCATTGATAGCATGAATATGCGCAAGCTATTTGGAATACTTCGTCCTAAGAGCGCCAGACACCCGATCACAAATGCAGTATCCGTTGCCATCACAGTACCCCAACCATGATGCCCTGGCTCACCAAATTGGATAAACAAATAGAAAAGAGGAGGTAATAACATCCCACCAAGAGCAGCAGCAATGGAAAGTACTGCTAATTTGGGATTACGAAGTTCACCAAGCACTAACTCACGCTTAAGTTCTAAGGCGATGAGAAAGAAAAACAAAGTCATTCCAGCATCATTTATCCATTTGTGTAAAGAACGCTCAAATACTAAATCACCGAAAGTAATTCCCACCGAAATTTGCCAAAAATGAGCAATCTCCTCACTTAAACCTGAGTTGGCAAGTAAAACAGCAAGTACTGCTGAAACAAATAGTACAATGCCCGCTGCTGATTCAATATGTATAAAACGGTTTATCGGTCTAGCAACCCAATCAATGTACTCTTTTGGTAGTCGAGTCGGGTAAGTTGATGCTATTTGGGCTTTTTTACTCATTTTGTTTTTCAACAATAGGCATTAAGTCACCTTCAATGCCATTGAGAAACTTGAATAAATCACTGTTAGTAGACAAAACAAGCGTTGTATTTTCTGAGATGATAGTTGAGTAAGCTTGCATCGTTCGTGTGAACTCATAAAGGTGTCTCGCTTGAGGGTTTTTATTGTAAGCTAACGAATAAATTTCGGCGGCCTTGGCATCGGCTTGCCCGCGAATCTCTTCGACTTCACGATAGGCTTCAGACTGGATTTTATTCAAATCTCTGATTCGGTCACCACGAATCCTCGCAGCTTCCCCATTTCCTTCGGATAAAAAACGTTCCGCAATTTGTCGACGTTCACTAATCATTCGCTCGTAAATTTTAGGACGAACACTTTCATTGTAATTAATACGTTTGAAGCGAATGTCGAGCAATTCAATACCAAATATTTTTATTTTTTCTGCCGCGGCAGAAAATATTTCTTGTTCGACTAATTGACGACCTTTTTGGATAGGAACAAGGGCGCCAATTTTCAGTTCTCCTTCAGTATCACTTAATAAGGAATCTCGTAACGGTTTTCGATTTTTATTTGTACGAATTATTTCGATTAATTCATGTTTTGCCACAGCATTTCGTGTCTCACTCCCCAAAATATCGTCAAGACGAGATTGTGCACTGCGTTCATCTTTGATTCGTAAAAAGTATTGAAGCGGGTCGGTTATTCGCCACCGAGCGAATAAATCAACCGAAATGTACAACTTATCTTTTGTTGGCATATCGGAAGGGTTACCATCCCACTCCAACACTCGTTTGTCTATAGTGTTAATTTCTTGAATGAACGGTATTTTTATCTTCAATCCAGCATCTACAACCGGTTCTCCTACTGGTTTCCCAAACTGAGTAATAATGACCTGTTGCACTTCACTCACCGTGTAAAGTGCGTTGTATATACTAAGAGAGACACCTAAAACTAATGCAGTTATGACCCCTATTTTATTCGGTTTCATTGTGCATCTCCTTGTGTCTTGTTGATATTGAGCAAAGGTAAAATATTGCTTGCTCGTTCATCAATGATAATTTTGGCACGAATATTCGGTAATACAGCTTGCATGGTTTCGAGATAGATTCTTCGTTTAGTCACTTCCGGCGCTTTAACGTATTCGAACAATAGTTCATTGAAGCGAGCTGTATCTCCTTCAGCCTCGTTAACCCGTTTTAGACGGTAACCATCAGCCTCTCTGATCCTTTGGTCTTTTTCTCCTAAAGCTAGAGGAATCACTTTGTTGTAATCTCGACGGGCTTCATTAATTAATTTTTCTTTTTCCTGTTGAGCTTGGTTCACTTCGTTAAACGATGCCTGAACAAGTTGCGGAGGGTTGATGTTTTTCAATTGCACTTGGTCAATACTTATCCCTAAGGCATATTTCGTTGAGAGCACCTGCATTTTTGAAAGCGCTTCATATTCAATTTCTTGTCGACCTATCGTGATCACTTCATCTACAGTTCTATCTCCAACGACTTCACGCATTACGGATTCAGAAACATATCGAAGCGTTTCACTGGGTTCTCGGACTTCGAACAAAAAATTAATGGGTTCAGAAATTCGATATTGGACTACCCACTCCACAAGAGCGGCATTTAAATCGCCAGTGACCATTTGTGTCTCTTGACGACGATCGTTAACTCTTGGACTTTGATGAGGGTCATTAGCCCCTGGCGTCGTAAAACCAAACTCTTGTTTTAGTTGTCGTTTAACCGGCACTATTTTTATCGTATCAATACCAAGTGGCATCTTGACGTGAAGCCCCGCAGGAACTTTATGTACATATTTGCCAAAGCGTTGTATGACAGCGACAGAATCACTTGGAACGGTATAAAATGCTGACCATAAAATGAGGGCTAAAAATAAAATAATAAATGGAGTAAAAAACCTTGAAGGCCCGCGACCTATAAGCATTTTCTTGAAGTGATGAAGAATATTATTTAAATGTGGAGGATCTTGTTTTCCTCCGCCCCAGGGATTTCCTGAAGAATTGTTACTTGGGAGCATGAGAATGCCCTCCGACTAGACTATAGGCAAGGAATTAGACCTATGTAAAATTAAATGAGGTAGGAAGCGCTTAATCAACTAGAGTAAATTGTGCGTAGTTTACGGTTAGTTACTAAGTGTCGCCTTAGAATAGTAGGGAACCCAACTTAAACTTCTAATATAACTAGCAATTAAGAGCCAGTATGACTTCTTGCTGTTATATCAAAAGTTTTACAGTTCCCCTTAATTGCCACGAATTTTTGTCGCAAGTATCATGCGACGTACGGTTATGTGAAGGTATACCTATTCATTATAGGTGATATATTCCCGGATAAGGACAATTTTAGTAATTTTTATGCAGCGGAACGAGCCATGTGGAGTGTAGTGGTCAATTAACGAGAACGTTCGAGTTCGATTGAAAATGATGTCACCAAGAGAGTATCGAGCTCTTAAAGTGGCGAGTTAAACTGTCCGTTTTAGTGGGGGCAACTACTATGATCCTTCAGGGCTCATGTACCGACCCTAGCACCAATTACTGCGAACTCTGACATGTGCTGACTTTTTTGCATAATTTGATTACCGTTTCAGAAGAGGAATATCTGCGGGAAGATTAAATCTAGAGAGGCAGTTTTAACCTCAGGCAAGGGCAAAAATCAAGACGATTTTTGAGGCTTTTCTGAGCAAGGGACTGCTCATAAAAGCCATCCCGACAACGCGGATTGCCTGCGGATGGTGCGATGAAGACTTTAGAGAGACAATCAATACTGGTATTCTGGTTGTTTTATTAAAATATCAGTGGTCTACACTGGCCATAATGTGCCAAATATAGCGAATGGATATTTGTGCTGTTAAAGCGTTAATTTCCGATATGGAAAGATTAAATTATGCATAAAAAACAAGCAGTAGAAC
>NZ_JCARSY010000004.1:0-186981 GCF_059641415.1 Vibrio rubrogenes
AATTTAGCTAAAAATAGAATAATTAGATCTGTTTTTAGTCACAAAATTTGTGGAGAGATGGCTGAGTGGTTGAAAGCACCGGTCTTGAAAACCGGCGTACGTTAATAGCGTACCTAGGGTTCAAATCCCTATCTCTCCGCCACTTTTTAAAAAGAGCTGTTGTTATCAACAGCTCTTTTTTTATGTCCAAAAATCACTGATTCATATCAGTTAAACTTTTCCACCTATTCAACCCTCTCTTCGCATATCAGATTATTCAAAGTTTTGTGCGGCTATATCTTCGATATATTCATCTTAATAAAAAATCTATTATGAGATCGATTTGGCGGTATTATGCTTCACGCTAAGCGTAGCAGTGACATTGTGTGACCAATCGAGTATGTTATTCAACTCCGTTGCCAGCATATTTTCTTATCGTACTTATTTATGTTAAAAAGAATCAGCATCAATACTGTTTTATATTCTATCTTTCTCTTTATTGTTGGTTGCTCGTCTGCACCAGACAGTGTGCCATTATCCGATCATGACTATTGTGCTGTACCGCTGAATCGTCCAACTCAAACCTTATCTCAGTTTACTGCACCTTTTGCATCAGAAATGCAGCATAAGACCGGAGTCTATGTGTTGGAACAAGGGACGGAAGCGATGATGTCCCGCGCATGGCTGTCTGAACGTGCGGAAAAATCTATTGATGTACAATATTTTATATTTTCAATCGATAATGTTGGTCTGATTGCTACCGATTATTTGGTGCGTGCTGCTGAGCGCGGTGTCAAAGTTCGAGTGTTGGTTGATGATATTATGCTGGAAGCTCGGGGAGATGAGCTTTTAATGCTGGCTGCCCACAAGAATATCGAGATTAAAATTTATAATCCGAATGCGAATGTCGGCAAGAATATTCTCCAAAAGCTTACATCGCTTGTGACTGATTTCCATGGTCTTAATCAGAGAATGCATAACAAGGTATTTCTGGTTGATCAACAAATCGCAATTACCGGTGGACGCAATATTGCCGATGAATATTTTGGGTTCGATCATGACTATAATTTCAGGGACAGAGATGTTTTTCTCGCAGGTAAAGCCGTCCATTCAGTACAGGCATCTTTTGAACAGTATTGGCAAAGTAAGCTCAGTGTTTCCGTCGAAGATCTGATGGGGAGTCAACCATATCCGGAGAACCCAAATTTTTCTCGGTTACATTCTTATGCGTGTAATCCTGAGAATTTTAACCCAGAGATTAGAAAAGAGATCGAAGAAGTACCAGAGACCTTTAATCACCTTATGGATAAAGGTAAATTTTTATTTATCGATCATGTTGAATATATTGCTGATATTCCCGGCAAGAATGATCGGAAGCACTTTCTCGGTGGTGGGAGTATTACCAAAGATAAGTTGGTTGAACTTGCGGAAAAAGCGAGGGATAGCATCGTGATTCAAACACCATATTTGATCACGACCAAAAGAGACAGGGCTTTTCTACGTCAATTGATTAATAAAGGGGTCAAAATAAAAATTCTCACCAATAGTCTGGCATCCAATGATAATCTGGAGGCTTTTAGTGGTTATCAAAGAAATAGAGAGGCACTACTGGATACTGGTATAGAAGTTTATGAGTTCAGACCTGATGCTAAAATTAGGCAAAGGGTGATGTCGGAGCATATGTATAAACGATTACCATCTATACCGATATTTGGCCTCCATGCTAAGACAATGACAATTGATGATAATATTACCGTGATTGGGACTTATAATTTTGATCCTCGCAGTGCAAATTTGAATACTGAAAGTATGACGATTATTTACTCTCCTGATATTACAAGAGATGTGCAAGCTTCTATGTTAAAAGAAATGGAAGCAGAGAATGCATGGCAAGTGACTAAAGATTTTAACCCTGATGGAAAGGTTCGTTTATCGAAGCAGATTGGGGTGAAACTACGGAGAATTGTGCCGAAAAATATACTTTAGCACTTTGAGACTGAAATCATCAGAGCAATGTTTAAGCTATTTATTAAATGAATGGTGTTGTATATTTATTATCTTAATGATCAATATTTTCTTAAGGACGTCATGTAATAAAATATTAACTTGAATTCATATGGATTTTTATGCTCTGAAATTCATTAAATCGATGGTGTTTTAACGAGATATATATAAGAAGGTGAATTGAATATTTACTATGAAGAATATTTTGTAAATATATAGGTATAAAAACACGGTGTCAGTATCTTTTGCGGATTCACAATATCCTACCCTATGTCTTGGCCTCGACTATTTTACAGCCTAACCAACGGTTCTGAATTAAGTCACAATACTTCTTTTGGCTGTGACAACCTGCCATAAGGCTTTTACCAGCGGTTGCTCTAATTGGGACTGACGGCAGCAGACCCCCAATTGGAACGGTGGTATCAACTGACTCTCCGGCAAGCGCTGCACCTTTTCTCGGGCTGGGCTGTTATTGATGACAACATCAGGTGCAATCCCGATTCCGTATCCGAGCGCAACCATACTCACTATTGCTTCGTGACCGGCACTTTGAGCATAGATATTGGGTTTGATTCCCATTTCCTTAAACCAAGTATTGGCCCTTTCTCTTGCCGTCCCTGATTCCGGGACGATGAATGGAATCGTTGACCAGTCAATCGGGTCGGCACGAAGAGCCTGCTCGAAGCTGCTGACACCGACAGGGGCAATGACTGACAGCGGTATCTCACTGATCGATTCAAATACAATGCGGTTAGGCAGTTGTTCAGGCAAAGCTGAGATGGCTAGATCGGCTTCGTTGTTCAGGACCTTGTCGATTGCCTGAGCAGGATCACCCGTTAATAGTTTGAATTCAATAAACGGGTGTTGAGAGCGAAAATCAGCCAGTAGTTCCGGAAGGTGGCTATAGCTAGCCGTTACCGAACAAAACAGGCGGATTTCACCTTTCAGCGTTTGGTTACTCTCATGCAGTTCCGCCTGAAACTGCTGCCACTCACTGATGATTTTCAAGGCGATCGGCAGAAGTCGAAGGCCTGTTGACGTCACTTCTACTCGGCGGTTATCGCGGATAAAGAGGTGTTGTCCGATTTCATCTTCAAACTTTTGAATTTGACGGCTTAATGCGGATGGACTCATGTGCATTGCCGCTGCAGTTTTACTAAAGTTTTTACTGTCACAGAGATGGACAAAAAGTTCTAATATTCTGATATTCATATTGTTGTCTAATGTGTTGCATTTTTTGCAATACTTAGTTGTGAATATATCACTTTCGGCAACAGAATGTCTGATTTAATATGTGGATATTCGGTGCCTGCTACCGACATGATGGATCAATAACGAAGGAGCCCCTACATGGCTAACTATTTCAATACACTGAACTTACGTCAGCAACTGGATCAACTTGGCCGTTGCCGTTTTATGGACCGTGAAGAATTTGCCAATGAAGCAGATTACCTCAAAGGTAAGAAAGTTGTGATCGTTGGCTGTGGTGCACAAGGTTTAAACCAAGGCCTGAACATGCGTGATTCTGGTCTGGATGTTGCCTATGCATTACGTCAGGCGGCGATCGATGAGCAACGTCAATCCTATAAGAATGCGAAAGACAATGGTTTTGAAGTGGGTAGCTACGAGCAACTGATTCCTCAAGCGGATCTGGTGGTTAACTTGACGCCTGATAAACAGCATACCAATGTTGTTGAAACCATTATGCCTCTCATGAAAGAAGGTGCAGCGTTGGGCTATTCACATGGTTTCAATATCGTTGAGGAAGGGATGCAAATCCGTAAAGATTTGACGGTTGTTATGGTTGCACCGAAGTGCCCGGGAACTGAAGTTCGTGAAGAGTATAAGCGTGGTTTCGGTGTACCGACACTTATTGCTGTACACCCAGAAAATGATCCACAAGGAGATGGTCTGGAAATCGCGAAAGCATGGGCCGCTGCAACTGGTGGACATCGTGCGGGCTGTCTGGAGTCTTCTTTTGTTGCTGAAGTCAAATCAGACCTGATGGGTGAACAAACGATTCTGTGCGGCATGTTGCAAGCCGGCTCTATCGTGTGCTATGAAAAAATGGTTGCCGAAGGTATCGATGCCGGCTACGCAGGAAAACTGCTGCAATACGGTTGGGAAACTATTACGGAAGCCCTGAAGTTCGGTGGCATCACGCATATGATGGATCGTCTATCGAATCCTGCGAAAATCAAAGCATTTGAGTTGTCTGAAGATCTTAAAGACTTACTGCGTCCTCTGTATAACAAACATATGGACGACATCATTGTCGGTGAATTTTCTAGCACGATGATGGCTGACTGGGCAAATGATGACGCAAATCTGCTGAACTGGCGTAAAGAAACAGGTGAAACGGCATTTGAGAACTACCCTGAATCAGATGTGAAAATCACTGAGCAAGAATATTTTGACCACGGCATCCTGATGATCGCGATGGTTCGTGCTGGGGTTGAGCTGGCATTTGAAGCGATGACTGCTTCCGGGATCATTGATGAGTCAGCTTATTACGAGTCTCTACATGAGCTACCACTGATTGCCAATACCATTGCTCGCAAGCGTCTGTATGAAATGAATGTTGTTATCTCTGATACAGCAGAATACGGAAACTACCTGTTTGCCAATGTTGCGACTCCGCTACTCCGTGAAAAATTCATGCCTTCAGTGAGTACGGATGTGATTGGTAAAGGCTTAGGCGAAACGTCTAATCAGGTTGATAACGCTTATCTGATTGAGGTGAACAGCGTAATTCGTAATCATCCGGTCGAGTATATCGGTGAAGAGTTGCGTGGTTATATGAAAGACATGAAGCGTATTGCCGTTGGTGGTTAATCGGATGCTGTTGTCACTACTTTAGGTGACGATCACTGAACTGGTTATGTTATAAAAAGGCCTGAATCATTCGATTCAGGCCTTTTGCTTTTGAATGACATGAGATGTCGTCATCAAGCTTGCAGGACATGACAAGCGGCTCTCACTTCAGTTATTGATCTTGCTTGGACAATTTATCTTCCAACTCAGTAACCTTTGCTTCCAGTTGCGTCAACTTTTCACGGGTACGAAGTAACACTTGTGTCTGAACATCAAATTCTTCACGACTGACAACATCCAGCTTATTCAATTGACCCTGAATGACCTGACGAACTTTTTGTTCAACATCAGCACCAAGGTCTTTGACTGGTTGCGGCATGGCATCATGAATCTGTTTTGCGACTTGCTCTAGCTTTTTGGGATCAAACATATAGGGTAAAACTCCTCTTCTGTTACCTGTTATTCTATGTAATTCAGGCAAGAAAGTCGTTATGAAAGTCGACAAAAAAGGCCACAAACTGTGGCCTTTCACTTATCCGAATATCAAACACACCTTACGTCTATGAAGCCGTATGGGTTGGTGCTTCATTGGTTGATTGCTTTTCTTCATCGTCTTCCACAAAAACCGGTAGTGGTTTGTGTTTCTCTGCCAAGTAACTGTAGATGACAGGAAGTACAAACAGCGTAAACAATGTTCCGATCGCAAGACCAGCAACAATCACAATACCGATACTGAATCGCTGTTTGGCACCGGCACCGGTGGCATACATTAATGGAATCAGACCGGCAATCATTGCGGCTGTTGTCATCAGGATTGGACGCAGACGAATCTTAGCTGCTTCCATGACGGCTTCAATCCGATCTTTATTGAATTTCAATTGTACCTCTTTGGCAACCTCACAAATCAAGATGCCATGCTTGGTTATCAAACCAATCAACGTAATCAACCCGACCTGAGAATAAATATTGAGAGAAGTGAAACCAAAGAATCCACCCCATGCCAATGCGACCAAAGCCCCACAAATCGCGAGTGGTACAGATACCATGATGACGATTGGATCTCTGACGGATTCAAACTGAATAGCCAGAACCAAGAAGATAATCGCCAAAGCGAGAGCAAAGGTCGTATAGAGTGTGCTCCCTTCGGTAATAAACTGACGAGATTCACCCATGTAGTCGCGGGTGTATCCGGTCGGTAGCGTCTTATCGACTTCATGATTCAACCACTCAAGTGCGCTTCCCATGGTCACTCCGGGGGTTGGTACGGCACTGATGGTTGCTGAGTTCAGCTGGTCAAAGTGAGGTAATGCCCGAGGTTCTGAAACCACATCAATCTTAATCAGACTACGTAAGGGAATTGCATCTCCATTTGCGGCCAGTACATAGTAATTGTTCATCGACTCAGGGTTGAGTCGATACTTACGCTCGACTTGCGGAATGACTTCATAGGAACGTCCATAGAGATCAACGCGATTGACATACCCGTCAGCCATCATCGTTGCCAGTGTCGTCCCAATATCCTGCATTGTCACTCCATAAGCACCCGCTTTGTCTTTATCAATGCTGATCTTCATCGTTGCAGAATCGAAGTTCAGATCCAGTGTTGAGTAGACAAACAAGGGGCTCTGTTGAACTTTGCTCAGAATGTCTGAAGCCAGAGTAAACAGGTTTTCGAAGCTGTTTGGTGTTTTCAGAACTAACTGAATCGGTAGACCTGAACCGGCACCCGGCAGTTCTGGCATCTCGAAAGCCGAAACAGACATGCTCGGAACTTCTTTAAGAAGTCCTTGTAGTCGTTTTTGTATTTCAGACTGACTCGCTTCCCGCTGACTCCAAGGCACCATGACCGAGAAACCCAGAGACTGGTTTGATTTCGGCACACCAGTAAATTCCAGATTTAAGTTAACTTCAGGTTGCTTCATCAAAATATCATTGACGTGCTCCATGGTTCTCTGTATGTAGTCAAGGTTAGCGTTTGACTGGCCATTGGCAATAAACATCACCACCCCTTTATCTTCAGCCGGAGCCAGTTCGGTCGGAATAAATTTGAACAGCACCGGAAGGCTGGCAAGAATGATTAAGGCAAAAGCAATCACAACGGGGCGGTGCATCATGACAGCAGATAGCATCTTCTCGTAGCGATTGGTGATACGCTCCAAGACTGAGTGAACCCGACTTTCAAATCCGCTGGGGGTGTCGTGTGCGACAAGCATCTTTGAACACATCATCGGTGAAAGCGTCAGTGCGATAATCCCTGAAACGATTACCGAACCTGCCAGAGATAATGCAAACTCTTTAAAGAGGGAGCCTGTAATCCCTTGTGTCAGTGCGATTGGTGCGTATACCGCTGCCAGAGTGAGCGTCATGGCAATGACCGGTAATGCAATTTCTCGGGTTCCGATAATCGCAGCTCTAAACGGTGTCTCACCCAGCTTAATGTGACGGTCAACGTTTTCAAGAACAACGATCGCATCATCAACAACCAAGCCGATTGCAAGTACCATGGCAAGCAGCGTCATTAAGTTCCAAGAAAACCCGAAAGCCTGCATCACCAGAGAAACCCCTATCAGAGACAGAGGTATCGTGATGATTGGAATCACGACAGCGCGGAAAGAACCGAGGAAAAGGGTAATTACCACCAAGACGATTAGAATGGCTTCTCCGATGGTTTTGATAACCTCGTCAATCGACTCGTTGATTGCTTCTGTCGAGTCGTAGAGTAGCGTCATCTTGATATTGCTCGGCATATTCTTTTCGATGCGCGGCATAATCGCTCTGACATCACGTGCAATATCAATCGGGTTGGCGCTGGGGGCAGCATTAATCGCGGCAACAATGGCTTCTTTTCCGTTTGCGGTTGCCCGATAGGCATCATGGCTTTTTGCCAGCGAGACTTTGGCAATGTCTCCCAAGCGGATAATTTGACCACCATTCGACTTGATGACCAGCCGTTCTAACTCTGTGGTCGTAGAAACCTGTGTATCGGCATCACCATTATAAAGGACAAACTCCCCTGTCGATTGCCCCGTCGCGGATTGATAGTTATTCGCGCCCAGAACACTCATGATTTGCGATGCAGACAGTTTCAGTGCGGCCATTTTATTGGGATCTAACCAAATACGCAGGCCATATTTGATCCCACCATAGAGATCAACCTTCGACACACCACTGACTGAGAATAACTGTGGATTGACCACGCGCTCAAGATAGTCGTTGATTTGACTGGAATTCAGTTCATCACTGGAAAAGCCGATATAGAGTACCGCAGTCGTTGAACCGGTTGACATCGTCACACTCGAGTCTTCAGCTTCTTTTGGCAGTTGTGAACGCACCGAGTTGGTTTTTGCCAGAATATCAGCCAATGCCGCATTCGGATCGGTATTGAGCTTCATTTTGATCGTAATTATTGAACCGCCCATTGAGGATTCAGAGGTCATGTAGTCGATATTATCGGCTTGAGCAATGGCCTGCTCTAAGGGTTGGGTGATGAATCCCTGAATCAGATCCGAGCTGGCACCATAGTAGCCAGTCGTCACGGTGATCACGGTGTTCGTCATCTCTGGATACTGTCTGACTTGCAACTTGAATACGGCTTGTAATCCAAGCAAGGCAATCAGCAGACTCAGTGAGATAGCGAGAACCGGACGTTTGATGAAAATATCAGTAAAACGCATGAAACCTCCGGTTAAAGCATGGGAACTTCAGATGATGGTGTCAGTGTATCACTTTCCACCACATGAACTTTTGCGCCATTACTTAAGCGGACCTGACCGGAAGTGACAATAATATCTCCGTCTTTCACACCACTTAATATGTGAGCTACATCTTTTTTGCGCTCTCCCACCTGAATGACATGTTGCTTAACACGCTTTTCACCATCTTTCTCGGTCACAACGTAAACACTGTCACCATAGAGCGTGTAGGCAATGGCCACCTGAGGAATAATCACCTGGTCTTTTTGCACTGGTAGTAGGATATTTGCTTTGGCAAACATTCCGCTGCGTAGCTTGCCGTCGCTATTCGGGATATTGGCTTCTACCTGAACTAATCCACTTTGGGCATTGACCGCAGGCTCAATGGCTTTAATTGTCCCTTTAAACGAGTCATCCGGATAAGCATCGACAGCAATGTTAACGGCCTGACCCACTGAAATTTTAGATAGGTCGGTCTGCGGTATCGTGAAGTGCAGACGCATCACTGAAGTATCTTCCAGACGGACGATATTGGATCCGATATTCAAGTATTGGCCGATATAGATATTGCGGATACCCACCGAACCGGAGAAAGGTGCCGTAATTTCACGTCGGGCAATGGTCGCTTTCAAACTTTCGATATCGGCAGACAGAGAGAAATAAGTTGCTTCAGCTTCATCGAAAGATTCTTGAGACAAAGACCCTTTTGCATACAGGCCTCTGTAGCGCTCATATTTTGCTTTTGCCGCAGGTAAACGGACTTGCGCACTTTTTAAGTTCGCTTTTTCAACAGCTGAATCAAGCGTCATCAGCATTTGTCCTTTTTCGACGGAAGCGCCTGATTCGAATGTGATATCTTTAATCACACCACTGGTTTCAGTGGTGAGTGTCACACCCTGTTTCGGTTCAATAAAACCGATCGCTTCAATAACAGGTGTCCAATCTTGCACTTTAATCTGAGAAACTGTAATCGGAAATGAGGGTTCGGGCATGTTGGCAAAATAGTCATTCATCGCTTTTTGCTTGAACAAATTTATTCCGATAACACTACCTAACAGCACAATGACAATCAGCAGCATCGAGAGTGTCCATAGTAATGTCCGCTTTTTCATTCGATGTTAAACTCCAAGTTTAATGATGAACTAGCCTCAACAAGTTTGTTTCTCTAGTTTATGCAATAAGGTGAATTTCTGATAAAGCTGAATGAACTATCAGAATAATTGGTTCGCTTGATTGCTAACTTTTTGGTATTGAAGCATGAATTAGGCTGCCATTATAGCTTACAGAGTAGCCATATATGCAACACACTTGTGCAGTAAATTATGTAAAAAATCGCATATTAACACGAGTGGTAAATTTATCAGCCGGGCATTATCATGAGGGCGCGTGAATGTCCTCGTAAACCAGTCATCAAGTTCAGAGCAGATGAGATAACGGATGAAGTTAAATCCAAGACAAGATGAAGCCGTCAAATATATATCCGGTCCGTGTTTGGTGCTTGCCGGTGCCGGATCAGGTAAGACCAGAGTGATAACCAATAAAATTGCCTATTTAGTTCAACAGTGTGGCTATAAAGCGCGCAATATTGCTGCGGTGACGTTTACCAATAAAGCGGCCAGAGAAATGAAAGAACGGGTCGCTCAAACGCTAGGGAAAAAAGAATCCCGTGGCCTGATGGTTTCAACTTTTCATACGCTTGGCTTAAATATCATTCGCCGGGAATATAAAGCACTCGGTCTGAAGGCCGGTTTTTCTTTGTTTGATGATCAGGACCAGTTGGCTCTCCTCAAGGCGTTGACGGAAACACAGATCGATGGGGATAAGGATCTATTGCGTCAGTTGCTCAGCACCATCTCCAACTGGAAAAATGACATGCTATCTCCGGCGCAGGCTAAGGCGAGTGCCAGAGGTGAACAGGAACAGCTATTTGCGTTTTGTTATGAGCTGTATCAGAACCAGATGAAGGCCTACAATGCACTGGATTTTGATGACTTGATTCTGATGCCGGTCGGATTACTGAAAAACAATGAGCAAGTCAGGCAGCACTGGCAGTCAAGAATCCGTTATCTGCTGGTGGATGAATATCAGGATACCAATACCAGTCAGTATGAGTTGGTTAAGCTGCTGGTGGGAGAGCGAGGCCGGTTTACGGTTGTAGGGGATGATGACCAATCGATTTATTCATGGCGAGGTGCCAAACCACAAAATCTGGTGTTGTTGGGAGAAGACTATCCGAATTTACGGCTGATTAAGCTGGAGCAGAATTATCGTTCGACCAACCGGATTTTGCATTCGGCCAATATTTTGATTGCCAATAATGCGCACGTATACGACAAGAAACTCTTTTCTGAACTCCCTGACGGCGAAAAACTGAAAGTCATTATGGCCAATAATGATGAGCATGAAGCAGAACGTGTCACCGGTGAAATTATTGCCCACAAATTTATCAATCATGCAGCGTATCGTGACTATGCCATTTTATACCGGGGCAATCATCAATCCCGTTTGATTGAAAAAAGTCTGATGCAGAACCGAGTTCCTTACAAAATCTCAGGGGGGACCTCTTTCTTTGCACGAGCTGAGATCAAAGACATCATGGCGTATCTGCGGGTGTTGGTGAATCCTGATGATGACAATGCTTTTTTGCGCATTGTTAATACACCGCGTCGTGAGATTGGCCCGGTGACGTTAGAGAAACTGGGGAGTTATGCCAACATGCGTGGTAAAAGCCTGTTTGAAGCCAGTTTTGAAATTGGGTTAGAGCAACATCTGACCGGTAAAGGGCTGGAAAATTTAAGGCGTTTTACCCAATGGCTGGTGCGGTTATCGGATCAGGCAGAAAGAGGCGATACCGTTGACGTTGCACGCTCACTGGTACGCGATATTCATTATGAAGACTGGCTGTACGAAACCTCATCAAGCCCCAAAGCGGCTGAAATGAGAATGAAGAACGTTTCTGACCTCTATTCATGGATTGTCGCTGATTTAGAGGGGAACAACCCCGATCAGGAAGAAAAATCGCTCAAAGAGGTGGTTCAGCGCCTGACTTTGCGTGACATGATGGAGCGCGGCGAAGAAAATGATGACAGTGATGCAGTCCAACTGATGACCTTACACGCATCCAAAGGATTGGAATTTCCGTATGTTTATCTGATCGGCACTGAAGAAGGTATTTTGCCTCATCAAACCAGCATTGATGAAGATAACATCGAAGAAGAGCGGCGCCTGATGTATGTCGGTATTACCCGGGCTCAGAAAGAGATGACCTTTATTGTGTGTAAAGAAAGGCGCCAATATGGGGAGCTCATCCGCCCAACGCACAGTCGTTTTTTGGATGAATTACCTTATGATGATGTGACTTGGGAACAGAAGAAAAAAGAGCTTTCACCACAGGAACGAATGGAAAAAGGGCAGGCTCATATTGCTAATTTGCGAGCCATGTTTAAAAAGGATTCTTGACGAATTAAGCGGGAAAAGCAACGATAGGACACGGTACGGTGCAATGCTTTTTCGGCAGCGTCCAACTGTCTGATTCTCGAAGAGATGCTTTTTTCAGTGAGGACTGACGAAAAAGGCGTCAAACGAGAAAAAAAGTTGAAAAAACACTAGACGACAAACCATGATATCCGTATCATTCCCCTCCGCCGATAGGGCATGATGCGCCCGTAGCTCAGCTGGATAGAGCGTTGGCCTCCGGAGCCAAAGGTCGAAGGTTCGAATCCTTTCGGGCGCGCCATTTGCGGAGGAATGATCGGCAACAGACGTATGGTGGCTATAGCTCAGTTGGTAGAGCCCCGGATTGTGATTCCGGTTGTCGCGAGTTCGAGTCTCGTTAGCCACCCCATTTCCTGAGAGCACTTCCCCATTTGGGCTGTTTTTCAGAGAGACAAACGGACTGTTTGCCTTGAGCATATATCTTATGCTGTCGGCAGTGATAGACAATATCAAACAATAAATGTATCGGTGAATAGCGCAGTTTGGTAGCGCATCTGGTTTGGGACCAGAGGGTCGGGGGTTCGAATCCCTCTTCACCGACCACTTTTTCAGTGGTGGCTATAGCTCAGTTGGTAGAGCCCCGGATTGTGATTCCGGTTGTCGCGAGTTCGAGTCTCGTTAGCCACCCCATTTATTCTCGGTGAATAGCGCAGTTTGGTAGCGCATCTGGTTTGGGACCAGAGGGTCGGGGGTTCGAATCCCTCTTCACCGACCACTTTCAGAGCCTCGGCAGATGCCGGGGCTTTTTTGTATCTGCGATATTTCTCGTGTGCTGACCAGCCTCTTTCTGCATCCTATTCCTATTCGGCCATCGCGCAGTTTGGTGGCGCATCGATTCTTTTAAGTATAAGCGGACCAGAGGATGGTTTTGGGGTTCGAATCCCTCTTCACCGACCACTTTCAGAGCCTCGGCAGATGCCGGGGCTTTTTTGTCTCTGTGATATTTCTCGTGCGCCGACCAGCCTCTTTCTGTCGCCTATTCCTATTCGGCCATCGCGCAGTTTGGTGGCGCATCGATTTATGAACGTAAAAAATAGTGCAATTTTATTTCGCATCGATTTTTGAATAGATTCAGTTTCATACTATTATTGATACTGTCAATAGTCAGCCTAGTATAATTGACTAGGTTGTTAGGACATCGAATGTAAAAATTTAGTTAATATGATGACAGTGTTAACAACCAGCGTGAGTGATTATTTTGGTCTAATATATTGTATGTATGTTTTACTCTGGATACTCACAACATCTATCTGGTGTTTTTCAGCATTTTTTTATGTGGTCTTCTTGAGATGTATTTGAAATTTGATTTGGATTTTTATTCCAGATTATTAGTTTTAATTTATATTTTAAACTGATGACGATTACATTTTCATGTGGTATTTTTCTATCCTCTAATATAAGAAAAATGCACAAAAAAAGCATTTTTATTCGATTTTTATCGCGAATTATCCGAGTATAGTGAATTTATATACTATGTTTATTGCTTTTTTTTGAAATTTTTGCACAATGATAAGCTTTGTGAGGAATCAGCAGAATATGCTGATGTGAAAGGATTCAACTCTTTAGGCTCGGCATTCGCTGCGAGTCAGAGGTCATATTTGTCATGTCTCTTTTAGAAGTTAAAAATCTTCAAATCGAATATCCGTCACGGCATGGGGTTCATGCCGCAGTGAAATCCCTTTCTTTTCAGATCGAGCGCGGAGAAATCGTCGGTGTGGTTGGCGAGTCTGGAGCGGGGAAGTCAACTGTCGGTAATGCGGTGATTGATCTGCTCAGCCCGCCGGGTGTTATCGCCGGTGGTGACGTCTATTTAAACGGTGAAAAGATTTCGGGACTGTCACCGGAGCAGATGAGACGTGTGCGGGGATCGAAAATTGGATTTATTTTTCAGGATCCGATGACATCGTTGAATCCGCTCTTTACGGTTGAGCAGCAACTGAAAGAAACGATTCATGCCAACATGAAAGTGACGGATGAAGAAGCCTATCAGCGTGCGCTTTCACTCATGCAGCAAGTTGGTATCCCACAACCTGAGAACCGCTTAAAACAATATCCGCATCAATTTTCCGGTGGAATGCGTCAGCGAGTCGTCATTGCCATCGCCTTAGCCGGTGAACCTGATTTGATTATCGCGGATGAACCGACCACTGCGCTGGATGTTTCGATTCAGGACCAAATCTTGAATCTGATTCGCGACTTATGTGTTCAGAATCAAGTGGGTTGTATGTTGGTCACCCATGATATGGGCGTGGTATCGAATGTGACCGATCAGGTTGCGGTGATGTACCGTGGTGATCTCGTTGAATTTGGGCCGACAGCACAAGTTTTGGGAGCACCGCAGCATCCTTATACCAAGAGCCTGATTTCGGCAGTCCCCCGTTCGGATGTCAAGCTTGAGCGTTTTCCTCTGGTCAGTTATATCGAAGAGGCCAGCGAGATGAAACCGCTGGATATTAAGAACCACTGGCTCGGACAACGGCAGGATCAGCGTGACTACTCCGGTGCCTTATTACGGGTCGAAAATGTTAACTTGCGTTTTGTGACCAAAGATTCGTTTTTTGAAAGTCGGCGTGAGTATGTTCAGGCTTCAAACCATGTGAGTTTTGAGGTGATGGAAGGCGAAACCTTTGGTTTGGTCGGTGAGTCTGGTTCCGGGAAGTCAACCATTGCGCGAATTATTGCCGGTTTGTATGTGCCGAATTCCGGGAAGATTACTTTTGAGGGGATCGACCTCACTGCACTCACTTCAGAAAAAGCACGTCGTCCGCTGCGTCGTCAGATGCAGATGGTGTTTCAAAACCCTTATACTTCAATGAACCCTCGTATGAAGGTCTTTGATATTATTGCCGAACCGATACGTTTTCACCATTTGACGAAAAACGAATCTGAAACGCGACAGATTGTCTATGACTTGTTGGATCACGTTGGTCTTGGACGGATGGCTGGGGTCAAGTATCCACATGAGTTCTCCGGTGGACAGCGCCAGCGTATTTCGATCGCGCGTGCTTTGGCAACGCGCCCTCGGTTATTGATTTGTGATGAACCGACATCCGCGCTGGATGTTTCGGTTCAGGCGCAAATCCTGAATTTGTTAAAAGATTTACAAGCAGAATTGAACTTAACCATGCTCTTTATCAGCCATGATTTACCGGTGATCCGCCAAATGTGTGATCGGGTTGGTGTGATGAAGATGGGAACATTACTCGAAGTTGCACCGACAGAAGCGTTGTTTTCTGCACCGCAACATGAATATAGCCGCCAGTTAATCTCTCTGATGCCGGAATTTACAGGGCTGAAAGAAGATGTTGCGGCGCTGCGTTGATCTCAACCCCAAAAGACAAAAGCAAACACACGAAGGGATGAACTTCCCGCATAAGGAGTTATGCAATGAAAATGATAAAAACTAAACTGGCTGTCGCATTGATGGCTGTCGGACTGAGTTTCTCAGCTGCTGCTGCGGATATTACGATTGCTTATGCAGCTGACCCGGTTTCTATGGACCCACAGGAACAGTTGTCTGAAGCAACCTTACAACTGTCTCATATGGCGTTCGATCCCCTTGTTCGCTATACCCAGTCTAAAGAGTTTGAACCTCGTCTGGCGACAAGTTGGGAACGTATTAATGACACCACCATGCGCTTCCATTTGCGTCACGGCGTCAAATTCCACACTGGCAACCCCTTCTCTGCAGATGATGTGATCTGGACATTCAACCGTCTGAAATCTTCAGACGATTATAAAGGGATCTTTGCTTCAATTGAGAAAGCTGTCAAAGTTGATGATTATACCGTTGATCTGGTGACCACTGGCCCATACCCACTTATTCTGCAAAATGCGACTTATATTTTTGCCATGGATAGTAAGTTTTATTCAGGTAAAACTGAAGACGGTAAAGATAAGTCAGAAATCATCAAGCATGGTAATTCTTTTGCATCAACGCATGAATCCGGTACCGGGCCATTTGTTGTCACCTACCGTGAGCAAGGCGTAAAAGTTGAGTTTGAGCGGTTCAAAGACTATTGGGATAAAGATTCAAAAGGCAACGTTGATCACCTCACATGGGTACCGATCAAAGAAGATGCAACACGTGTTGCAGCATTGCTTTCCGGGGATGTGGATATGATTGCCCCAGTTGCTCCGAATGATCTGGAGCGGATTGATGAAGCAAAAGACATCGATTTGGTCACCATTCCCGGTGAACGGATTATCACATTTCAGATGAATCAGAAAAGCCAGCCAGCCTTTAAAGATAAGCGGGTACGTGAAGCGGTGATTTATGCGGTTAACAATACCGGTATTGTGAAAAAGATCATGAAAGGTTTTGCAACAGCTGCAGCGCAACAGAGCCCAATCGGCTATTTGGGGTATAACTCAGATCTGAAACCACGTTACGACCTGAAAAAAGCCAAAGCACTGATGAAAGATGCCGGCTATGAAAAAGGCTTTAACATCACGATGATTGCACCGAATAACCGCTACGTGAATGATGCAAAAATTGCTCAGGCTGTAGCTTCAATGCTGTCTAAAATCGGTATCAAGGTCGATCTGAAAACCATGCCAAAAGCACAATTCTGGCCTGAGTTTGATAAATGTGCTGCGGATATGCTGATGATCGGCTGGGCCTCAGATACACAAGATTCTGGTAACTTTACAGAATACCTGACCATGACGCGCAATGCTGAAACCGGTAAAGGTCAGTACAACTGCGGTTACTACTCTAACCCAGAAGTGGATCGTCTGGTCGAAGCCTCTAACGTTGAAACCGATTCAGCGAAACGCGCAACCATGCTGAAAGAGGTTGAGGCAAAGCTCTATCAAGATGCTGCATTCGTACCGCTACACTGGCAAAACCTTGCTTGGGGAGCCAAATCTAATGTGGATATCAAACCGGTTGTGAACGCAATGAATTACCCTTACTTGGGTGATTTAGTTGTCAAAGAGTAACAATCTCTGCTGAGCCAGTATGCCTAATAACAATGAGGCATACTGGCTTGTATTTATTTCCTGTTATTACGGTGCTTATTTCATTCAGTCGGATAAGCACCTTTTTCAGACTGAACTCTCGTTAAAGTCATTTGGCTTGTAACGAGGTCACAGATAGCCAAGGGGCAAGATATGTTCTCTTTCCTGATCAAACGTCTGGTTCAGGCGTTTGTCGTTATGTTTGTCATCAGCTTAGTCGCTTTTGCCATTCAGGATAATTTAGGTGATCCACTGCGTGAGCTGGTGGGTCAGTCCGTGTCAGAGGCACAACGCCAGGAACTTCGTGATGAAATGGGGCTCAATGATCCATTTATGGTGAAATATGTCCGATTTATCAAAGCTGCATCGCACGGTGATCTCGGGACGTCGTATTTCTTTAAGCGTCCTGCACTGGATGTCATTCTGGAAAAACTCGTCGCAACGCTGGAACTGGTATTCGGTGCCGCGGCAATTATTATTTGCCTGTCTATTCCTCTTGGTGTTTATTCAGCGATCCATCCGAAAAGCTTTTTTTCCAAGGTCATTATGGCGGCCAGTAGTATTGGTATCTCGATTCCGGTCTTTCTGACTGCAATCATGTTGATGTATATCTTCTCAATTGAACTGGGATGGTTGCCTTCTTACGGTCGGGGCGAAACGGCCAATGTGCTGGGATGGGAATCAGGCTTCTTTACACTTGATGGTTTAGCGCACCTTATTTTACCGTGTATCTCGCTGGCATCGATTATGTTACCACTGTTTATTCGTTTGGTTCGCTCGGAAATGCTGGAAGTTCTGAGTTCAGAATACATTAAGTTTGCCAAGGCAAAAGGATTGGCATTGCGTAAAATCTACTATCGTCATGCTCTGAAAAATACCATGTTACCGGTATTAACGGTTGGCGGGGTACAGCTCGGTACCATGGTCGCTTATACCATCCTGACCGAGACTGTCTTTCAATGGCCGGGGACCGGTTTTCTGTTTCTGGAGGCAATCAACCGAGTCGATACACCATTGATTACTGCCTATGTTATTTTCGTTGGCCTTGTTTTTGTGGTAACCAATACCATTGTCGATCTGCTATATGGATTGATTAACCCGACCGTCAACCTCACCGGAAAAGGAGCGTGATGATGAAACAGGCCGTATCCGCCCCGTCTCTCTGGGAACGTTTTAAAAAATCGGATTTTCTCTACTATTTCTTAAACGACAAAGTCGCGATGTTCAGCTTTGCTGTTTTTCTCACTTTTGTTGTCGTTGCTTTATTATCACCAGTGATTGCGCCGACCAATCCTTATGATCTGACTTCGCTGGATATTATGGATTCAGAAATCCCACCGACATGGATGCCGGACGGGGATAGCCGTTTCCTGCTTGGCACTGATGATCAGGGCCGGGATATCCTCTCAACGATGTTATATGGTTCGAGACTCTCTTTGACCATCGGATTTCTGGCGGTGGCGCTGCAACTGTTTCTCGGTATTGTCATCGGTCTTTCATCCGGGTATTTCGGCGGCCGGATTGATAGCTTCTTGATGCGTTTTGCCGATGTGCAGCTGTCTTTTTCAACCATGATGGTTGCAATTATTGTTTCGGCAATTTTTAAGGCAAGTTTTGGCAGTGAGTTCTATAGCGAATATGCGGTGATCATGCTGGTTGTCATTATCGGCATTGCCGAATGGCCACAATATGCAAGAACGATTCGTGCTTCCGTCCTGGCCGAGAAAAAGAAAGAGTATGTTGAAGCTGCTCGCGTGATGGGATTTAAATCACTGAGAATTATGTTCCGTCACATCCTGCCGAACTGTTTATCTCCTATTTTGGTGATTTCGACGGTTCAAGTTGCCAATGCCATCATGTCTGAAGCGGCACTTTCTTTCCTCGGTCTTGGATTGCCGGTCGATCAACCGTCGCTCGGCTCGTTGATCAGTATTGGTTTCAACTATATTTTCTCCGGTTCATGGTGGATTACTGCATTCCCGGGTATTGTGTTGGTGCTGTTGGTTCTGGTGATTAACCTGCTTGGTGACTGGCTCAGGGATGTTTTTAATCCTAAACTTTACAAAGGATGATGAAGTCGATTGATTTATCGATGAAAATTCTCCTAAACTGAGCCGTATAACTAATAGATACGGCTCTTTTTTTGCATGTTTTTCTGTATCATATTGGAGCAGTGTTGTGATCGATTGATGATTTGACAACTTAAAAAGTAATGAAAGGATTTTGTTGTGAACGTGATGATAAAGGTCACCAAAAATATCCTAATGGGTTTTGCCTTATTTTCTTGTATTTTTTGGGCTCATTGGGTGAACGCACAAGAAGAATTTCTTTGTGATGCGACACAGGCTTCCACACAGGAGCTTCCCACATTAGACAAAAACTGTCCGATCGGTGAAGGTTTATGGGGGAAAAGCCAACCTCGGAGTCAGAACTCAATGTTCTGGATTCAGTGTGGTATTTTTAGTCAGCCGATGCCGTTAGCTGATGCAAAGGTACTTTACCGACAAATCTCTACCGATGTCTGGATGAAACCCGGTACCAATCAGTATCGCTGTTTGATCGGGCCGTATAGTGATATTCGCAAAGCAAGGCAGGAGCTGAAGAAAATTCATCAACTGAAGGGATATCATGAAGCGTTTATCCGAGAAGTTCGTAAACAGCAACAAGGTGCTTCTGCGACGAGAACAGCTACGCCGACTAAAGCATCAGTGGTTCCGCATCGTGTGAGTCAACCTCGTACAACACCATTGCCCGCAAAACCATTACCCGCAAAACCATCGCCTGCAACACCATCGCCCACTGCACAGTCCCAGCCATCTCAAGCGGTACAAACGCCAACCGCACAGGTGTCAAATCAGGCGGCAGCGCCCCGAAGCTCTCCTACAGCAGCCGAAGATGTTGTTATCCGTAAGCAAACCGTCATTGCCGGGGTTAAATATGTGATTCCTTTTCTGGGGGTTAAAGCATCCCAATTCTATATGGAATATGAAATCCCATGGAACCGGTTGAGTTATGAGCAAGCCTATGCAACCTGTCAAAAAATTGGCATGAAGATGGCGACGGAGAGTCAATGGAAACAACTATTGACATCTCAGGTCATGAATCGGGAACAGTGGCCTCTCTACCTACCTTATTGGGGAATGGATAAGAAAGGGATGTTCACCAGCGGCAAAGTCAGTCAGTTGAAAGGTTCATCGCTACTGAATGTTGTTTGTGTGCAATAATATTATCGTTCTCAACTACCCATTACAGCTTTTAGACATCAATGACGATGAACATCAAATAAGATGATATTTCCTATCAAATGATAATGAATATTATTTATTTTTTTACTAATCGGGTAAAATCCAGCTTTTGCTATCCCTGCTTGTAAAGGAATTCATCATGCTTAAAAAGTTCATGACGCTTTTTTTGATTTTATTTGTACCTCAGGCTGTTGCTCAGGTGACGACGGTGACTGACGTATTAGGTCGTCAGGTCACGCTTGATCTGCCAGCCAAACGCGTATTGCTCGGTTTTTATGGCGAAGACTATATGGCCATCGGTACGGAAAAGTCATTTGATCATGTTGTAGGGATGTCAAAGGGGATCTGGGAGCAGTGGCGTCCGGCAAACTGGGCGATGTATGTTGCGCATCGGCCATCACTCAAAACCTTGCCTGATGTGGGTAAAGTGGATACTCAGACATTCTCTGTCGAAAAAGTGATCAGTTTACATCCAGACTTGCTGGTATTGGCTGAGTGGCAGTACAAAGGTTTGGGAAGCGATGTGGATCGTATGGAGCAGGCTGGTATTCCGGTGATTGTGATTGATTACAACGCTCAGACGGTCGAACGACATGTTCAAAGTACACTGATTATTGGCCAAATTACCGGTCAGGAAGCTCGCGCAAAGAAAATTGCGACCGAATACAAAAATATGATTCAGGTGGTGGAAGACCGTCTGGCAAAGGCCAATCTGCCGAAGCCGACAATCTATGCTGAGTTTGGTTTTCCGGGGACAAAAGAATATGGTTACACTTTCGGCAAAAATATGTGGGGTGCGATGGCCGAAGTTGCCGGAGGGGATAACATCTCCAAACCATTTGTCGAATGGTGGGGACATTTGAATCCTGAGCAAGTATTAGCGGCTCAGCCAGATGTTGTGCTGATCACCGGTTATGAATTTGGTGGCGCTGATGATGCCATGTTGATTGGTCAGAATGTTGATCGTGCAACTGCAATAGCCCGCTTAAAAGGCTACAAACACCGTTTAGGTTGGGATAGCCTGCCTGCGGTGAAGAATAACCGGATGATTGGTATCTACCACGGTGCTTCACGCAGCATTATGGATGCCCCGATGACCCAGTTCATCGCCAAAGCGCTGTATCCGGATTTGTTTGCAGATTTGGATCCTGAAACTGAATATCTCAACTTCTACAAGAAATATCTGCCAGTAACACCGACAGGCACTTTTGCCGTCTCTCTCTAATTGATTGGTAAAGAGATTGGTAAAGAGATTTCATTGACAAAGCCGCTGTAAAAAACAGCGGCTTTATCTTTGATGCAGTACGGAAACCACAACTTGCTAAGTGCCTTCCGCAGTTGCGGCCTTCATGGTGTTCACCACTTTATTACGTTCTGAAATCACAATCAGCAATCGCTGCAATCCGATGAAAGCAAACAACAGAATGCCGATGATGATTTTGGTCCACCATGAACTGAGTGTGCCGTCAAAAGTAATATAGGTCTGAATCAGCCCTTGAATCAGTACACCGAACAGCGAGCCGAACACCGTTCCGACGCCACCGGACAGTAACGTTCCCCCGATCACGACCGCCGCAATGGCATCCAGCTCAACGCCGACCGCGGCCAGCGGATAACCGGCAGACGTGTAGATCGCGAACACAATTCCGGCAGTCGTTGCTAATAAGGTGGACAGCATGTAAATACCGATTGTAGTTTGCTTGACGGCAACCCCCATTAATCCTGCGGAAACGGCATTCCCGCCGATGGCATACACATTGTTACCAAAGCGTGTGCGATGAGCGACTAAAATACCGATAATCACCACAGCAAGCATAATCACGGCTAACAAACTCAGACGTCCGCCACCGGCGATTTTCCACATACTGCGGGAAAGCTCCCGGAAAAATGGATGGGTAATCGGCAGTGATTGTTCTGAGATCAGGAAGCTGGTTCCCCGTAAGAAAAACATCCCGGCAAGCGTAATGATGAACGGGGGGATTTTTAAGGTGTGTATCAACCATCCCATTCCGGCACCAAATGCACCGCCCATGATGAGGACAATCACCATGGCTAATTGCGGGGCAACCTGCCAGTCACCAATCATTTTCGCCAGAAAAACACCGGTAAACGCAATCACCGCGCCAACGGATAAATCAATCCCGCCGGAAAGGATGACAAAGGTCATGCCGACCGCGACGATTCCCAAAAAGGCATTGTCCGTCAGAATATTACATATCACCCGAGTCGATGCAAAAGCCGGAAACTCAACCAAGCAGATCAGGTAACCAATGATAAATACCAGAATCGTGATTACGAGTGGCAAATTACGCTTTACCATGCTGGCGTCCTCCTTTCAGCAGTTGCACCACAGCCGGAGATTGCATCACCAGAACCAGTAACACCACAATCGCTTTGACGATTTGATTCCATTGGGGCTGATAGCCGGAGAGCAGAATTCCGGTGTTCACACCTTGAATGATCAGGGCACCAATCAGAGCAATAAAGAGATTAAAACGTCCCCCGGCAAGGGAGGTTCCTCCGATGACCACTGCGAGAATCGCATCCATTTCCAGCCACAAGCCTGCATTGTTGGCATCGGCGCCGCGGATATCCGCGGCGACAATCATGCCGGCAACCGCCGCAGTAATCCCACTGATCATGTAAGTGGATATCACCACCGTTGGCGCATTGATTCCGGCATTTTTAGCTGCCCGGATATTGATCCCGACGGATTCAATAAACAGCCCTAATGCGGTTTTCTGAGTCAGCAGCCAGATCGTGACCGCGACCACAATCGTGATCACGACCGGTGTCGGCAGATAGAGGAAAGAGCCACTGCCGATCCAAGCTAACGTTTCATTATTAAAGGTCACGATTTGCCCTTCGGTAATAAGCTGGGCAATCCCTCGTCCGGCAACCATCAGGATCAGCGTGGCAACGATCGGCTGTATTTTGAAGACCGCGACCAGAAAGCCGTTCCATAAACCGCATAAAGCACCCGCCAGCAATGAGACCAGAATAATTACTGCCACCGGATAGCCCTGAGTTGCCAGACTGGCAAACGTTGCACCGCTGATCGCCATCACCGCACCGACGGATAAATCGATCCCTCCGGTGGCAATTACCAACGTCATGCCAATGGTTAATAGTGCCACGGGGGAGCAACGATTGAGGATATCAATCACGCTGCCGAACAGGCGTCCGTCTTGTATATTGATGGAAAAGAAGTTGTCTGCTGCGAAACTGTTGATCAGGAGCACACAGATAAGTGCAGCGATTTGCGGCGTGCCTTTGGGTAACTTCTGTTTCCAGTCCGAGCTGAAATATGCCCGTAAACTTGATGTATCCATAACACGCCTCACATAGCGATCGCTTGCATTATGTTGGGGACAGACAGATTTTCCGCCGGAATTTCTGCCACTTGTTTTCGATCTCTGAGCACAATCACGCGATCAGCGTAACCAACCAGTTCTTCCAGCTCGGAAGAGATGACCAGCAAGCCCAGTCCATTGGCACACAAGGACTCAATCAGACGAATGATTTCAGCGTGCGCACCGACATCGATTCCCCGGGTTGGCTCATCGAGGATCAGAAACTTCGGTTTGGTTAATAACCATCGGGCGAGGAGGACTTTTTGCTGATTACCGCCCGATAAGAATTCGATCGGTTGCTCCATACTTGGTGTTTTGATTGACAACTGGTTGATAAAACGTTTCGAAGCGGCTTCTTGCTCCGCCCGGGACAGCGGACGGAACCAGCCTCGCTGAGCCTGTAGCGCCAGGATGATATTCTCACGCACGGATGCCGATGCAATAATGCCGTCGGTTTTTCGGTCTTCGGGGCAGAAGCCGAGCCCTAAAGATGAAGCTTGTCGGGCCGAACGAATTTTGATTGGTTTGCTTTTGATATAGCTTTCACCGCTATCGTTGGGCTCTATGCCGAAAATGACTTGCGCGGTTTCAGTCCTGCCTGAGCCAAGCAGGCCGGCTAAACCGACAATTTCACCGGGATAGACTTCAAGATCAAACGGTTCAATGGTGCCTTTTTTACCGAACTGAACAAATTTCGCGATAGGGTTATCACTAAGGCGGGTTTTGCCGACTCTTGCCAGTGCGTTGTCTTCGAGCTCACGACCGAGCATCATTTTGATTAACTCAATACGCGGTAGTTTGGCCGTCTCCTCGGAACCAACCAATTCTCCATTTCTGAGTATCGTGATGCGATCACTCACCGCGTAGACCTGATCTAAAAAGTGGGTAATAAAGACCAGACTGATCCCTTGGTCGCGCAAATCACGCATGATGCCGTACAGCATTTCCACTTCATTACTGTCCAGACTGGCGGTCGGCTCGTCGAGAATCAGAATTTTTGCAGAAAGTGACACGGCTCTCGCGATGGCAATCACTTGCTGAATCGCGACAGAAAAATGATTGAGCGGTTGAGTGACATCGATATTGAGGTTGTATTGCCTGACAATCTCCCTCGCCTTGGTCTGCATCGTTTTGCGATCAACGAAACCAAATTTTTTGGGTTCGTGACCAATAAACAGGTTATCCATAATGGACATATTCGGCAGCAGATTGACCTCTTGATAAACGGTACCGATTCCCAACGCTTGCGCATCAGCGGTACTTTGCGGATTGATGGGGTTTCCATCTAACAGAATGTCACCGCTGTCACGCTGATAAACCCCAGTCAACGACTTAATTAATGTGGACTTTCCTGCACCGTTTTCGCCAAGCAATGCCATGATTTCACCCTTTCTCAGAATAAAATCAACATTATTCAGGGCTCGTACTCCGGGAAAATATTTGCAAATTCCTTTGGCATGTAAAACGATGTCATTATTATTTTCCAATGACATAATCACTCCAATTCTGGCTGACTTTCATCCCGCCTCACCTTGTAGTTTGGCGGGATAATTCAGAATTAATGACCATCCGGTCTTATTACCTTCAGGTTAATAACCCATGTTTTTTTTCAGCTCCAGTTGTGCTGGCGCATCGGCAGGTTCAAAGAATTTAGATTCAGTTTGAATATGTTTAGGAGGAATTGTTCCGTCTTTTTTATAGGCGATGAGCGCGTCAAATGCAGGGCCAGCCATATTCGGTGTCAGTTCGACAGAGGCGTTTGCTTCACCGGCCATCATGGCTTTGAAAATATCAGGTACACCGTCGATAGATACAATCAAGATATCACTGCCCGGTTTCAGACCCGCTTCCTTAATCGCTTGAATTGCACCGATTGCCATATCATCGTTATGCGCATAGACCGCACAAATATTTTTTCCGTTGGCTTCTGCTTTGATAAAACTTTCCATAACTTCTTTGCCTTTACTGCGAGTGAAGTCACCAGATTGAGTACGGATAATATTTACATTAGACGCTTTGCCAATCGCGTTGGCGAACCCTTCTTTACGGTCTAAAGCCACACTGGCACCGACGGTGCCTTGTAATTCAACCACATTACATTTTTTGCCATTGACTTTATCGATCAGCCAGTTACCGGCAACTTCACCTTCATGAACGCTGTCGGCAGCGACAGATGTCATATACAAGGAGTCATCATCGACAGTAATGCCCCGGTCTAACAAAAATACGGGGATATCATAGTCACGCGCTTCTTCTAGTACCGGTTCCCAGCCAGTCTGGACGACAGGAGCAATAAAAATTGCATCGACACCTTGCGCAATAAAAGAACGGACGGCTTTGATTTGGTTTTCTTGCTTTTGCTGGGCATCAGAAATCTTCAGAGTAATCCCTCGTTTTTCTGCTTCCGTTTTTGCCACACTGGTCTCAGCTGCACGCCAGCCAGATTCAGAACCGATTTGTGAAAAGCCAACAGTGAGTGTTTTTGCCAATAAACTTCCTGATAGCAAGATGCTACCGATCGCTGTGGCGATTGCTATTTGTTTTAACATAGGATTCCCTTTTAGTTTCACGTTACTTTTGTTGTTGTAATCAAAATAGTTATGGGACCAGTCAAGGTGCCACAATTATAGTAATGAGCAATAATTGAGCGATGCGAGAGCTTAATCACAAATAGATTTCGGTAGCATAATTGTCCATGTATACAGCATCCAATGGGCTATATCGGATGAATCGATCACGCTAAATGTGGAATTCTCAGAGAGATTGACTGAAACCCTTCATTAGATCGGGTTCATATTTTGTGTGCTTTAGTCGAGATATGGATACTGCGGATACCAGAGTCAAAGCTGTGAATTACGGGCGTGTGAGCAATGTTCAAACCAAATTGTCGTCAACTCGGATCCACACGCATAGCATCCCATATATTTTATTCTTCTATCGGGTTTCAATGATTCAAACTATCTCATATTTATGTGAAGTCGTCAGGGGATAAAGCTGAACTCAAACCCATGCAATTGCATATCAGTAGTAAGTAACCTATACGTTATTTATTGGTGGTATAGATACTTGGTTACATAGATACGTTCGCCCCGTACGATGCTTAAGGATAACAGATGCAGCCGATAAAATTACTCGTGACTTGGATGGAAAATGTCTCGTTAAAGCGAATATTACAAATGTTAACGTTGTTCTTCGTGATTGTGATTACAGGCTTGGTCTCTTATACCGTTATCGCGCTCAACCTGCAAAAAAATGATAGCTTAGTCATCAATATTGCGGGGCGTGAGCGAATGCTTTCGCAAAAAATTACCAAGGAGTTTTTTTTAGCGTTACAACAGGCGACCCTGACCAATAAAGCTCCTGATTTATCCAAAATTAATGCGACCCAAAAGCTTTTTGAAGTCTCGTTAGAGGCGCTGAATAAAGGTGGTCAAACCTACTTGGATTTGACCATGCAACAACCGGTGACTCTCCCGCCAGCGTCAGAAAAAGCATCTCAACAGCTCAATAAAGTGATGGCCTTGTGGCGTGAACAGCAACAGATGATGGCCAATATCTCCGGTGCCGATGCTCAACCTGAAGTACTGCAAAAAATTAATGAGCAAAGTTTAGCAATCCTTCAAAACATGAATATTGCGGTTTCTCTGTTTGCTGAGGAATCAGACCAGAAGATCTTAGCTATGGAGCGTAACCAAGTCATTGCTGCAATATTGGCGATTCTGCTGTCAATCATCGTGGTTACGCTGGTTGCCAGAAGTGTTCTGAGAACGGTTAATCAAGCGCTGGAGACCACTGATCGGATATCGTCCGGAAATCTAGTGAGTGATGGTAATCAAGTCTTTGGCAAAAATGAGCTTGGATCACTGTTGAAGAATATCGAACAAATGAGAGCATCTTTGCATCATGTGATTAATTTGGTGAAACGTAACAGTCGTCAGATGGCACATTCTGCCCAGCAAGTGGCGGATGTTTCTACGGAGATATCCAGTGGCAGCAAAGCGCAACGCGAAAACTCATCTGAAGTCAGCACAGCAATCAACTCGTTGCTGGAAACCTCTCAGATTGTCAGTGACACCATCGAACGCACCTCCCAAATCTCACAAGACACCTTGACGATCGCACAAGAAGGTATTGTTTATGTCAATGAAAGTATTGAGGAATTGAAAAAAGCGGTGGTGTCGGTCAATAACGCATCTGAGCAGATGGAAGCGCTGAAAAACTTTACCGCCCAGATTAATGAAATCACAGAATCGATTCATAACATTGCAGAACAAACCAATTTGTTAGCCTTAAATGCGGCCATCGAAGCCGCCCGGGCAGGAGAGCAGGGACGAGGATTTGCCGTTGTTGCCGATGAAGTGAGAAACCTTGCGGGAAGAACATCCAGTTCCAGCAAGGATATTTCAGACTTGATCAGCCAGTTAACTGAAAAGGTTGAAAGTTCAGTGGTTTCTATGCAGTCGGTGGTTTCAGCCGTGTACCAATCACAACAAACATCAGAGAAAACGGTAGAGGCATTCACCTCGATGTCTGATGGTATCGGTGATACCACTACAAGTACCGAGACCATCCATCAGTATAATCAGCAGCAAACCAAAAACTTGAATTATTTGGATGATAAACTCAAAGACCTGTTTGTGGTATTAACGGAAAGCTCTGATAAAGCCGGGACGACCTCGATGGTGGCGGGTGACTTGTACGATATCTCTGAACAGTTAGATCAACAAATCAACGGCTTCAAAACCCATGTCAGTGATGCTGTAGCCAAAGCACAAGGTGAGCAGCGCAACTCTCCGCGGGCGGGTAATAAACTGCGGGTGAAATTATTACAAGGTCAACGGACTATCGAAGGGATTACCAGTGATATTAGTATGGATGGGATTAAGATTCGCACAACATCGGCATTAAATGGCAAAGAGATCGTGACACTTCAGTTCCATTTACCTGAGCAACTAAAACATTCCGGCCCGAATCCACTGATTGTCAAAGCCAACATTGTTCATACCAAGCAGCAACAGGAGAACTATGACTATGGCTTGAAATTCACGGGACTCTCTGAGGCGCAGCACTCGGCGCTCAAATTGATCTTTAAGCACTTCAACGAGTCTTATCGTTATCAGTAAGCAGTAACATTCAGATCTGAAACGATATAGGTGCCTCTGACTATTCTGTCAGAGGCGTAATCGCAAGGGATACTATTTCTCGCTCCAAGAGTTTAACGATGCTTTTTTCCAGGCTCCGTAACTTGCATTCGGCAAAACAAACCAATCGACGCCTAGGTGGGCTTTATTCTTCTCAACTAAATTTCGGTTATAGTCGGTATCCTGTTTGTTTTTAAATTCGGCAGCAAAATCTGGCAAACTGTCACCCAGTAACATGACAATCTTGTGCCGGGCAGCGACTGACTGACGACGTTGCTCCTTGGTTTTTCCATAAAGCAGCACATGACTTTCCTCAGCTTGTGGGATTCCTAATGCTTTCAGGGTCTCGATGGTATAAGACTTGTTTTCATTAAAACGGTCAGACACATAGTAAATATTCAGTCCCAGTTTGTTTGCCTGATCAATAAAGGCTTTGGCGCCCGGGATCAGCGTCGGATGGCCTTTGATCTCCCAGTCTGACCAAGTATCCCAAGTGGTGTAATCGACACAGTTTTCCATATCACGTACCAGCAAAGGGGTATTATCAAGAACAGTCTCATCGAGATCGAGCACGACAGCCAGTTCTTGGGGCTTTTGGTCGCTCTGCTTTAAGATGGTATGCAGACGTTCCGTCGCTAAATGATAGGTTTGCAGCTGAATCGCTTTGATTTCAGCAGACTGTTGTTGGTAGCGTAACGCCATTTCATAACTTTTCGGCTGACAGATGTCGTCACTGGCCCAAGATAAACCTGATACAGTCATCAGTGCCACTGATAATATCGCATTGGTTTTCACTGTTTTTCCTTTTGATGTCTAATTATTTTTAACGCCTAACAGCCAATATTTTATGCACGGGTTCTGCTTGTAAGTCAAATTCATTATTTAAATTGATTAAAAATCATTAATTTAAATTGATTGAATAAATAAAATTGCATCACTTCATATTTTCGTAATAATTAGTGGTCATTATGATCGGTTACCCTCCGGTCGGAGGTGCGCGTGATATCAGGGATGAGTGAATGAGTCAGCCATACGAAACTAGCCCACCGGCACATGATGCACCGGTGGGCTAGTTGCTGATTTAAAGTATGTTCTGTCGGTGATGATCTACATAGTAACGAACTCTTCCGAGCCGGTCGGGTGAATGGCCACAACCGCATCGAAGTCGGCTTTGGTTGCGCCCATCTTCATCGCCACAGCGAAGCCTTGAATCATTTCATCGACCGTAAAGCCAATCCCGTGCAGGCCGACCACTTTTTCATCCGGACCGACGCAGACCAGTTTCATCCGGCATGGCTGACGGTGTTGGGTGACAGCGGTATACATCGCAGTAAAACTCGATTGATAGACTTTGACGTTGTCTTCGCCAAACTTAGCAATTGCTTCGGGCTCAGTCAGGCCGATGGTGCCGATTGGCGGGTGACTGAAGACCACGGTCGGAACCAGATTGTAGTCCATTTTTGCATCGTGCTTGTGGTTGAACAGCCGCTCAGACAATTGACGTCCGGCCTTCACTGCAACAGGCGTGAGCTCGATGCCACCTGCCATGATATCACCGACACAATAGATACCCTCAACATTGGTTTGCTGGTACTCATCGACTTTGATGTAACCTTTCTCATCTGTTGCGACGCCGGTGGCCGCCAAATTGATCGCATCGGTTGCCGGGTGACGACCAATCGCCCAGATGACTTGGTCAACATTTTGCTGTTTCCCGTTTTCCAGATGTAGCGTCAGGCTGCCGTCTGCTTCTTTGACAATGGATTGCGGCACGGAGTGCGTATGAAGTGTCGGACCTTCTGCGGCCATCACTTCCATCAGGGTTTCAATCACCATCGGGTCAAAGCTGCGCAGCGGTGATTCCTTACGGCAGAACAGATGAGTCTCTGTGCCTAAGGCATTCAGTACACCGGCAATCTCAACCGCAATGTAACCGGCTCCGATGACGGCCACACGCTTGGGCTGTGCCTGTAAATCAAAAAATCCATCAGAATCGATACCGTATTCTGCTCCCGGAATGGCAGGGATCGACGGACGACCACCGACGGCAATCAGGATATGATCTGCGGTGTAATGCTCACCATTGACTTCGACGGTCTTCGCATCGACAAATTTGGCGAACCCGCGAATTACTTCGACTTTGTTGTTGCCCAGAACACGGTTATAAGACTGGTGGATCCGACCGATATAAGCCTGACGGCTTTCCACCAGTTTTGACCAGTCAAAACCGTTGAGTTGAGCATCGAAACCGTAATCTTTAGCGTACAGATGAATGGCTTCCGCTATCTGAGCGCCATGCCACATGACTTTTTTCGGCACGCAGCCGACGTTGACACAAGTGCCGCCTAAATCTTTGGCTTCAATCAGCGCGACTTTCGCGCCATATCTTGCTGCACGGTTAGCTGATGCGATACCGCCACTGCCGCCGCCGATACAGATATAATCAAAATGTGTTGCCATTACTTTCTCCGTTATTCTAAGTCTGTCTATGTCTGGGGTCGTCACGAACTTATTCAGGGACAACCCACTGGAGTGTTGTGTGTCCGGTTTCCGGTGCGATAACCGATTGCAGATACGGTAAAATCTCTTGCATCTGAGTTTCCAGTGTCCAAGGGGGATTAATCACAATCATGCCGGATGCGGTCATGCCCCTTTCGTTGTTGTCTGGTGCAACCCCCAGCTCGATTTGTAGTATTTTACGAATTCCCAACGATTCTAATCCTGCCAGCATATCATCTATATTGGCTCGGTAAACCACCGGATACCAAATCGCATAGATGCCGGTGGCCCAACGTTTATAGCTCTGGGCAATCGCCTTGACGACGTCTTGATATTCATGCGCCAGTTCGTAGGGCGGATCAATCAGCACCAGTCCGCGACGCTCTTTGGGCGGCAGGCTGGCCTTGAGACAACGGAAACCATCATCTTTATAAATACTGACCTGTGAATCACGCGCAAACTCTTGTTGGAGCAGCGGATAATCACTGGGATGAAGTTCGGTAAGCACCATGCGATCCTGTGCTCTTAAATGCGCCTTGGCGACCCGGGGTGAGCCGGGATAGTAGCGTAGTGTCTCTGACGCGTTGAGCGTTTGAATCGCTGCCAGATAGTTTTCCAAAGCCTGAGGCAGGTGTGACTGCTGCCAGATTCGGCCAATACCTTGTTTGTATTCACCGGTTTTTTCTGACCATTCGTGCGTTAAATCATACCGCCCGGCACCCGAATGGGTGTCGTGGTAGACGAAAGGTTTCTCTTTCTTTTGCAGCGCAGTCAGAATCAGACTCTGTACCGTATGTTTAAGGACATCGGCATGATTGCCTGCATGGAAACTGTGGCGGTAACTTAACAAAGTGTGCTCCCCGAACCGAATATGGATGAATACAGAATTACCGAGATTATACGTGAAGATAAGATCGTTGTGATGATCTGTTGCTATTGAAAATCGTAGAATCTACCTATATTTACTATTTGTAATGTCTATTGGCTTTCAGATGCCGTTTCAGCGAGAATCATCTGTCTGTGTGCCTGATGCTTTCAAAATAAAAGGAATCGTTTATGTCGAACCCACTGCTCACCTTTACGGACTTGCCGCCGTTTTCTCAGATTCAACCTGAACATATCAAACCGGCGATCGAACAGGCGATTGCCAACTGTCGGACTAAAATCGAGGCGGTGCTTGAAGGCAATACTCAGCCGAGCTGGGAAAACCTGATTGCCCCGATTGAAGAGGTTGATGATCACTTAAGCCGGATCTGGTCACCGATCAGCCATATGAATTCGGTGGTGAACAGTGAAGCATTGCGGGAAGCGTACGAAAGTTGTCTGCCACTATTGTCTGAATACGGCACATGGGTCGGACAGCATAAGGGGCTGTTTGAGGCGTATCAGAAAATTCGTGCCAGCGAAGCGTATCAGTCTTTATCTCAGGCTCAGCAAAAAACGATTCGTGATGCATTAAGAGATTTTGAACTGTCTGGTATCGGTCTGCCGCTGGCTGAGCAAAAACGCTATGGCGAAATCAGCAAACGGATGTCTGAATTAGGCTCCAAGTTCTCCAACAATGTGCTTGATGCCACTATGGGCTGGACCAAACATATCACCGATGAAAGCGAATTGTCCGGTCTGCCGGAGAGTGCTTTGGCAGCGGCAAAAGCGGCCGCTGAAGAAAAAGGGAAAGACGGATATCTGCTGACGCTGGAAATGCCATCTTACCTGCCGGTGATGACCTATTGTGACAATCAGGCTCTGCGTCAGGAAATGTATGAAGCCTACGTCACCCGCGCCTCGGATCGCGGCCCGAATGCTGGCAAGTGGGATAACAGCGATATCATTGCCGAGCAGCTTAAACTTCGCCATGAAATTGCCAAAATGCTTGGATTTAATTCTTTCAGTGAAAAGTCACTGGCAACCAAAATGGCTGAGTCTCCGGAACAGGTACTGACGTTCCTCAATGATTTGGCCAAACGGGCTAAACCGCAGGGTGAAAAAGAAGTACAGCAACTGCGTGATTTCGCGAAAGAGAACTTCGGTATCGAGCAACTGGAACTGTGGGATATTGCGTATTTCAGTGAAAAGCAGAAACAGCATTTGTTCCAGATTTCGGATGAAGAACTGCGCCCCTATTTCCCTGAGTCCAAAGTTGTCAGCGGATTATTTGAAGTGCTCAACCGCGTCTTTGGTATGAGCGTACAGGAGCGTGAAGGGGTCGATACTTGGCATGAGTCGGTCCGTTTCTTTGACATCTTCGATCAGAATCAGCAGCTGCGCGGCAGTTTCTATCTTGACCTGTATGCCCGTGAACACAAACGGGGTGGTGCATGGATGGATGATTGCCGGGGACGTCGGGTGACATCATCCGGTGAATTACAGTCTCCGGTCGCTTACCTGACTTGTAACTTCAACAGACCGGTTGGTGGCAAACCCGCGCTGTTTACCCACGATGAGGTCGTCACGCTGTTCCACGAATTCGGTCACGGTATCCACCATATGCTGACGCTGGTTGATGTCGGTGCCGTCTCTGGGATCAACGGTGTACCGTGGGATGCGGTCGAATTACCCAGTCAGTTTCTGGAAAACTGGTGTTGGGAAGAGGAAGCCCTTGCGTTTATTTCCGGTCATTACGAAACCGGCGAACCGTTACCCAAAGCAATGCTGGAGAAAATGCTGGCCGCGAAAAACTTCCAGTCTGCAATGTTTATCCTGCGTCAGCTTGAGTTCGGGCTGTTCGATTTCACCCTGCACACCAACTATGATCCGGAGGTCGGCCCGCGCGTCCTAGAGACGTTAGCCGAAGTGAAAGCAAAAGTTGCGGTGTTGCCAAGTCTGGAGTGGAACCGTTTCTCGCACAGCTTCAGTCATATTTTTGCCGGGGGTTACAGTGCAGGTTATTACAGCTATCTCTGGGCGGAATTGCTCTCGTCCGATGCGTTCTCCCGTTTTGAAGAAGAAGGGATTTTCAATCCGGAAACCGGACAGCGTTTTCTGAATAACATTCTGGAAATGGGTGGTAGTGAAGAGCCGATGGAGTTGTTCAAACGCTTCCGAGGCCGTGAGCCACAGATTGATGCACTGCTGCGTCATTGTGGCATTGCCGCTTAAATCTTCATTTTTATACCTTGATGTAAAAAAGCCCTGTGACATGTCACAGGGCTTTTTTTATCAGCTCTAAACCACCGCTTGTGTGATTAAATGAATCAAATGTGACGTCTGTATGATGTATTGATGCGAATGTCAGTACCGAAAGAAACCGATGTGATAGTACAAAGATCACAAAGACAGGCGAGCATTTGATGGCCATTTATGGTTATAATCGTCACCCATGTATAAATAGCCAGTGATGTCACCATGATGGATCCCTCTCTCTTAATCGACGGTTTAAATGATAAACAGCGGGAAGCTGTTGCAGCCCCTTTGCAGAATTTGCTGGTACTGGCCGGTGCTGGGAGTGGTAAAACCCGGGTATTGGTCCACCGAATTGCCTGGCTGATGACCGTTGAACAAGCTTCACCGTTTTCGATTATGTCTGTGACATTCACCAATAAGGCTGCTGCCGAGATGCGCGGCCGGATTGAAGCACTGATGATGGGCAGTGCTTCGGGGATGTGGAACGGGACTTTCCACGGCATCTGCCACCGTATCTTGCGCGCCCATTATCTTGACGCCAAATTACCGGAAGATTTTCAGATTATTGATTCTGAAGACCAGCTGCGTTTAATGCGCCGACTGGTCAAAGCGCAGAATCTGGATGAAAAACAGTGGCCGGCTCGTCAGGTTTGCTGGTGGATTAACGGTAAGAAAGATGAAGGGATTCGGCCACAGCATATCGATACCTATCATGATCCGGTGACTACGACTTATCTGCGGTTATATCAGGCCTATCAGGAAGCTTGTGACCGTGCCGGCTTGGTGGATTTCGCGGAAATCCTGCTCAGAACGCAGGAGTTATTGCGAGAGAATCAGTTTATCCGCGAACATTATCAGGCTCGCTTTAAACATATTCTGGTGGATGAGTTTCAGGATACCAACAATATCCAGTACGCCTGGCTACGGCTGATGGCTGGCCCCGATTGTCATGTGATGATTGTCGGTGACGATGATCAGTCTATTTATGGCTGGCGGGGTGCCAAGGTTGAAAATATTGAGAAGTTTGCTCAGGAATTTCCTGCGGTAAACACGATCCGGCTCGAACAGAACTACCGTTCCACCCAGACCATTCTGGAAGCGGCGAATACGCTGATCGCCAATAACACCGAACGGATGGGAAAAAACCTGTGGACGGAAGGGCAGAAGGGCGAATCCATTTCGGTGTACTCAGCTTATAACGAGCTGGATGAAGCCCGTTTTGTGGTGAACAAGATTAAAGTATGGCAGGACGAAGGCGGCGCATTGCAGGATACCGCCTTGCTCTACCGGAACAACGCTCAGTCACGGGTGTTGGAAGAGGCCTTGATTCAGGCCGGTCTGCCCTATCGGATCTACGGTGGGATGCGATTCTTCGAACGACAAGAAATTAAAGATGCATTGTGCTATTTACGGCTGATGTCAAACCGCAATGATGATGCTGCGTTTGAGCGTGTGGTCAATACGCCGACACGCGGACTGGGCGATAAAACGCTGGAAACTGTGCGTTTTGCTGCCCGTGAGCGTGGCTGTACCATGTGGCAGGCGTGTGTTCAGCTACTGGAAGAAAAAGTGCTGGTGGGTCGTGCCGGTGGTGCGATGAGCCGCTTTGTCGAACTCATCAATGCGCTGGAAGACGACACATTTGAAATGCCACTGCATCGTCAGGCTGACCATGTGATTAAAGCCTCTGGTTTGTACGCAATGTATGAACAAGAGAAAGGGGAAAAGTCGAAAGCCCGCTTGGAAAACTTGGAAGAGTTGGTGACTGCGACTCGTCAATTTGAGAAGCCGGAAGAAGCCGAAGAAATGACCATGCTGACGGCATTTCTGACCCATGCTGCACTGGAATCCGGAGAAGGACAGGCCGATGAATTTGATGATGCCGTGCAGCTGATGACGCTGCACAGTGCCAAAGGTCTGGAGTTTCCTCTGGTGTTTATGGTCGGTGTCGAAGAAGGGATGTTTCCGAGTCTGATGTCGGCAGAAGAAGCCGGCAGGCTGGAAGAAGAGCGTCGTCTGTGCTACGTCGGTATGACCCGGGCGATGAAAAAACTCTACATTACTTATGCGGAAATGCGGCGCCTGTATGGGCAGGATAAATATCACAAACCGTCTCGTTTTATTCGCGAACTGCCGGAAGGATGCCTCGATGAAGTGCGAATGAAAGCGCAAGTCAGCCGCCCGACCAGTACCGGGCGATTTAGCCAGAAAGTGGTCAAAGAAAGCTTCAACGAAACTGGCTTTAGTCTGGGGAGCCGGGTCAAACACCCGAAATTCGGCGAAGGCACTATTATTAACTTTGAAGGTGCAGGGCCACAGAGTCGTGTTCAGGTGGCGTTTAATGGTGAAGGGATCAAATGGCTGGTGACGGCCTACGCGAAGCTGGAAGCTTTATAGCTTTTTGCATGAGGGATAACAGTGATGCAACGTCTGCGTGATCTGCCAGGTTTAGGGCCTAAATCCGAACAGATGCTAATGGATGCAGGGATTGAATCCGTCGCTCGTTTGCGCGAGTTGGGAGCGGTCATAGCATATATTCACATTCGTCGGCATGGGCAGGTCAAACCAAGTCTTAATCTGCTTTATGCGTTGGTCGGTGCGCTGGAAGGCGAACACTGGCTGACGATTGCGAAACAACAAAAGGCAGATTTGATCATGCAGTTGGAAGGTTTTGACCAGCTGGAAAAATTATTTGCCGCTGAAGGTGAGTCACTTAATTTATAAGGCGTTATTTATAAGACGTTATTTATAAGACATTGCCTTCTGAAATTTGCATGAGATGACGGCTTAGTATTTTTTAATAATGGTTGTATATGAATCCAATTCCAACCCAAATAACGTTTTTTGAGTTTCTGACCCCTTTTGTGGCTGCGGGACTGAAAACGATCACCATTAGAGATCGAGCCGAAAGTCATTATGTGGTCGGCTCCCAAGTCGAGGTGTTCACTCTGGAGACTCATCAAAAGGTGTGTGATATTGAAATTATTGCTGTTGAGCCGCTTCGGTTTGATGAGATCAACCAATTCCACGCCCGGCAGGAACATCTGCCATTACCGCAACTGAAAACCTTGATTCGAGACGTCTACCCCGAGACAGATGAACTGTTTGTGATTACATTTAAGCGATTGTAATTTTAGGGAATATTTAATTTTATCCTCAGCATTAGCCGCACAGCGTGCCTAAGTCGATTATTTTTTATCCTTTTTCTCTCTTGGAAGTAATTTGTTTTGACCCCATATTCAGAAACGGAGGGTGTCGAAGCGGTTTGCCACGCCCGGAGAACCGATACCGGCGCAAAGCAGAACAAGCTTTGATACCCAAAAAATGATTCAGTGCTCTTCGTGAGCTTATTGTTGGTCATCGTGAGGTAAATGCTATGCATCGTTGCTCATCAATCAAGTTTTCAATCGCTGAGTCCGGATATCTACAAGGAATGCATACGACGCATCACTGGCCGGCAGCAATGACTTTCCCTCATTTCCCGGGAGGAAAAGTATTCTCTATTGATAATCAGTTACCCAAGCCACCACAGCGGGTGATATTTACTATCGATCTGTCGCAACTTTTGAGAGAGCGGGTTTTACATTAGCGCGGTTAGATTGACTGTCAGAGACGCATAAGAAAAACCCCGGGAGCAATTGCCCACCGGGGTTCTGTTCTTTACTTGCAGCTATCCTGCTACGATAAGTGCGTCCTGCATCTAATCCATGATCAGTCTGCTGAATCCTTCAGCCGATCCTTCCATCGCCTTCCTAGCGGTGTCCTCGACGTCCTCGTCTGCTAACCATCCTGTTAGCACGGTCATCCCTGAACGGTTCCCGACATCATCCTGATGTGCTTCACCCTTCCCGGGTGTGTCCATCGTCATCCCTGTTCGTGACCATCCTGTCAACGAATCAATTCCTTTCGATGTCCTTATGCCAACTCCCTGCTGACAAGTTATATATTACGTTTCTGTACGTATTCGGCAATCTTATGGGGCCACAGAATTCGGATGAGTAGCTGATTGATAACTGTACATTTTGTTATTATTCAATAAGTTATAATTATTCATGTGAAAATGTCGTCAGTCTGAATCTCTATTGGCTCACTCATTTGTAAGAGATCTCTTACAATCGAGCGAGTCAATTAGCTATGCTACTGGTTACATTTTATTCTCCGATCGCGATCCCTTCTCGCCGTGGATCGGCAGCCCCTTCCAGACCGTCTTTCGTGAGGCGAATTGCATGAAGTCCGGAGTTCAGATCGCGAACATTCACGTCATAGCCCATCTTTTCCAGTGCTGGTTTGAGTTGTTCTGCACGGGTGCCCTGTTCAAGATCAACGGGGCCGAAGCGATCAACAATATGGGGCATGTTTAAAGCTTGTTGGATATCTTGTCCCCAAGTCAGATGTGCGATCAGTGCCTGAGCGACGTAGCCGATAATGCGGCTGCCACCGGGAGAACCAATCGCCAGATAAGGCTGACCATCTTTTAGCACAATCGTTGGTGCCATTGAGGAACGAGGGCGCTTACCCGGTTCGACGCGGTTTGCGACGGGGGCATCTCCGTCATGGGATTTGAACGAGAAATCCGTGAGCTCATTGTTGAGCAAAAATCCCCGCACCATCAGGCGTGAACCGAACCCATTTTCAATGGTGGTTGTTATCGATACGACATTCCCTTCCCGGTCAACAATATTAAAATGACTGGTACAGGGGAGTTCAATGGCCTGATCCGTGCCGAGTCGCATGGCGTGTTGCCACGGTGGGCTTCCGGCTGAAACATCGGTGAGTGCTTTACCCGGCTGAATGAGTTGCGCACGCAGGGCAAGATAGTCTGGATCCACCAATCCCTGAGTTGGCATCGGCACAAAGTCTTCATCTGCCATGAACTTCCCGCGGTCAGCAAAGGCTAAGCGTGAAGCATCAGCGAGCACCTGCCATGATCTCTCACTATCGGGCCCCCACTTCTTCAGATCAAAGTGTTGCGCCATGGAGAGAATTTGTCCGACGGTGAGTGCCCCTGAACTGGGTGGCCCCATGCCGCAGACATCATATCCCTGATAGCCGGCACAAACGGGCTGGCGCTCTTTAATGGTATAATTGTTAAAGTCTGTTTGTGACAAAACCCCGGGATTACCGGGTGCATTGCGAACGGTTTTCACGATATCTTTGGCGATGTCTCCGCGATAGAACGCATCAGCACCACCGTTGGCGATCAGCGTTAATGTTTGGGCGTATTGCGGATTTTTGAGCAGCGTACCGGCGGGTTTAGGATTCCCTTGAGCGTCAAAAAAGTAATCGCGCGTTCCTGAATACCGGCTCAGGCGCTGGGTATCATCGGCAATTTGTTTGGCGAGACGCTGACTAATGCGAAACCCTTGCTGCGCCTGTTCAATGGCTGGGGCAAAGAGTTTTTTCCAAGGTAGCTTGCCATATTTTTGATGGGTTTCCCAAAGCAGTTTTACAGTGCCGGGAGTGCCGACAGAACGGCCACCGACAACCGCATCGTAAAATTGGAGTGGCTGTCCTTGCTCATCCAAAAACAGTTCAGGCGTGGCCTGCACAGGCGCTGTTTCTCTGGCATCAAACGTCGTGAGATGCTGTTTTTTCTGATCCCAATACACCATGAATGCTCCCCCGCCGATACCTGACGATTGAGGCTCGACTAAACCGAGCATCAGCTGTACCGCGACCATCGCATCGATGGCATTACCGCCCTGGCGAAGGATATCTGCGCCTGCTTTGGCTGCGAGTGGGTTTGCCGCTGTAACCATCCACTGTTTGGCGTGAGTCAGTGTTTTGACATCATGACCGGTGTTGATTTCTGGTGCGATAGAATCAGCTACTTGTGCTGCGTGAATGTTTAGGGTGGTGAACAACCCTGAGAGTATGAGTAATGTTTTTATTTTCACCGGGAAACCTCCATGTTGCATTAACATTTATGCAACACCTAGAATGACATCTCATGTCTCATAAATCCAGAGGCTTAATATGATTTGTATGAGGTGACTCGCTTTTGCATCACCCGGCTCAAAAACATCATCACAGTGATGTCACTGACGTGAATGCGTGATAACCGATCATCAGACCGAGGACGGAGAAAATAACACCGCATAGCCCGTCGATTTTCTGCTTCCGTCCCAAATAATTATTAATTATTTTTCTATCACAACGACAGGGCGTTTGCGATGATGACGGATACCATCATAGCTGAAGAGTATTAAGGCTCCCCAGATGAATAAGAATGTTGTCGCTTTATCGGGACTAAATGATTCGCCATAAAAAATGGTGGCCAGAATAAACATCATGCTCGGGCCGATATATTGAAAGAAACCGAGGGTTGAAAGTTTCATGCGGGTCGCCGCACCGGCAAAACAGAGCAACGGTAGTGTCGTGACCACACCGGCCATTGCGAGTAACCCATTGAGCTGGAGTGAATTCTCGGTCAGATGACTGGTCGCTGAGTTGGCAAAACCAAACAAATATATCAACGCTACCGGGACCAAAATCAATGTTTCAATGAACAAACCGTTCAATGCACTAACCATCACTTTTTTGCGCAGTAGCCCGTAAATCCCGAAGCTACCGGCAAGTGCAATGGCAATGACAGGGATCGAGCCGAATAGCACGAGTTGAATCACCACGCCAATGGTGGCAAGTGTAACTGCTATCCATTGTAGTATTCGTAGTCGCTCATTGAGAAATACCATACCCAAGATCACATTGAGTAATGGATTGATGTAATAGCCAAGACTGGCATCGAGCAGGTGATGATTATTAATCGCCCAGATAAAAATCAGCCAGTTACCGCCAATCAACACCGATGTGGCAATCAGATAATAAATTTTGCGTCGGTCTGACAGGAGATTGCGGATCATCGGCCATTGTTTGCCGAAATGTAGTAACACAGCCAACAGCAAAAAAGACCAGAGTATCCGGTGACAGATAATTTCGACCGGATTGATGTGTTCGAGCATTTTGAAATAAACGGGTGCAATGCCCCACATTAGGTAAGCGGCCAGAGCAAAGAGCACTCCTTGTCGCGCTTGCTGTTCATCGTTCATAGTTGTTCCACTAAAGTTATTGTATTCTTAATAAAACATGATGATATTGTGATCAGAAAAGCAGTATACACCACGCAAGTGAATCACATGTATTGATTTGTTCCGCTCGTTTTCGCGAGAAGGGTCGTATAATTTATGGTTTTATTCCGTATCTAACCCCACTACAATAGCTGCTGAGCATGACCATTCTTCTGCGAAACCCATCATATTGAGTATTTCATGACCGCTGCATTGATTGCCGAACAAGACGACCACGCTTCAACCACTCCAGAATCCGTACTGCATACCATCTTTGGTTATCAGACGTTTCGGCTGGGTCAAAAGGATGTGATTGATGCGGTACTGGCCGGGCAGGATAGTCTGGTTATTATGCCGACCGGGGGCGGAAAATCACTGTGTTACCAAATTCCGGCGATCATGCTTGATGGTATTACGCTGGTGATTTCTCCGTTGATCTCGCTGATGAAGGATCAGGTGGATCAATTGGTTGCCAATGGGGTTGCTGCGGCCTGTATTAATTCGAGTATGAGTAAAGAGGCGCTGATCGAGACTTATCAACGGATGAATGCCGGTACGCTGAAGTTGGTGTATGTCTCACCGGAGCGGGTGTTAATGGCCGATTTTATCGAACGGCTACGCCAGATGCAGGTAGCGATGATTGCGGTGGATGAAGCACATTGTATTTCCCAGTGGGGACACGATTTCCGTCCGGAATATGCTGCGTTGGGGCAATTGAAACAGGCCTTTCCTCAAGTACCGGTCATCGCTCTGACGGCAACTGCCGATGAATCGACGCGACAGGACATTCAAAACCGGCTGCATTTAAATACTCCCCATATCTATCTTGGTAGTTTTGATCGGCCGAATATTCGTTACGCGCTGCTGGAAAAACATAAACCGGTCTCTCAAGTGATCCGCTTTTTAGGGACCCAGCAAGGCCAATGCGGCATTATTTATTGTGGCAGCCGGAAAAAGGTTGAAATGCTGACTGAAAAATTGTGTCAGAACCATTTTCGGGCTGCGGGATATCATGCCGGTATGGATGTCGATGAACGAAATTATGTTCAGGAAGCATTTCAGCGCGATGATGTCCAGATTGTCGTCGCGACCGTAGCGTTCGGCATGGGGATCAATAAGTCGAATGTCCGCTTTGTCATGCACTTTGATATCCCTCGAAATATCGAATCTTATTATCAGGAAACCGGCCGCGCGGGGCGAGATGGCTTACCGGCAGAAGCTGTGATGCTCTATGATCCGGCTGACATGAGCTGGTTACGTCGCATTTTGGATGAAAAAGTCGATGGTCCGCAAAAACAAGTTGAAAGTCATAAGCTTAATGCCATGAGTGCTTTTGCCGAGGCGCAAACTTGCCGTCGTCAGGTGCTGCTCAATTATTTCGGTGAATATCGTGAGAAGCCTTGTGGCAACTGTGATATTTGTCTGGATCCCCCCAAGATGTTCGATGCGACCAAAGAAGCTCAGAAAGCCTTGTCTTGCGTTTATCGGGTGAAGCAAAATTTCGGGATTGGCTACGTGGTGGAAGTGCTGCGTGGGATGCAGAATGTACGGATTCGTGAAAATAGTCATGATCAGTTAAGTACCTACGGCATTGGCCGGGAACACAGCCATGACTATTGGGTCAGTATTTTCCGTCAGTTGATTCATAAAGGGTTGTTACAACAGAATATTACCCGGAATTCGACCTTGCAGTTGACCGAAGAAGCACGGCCGTTGCTGCGGGGAGAAGTTGCTCTGGAACTGGCGGTTCCACGTTTGGATACCGCAGTGAAAGCATCCAAAGCGGAGAAGCTGAGCAGCAAAACCTATGATCGGCAGCTGTTTGCCAAGCTGCGCAAACTCAGAAAATCAATTGCGGATGAAGAAGAGATTCCACCTTATGTTGTGTTCAGTGATGCAACGTTGATCGACATGGCCGATATTTTACCGACATCGTATGGTGAGATGTTAGCGGTGAGTGGCGTCGGACAAAGAAAACTGGAAAAATATGCCGATCCGTTTTTGGATTTGATTCAGGAGCATTTGACTTATCATGGCTGAGTTTTCCCTGCGCGAGTATTTGGTGGATTCCGGTGTGATCGTACTGGAGACACAAAACTTCGATTTCGATTCATTTCCTCGTTTAGGTGCCCGACTGATTGAATTGCTGCCCGCGTCGATTATCGAGAAACAGTGTGACGCCGATATCCACACTTGGTTGATTGATTTTGAAGGAACACGACTTTTTCTAAAAGCGGAACACTATGCCGGTGTCTTATGGCTTGAAACTCTCAATTCAACAGAGGATCGGGAAATCACTGATTTTCTTGCCCGGATGTTGACCAAAGGGCTGTGAGTCTCATTCATTCCACGATCCGCTATCAATTTGGACGCTATTTATCCCAATTCAATTCACAGGGCATCATCGGTTTCGTAGATATTATCCTGCGGATCTTTGGTATCGCCACCCGAAACTTGTTGTAAATGATTGGTGGTTGTCATCCAGCGTCTGACTTGTGCGTTGCTTGCCGAGGCAGAGATACCCGGTAGATTATTATCTATCACGGCAGGTGTCGGATAAATAATCGACCAGAGATACAGCCAGATAGCCGCATTATGCTTTTCAGATCGCTGTGTTTGATTGAAGAACTGAGTCAGCTGTTCTACAAAAGCGACGGCGTTATGCAACGCACGGTTTTCATCTCCGACAAACAGTGTCGATGTGACTGCTGAAGTCCGATAGGAGTCGATGGCGATACCTTTGAGTTTCAGACGACTGACCACTTCCCGGGCTGCTTCACCGACCCAGCGGCCATTCAGGTAATCTTTGCTGTAGTTGGAATAGAACGCATCCAGTAGTGACACGCGTTGCGGCACCAGATTGTTGGCAATTTGGCCCTGGTCAGCCAGTGTTGCTAGTTGGTCGGCAAGCCGGAGGGCGACCTGATTACCTAAACTGTGTCCGGCAAGACGAATATCATTGCCCCGATATCCCTGCATAGCATTGAGATATTGTTGTAGCAATAACTCGGTGACATTCTGTGTCGGGCCAGTATGGTAGTTTCCGCGACTGTCACGCCAACGCATTTTTTTAGGACCATTGGCTGACCAGATTTTCGCTTCAGCATCTTTGACCTCGGATTCATCCGCAAACTGATCCCAATACAACATGGCAACATTGTAACCTTCGGCACGCCAGAGGTTGGCGAAATCGATATCAGGCGTTCCCCCTCCATTTTCCCAGTAGACTGTCCGGTTTTGTTCGATGATATGATTGGATTGCCAGCCGTGAATCAGAATCAGTGTCGGTCTGGATGGATCATAATAGGTACTGCCATTTTGTGTATTTTGATCTCCTTTCTGGTATTGGTCATCGGCGCCAAACCAGTACAACCCGTAACTCAGTTGATCAAAATATTGTCTCGGAAAGACTCCCGTTTTAGCAATAGCACTGAAAGACAGACATACACTAGCAAAGTAGATGAAATATTTTTTAATCATAATTTATCCATAGCTCTAAAAATTAAGTAACTTGAGCAAATGCTCAAATGGATAAAAACGGCTTTATGTTCAAGTGTCTATAAAAATCATGTCTACTTTCTATACAATATGTCTGTTTTCCATACCGACTCACATTTATCAATTCTATTGCATATAGTTATAACGATAACAACCACTCGATAATTGATTCTGCATCCTCCTCATTCGTTCGAATCCATCAGATTGCCAGCACTTTTCTGAGATGAAAGAGTGACATTCATAACAATATTGGAAACCGGTTTCCAATATTTGCCATGAATGTAAAAAATCGTGCTGAACACCACAATCTATTGTTGTTTATGGAATTAGACTGGCTTTGAACAATAACTGAGCTCTCGAAAAAATGCGGTGATTCTTGAAATAAAGTCGTTGTCGATGGTTGTTTCCATATTTTGAAACGTTGCCAAATCTATCAGCGATTATGAGAACTGAGCGTGATGAACCTTTGGTTTCAACGGGTCATGGTTTCAATTTCGGGAGGATGGTCTGAAACGGTAGATAAAATAAAGACGAGAAAACTATGGACAGGAAAAAACAGATGGGACTGAAGATACTCCCAGTGATGCTGGCAGCCTGCTGGTCAGCCAGTTCAGTTGCTGCCGCAGTGGATAAAGCAGCGCTGGACACTCAAATCCAACAACTCGAACAATTGCATCAGCAATATCAGAGTGAACTACAAAAGCTGAAACAAGAAAGAATGGATTACGAAGAGTCGGTGGACAGTGACTCGATTGCCTCTCTGAAAGCGATGATGGATCGGGTACATATTTTTGGTTTCTTCAGAGCCAAATACGATCACGATGATCGTGAGTCGATTGGTTCCGGTGCCAATAATAAGCATTTCTATATGGATTTAGAAGGCAAGATGAAAGTCTCGGAAGACTGGAGTGCGAACTTCCAGATTGAGACCCGCAAAGGCTATACCGTCACGCAATCATGGCGTAACGGGGATAACGGCAGTAGTGATCAGGATGGGACATTACAGCGGATTTGGGTTGAAGGACGTCCCGGTGGTGTTGGTGTGACATTGGGAACGAAATGGTGGGGCTACGGATTTCAGGCGGTGCCGTTTGGTCATGCGGCCGACGGGGTTCAGCTTGATTATGATGTCTTGCCGGGATGGAATGCTAAAGCATTTTGGCTGAGACCGAGACAGGGTGATCTGGTGACAATGCCGAACGGTTCTGATACTTCGATTGCTGGTGCGAACCTGACAGGTAGCTTGACCGATGATTTGCAGACCAGTCTGACCTTCGCGACCAACGACAACAAAAATGACGATCAGAAAATGGATCGGATGGGAGCATTTGAACTGCAATACCGTCTGACTGATGACATTCTACTTCGTGGTGCGTTTGCGATGACGAATGCTGAACATCATAACACCAGCCAAGAGTATCGAATCGATTATAAAGATACTGACTTAGCACAAGTGGGGTCATACGGGCTGTATTTCCGCTATATCGATTTTAGAAGATATGGGGACTATTCCCATGATGATGAATGGGGTTCATTACCCAGTGATGCCAAAGGCGGCATTCTTGGGGTGAAATACGTGTTATTTAAAAATGTTGTCTGGGAAAACTTCTACTCAGTTCAAGAACGGTTCCGTTCCGGCGGTAGTGACGCGGGTGCCTATCGACATCTATTCCGTACTCAGATTGATTTCCATTTCTAAGGAGGGCAAACAATCGGTTGTTTTGTTTTTGTTCAATACATAAAGCTGTTTCACCACAACAGCGCCATAAATAGAAGTTAATAAGAAAAAAGCATGTTATTAGAAAACCGGCGGTTCAGGGGGAGAACCGTCGGTCTTTCTTACTCAGGGCATTGCGAGCAGTGGCATCGGGAAATTAGATGAACTAATGCTTTTGGGCTGCAATTTGTTCTTGCTGCGCGAGGATAATTTTTTCGTGTGCGCGAAAAAAGGGTAGATATAAACAATAGGCATTAAAGATCGCAAACAACACCATTAATACATTGACAATACTGCCATTTGCGGCCCATGTGGCACCGAGTGGGGCGGGAACGGTCCAGGGAAGCATCATGACGATTCGGTCCATTACCCCGATTGAAGTCAGATACCAGGCGATGGTGGCATTAAAGATCGGGACAAAAATGAAAGGGAGAATAAATACTGGATTCATGATGATCGGAAAGCCGAACAAAATCGGCTCGTTAATATTAAAAATGGCCGGTAACAAGGCAACTTTACCGACCGATTTCATATGGTTGGATCGGCTCTTCAGCGCAAGATATACCAGCGGTAATGTTGAACCAACCCCACCAATCAGGAGGAAAAAATCCCAGAATGACGCAGTATAAATATGAGGTGGAATTTGTGCACCCGTTTCAATTGCTGCCTGATTGGCGAGTAGATTGGTCATCCAGAAAGGATTCATGATACTGGTGATAATGATCGAACCGTGGATTCCGACAAACCACAAGAGCTGACAAACCAGAATCGAAATAATCACCGCTGCCAGACTGTCGGAGGCAAGAATGAGTGGCTTGAACAGTGTTTCAATCAGATGGGGGAAATTAACCCCGGCATAATGATTTAGAATGATATTAAATAACGATAATGTCAGGAAGACGACCAAGATTGGTATGAGTAATTTAAACCCTTGTGCAGTAATCAGTGGCACATCATCAGGCATATGGATATACCACCCTTTTTTGATAAACAGGTTGATGACTTCCACGGCATAGATACCAGCAACGAGCGCTGTAAAAATGCCGCCGCCACCCAAATAGTAGAGTTCTTGGTTGTTGAGTGTTGAAAATCCGGACAGCATCAAAAAAGAGAGACAACCCGTTAATCCGGATAAGCGTTCCGGCAGGCGGTACTGTTTTGCCAGACTGGCGGAGACTCCAAATGAGACAATCAAAGCAACCAGCCCCAGCGTGATTTGGTACATGGGGAGAATCACAGGTTGTAAACTGCGACTGAACAACTCCCACCATAGTGCGATTGATGAAGCTTCCCCCATCGATAAGGTTGAGGTCAGTGGAAAAATCAGTGGTACTAGAATGCAACCGATAAAGACAAAAGGCATTGAGATCTGAAAACCATCACGTAACGCGATTAGATGAGGGCTTTGGCTTAACTTCCTTGCATACGGTGAAAAGTAATGATCAAGTGTATCCGCGAACAGTCTGGTAACGGAGTGATTCATGGTAATCCTTGTCCTTGATGAATGGTTTTGGAAACCGATTATCCAACCTGCTATTTTTCCATAAACTGCTATTGATAAATAAAGATTAGATCACACCTTCATATGGTGATATCACCTCTTATTTCGGCAAAATCAGTGCCTTTCTTTCAATCTTCATGACCGTGAATCGATGAATTTGTTTGATGGATCATAGAATCATGCTCGCTTGTGACCGTTTTAATGATCAAATTCACATTCCCACGGATTGCACTTGGAAACCGGTTTCCAAGTGCAATCCGTGGGCGCATACTCTCAGTGTCTAAATAGATAATCGCCGAGACAAATCAATAAGTATCTAAATGAATCAATGCTTAAGCGAAAGCATCGCTGAGGCAAAAGTATCGAAACGAAGTAAGGAGTATCGGTTATGAAAAAGATCATGCTGTGTTGCTCAGCTGGAATGTCAACCTCGTTGCTGGTGAAGAAAATGGAAGCCGCAGCAAAAGAGCGTGGCATTGATGTAGAGATAAAGGCATATGGTACCTCTGAGTTCAGTGATCAGGTTGGTAACTATCAAGTGGTTCTGCTGGGCCCTCAGGTCAAGTACATGCAACAAGACCTACAAAAGAAAGCCGATAAATACGGTATCAGAGTCGAGCCTATCAATATGATGGATTATGGGATGCAAAATGGAGATAAAGTGCTTGATTTTGCAATAGAACTGATAGGCGAGTGCGTTTGAGAAAAACCAAGAACAGGACATCAAAATGAGTACTCTATACGACCATGTGGTCAATGCAATCGAACAAAAACTAACACCACTAGCAGTCAAAGTTGGTCAACAGAAATATCTCACCTCGATCAGGGACGGTTTTATTGCGGCACTGCCGTTCATGATTGTCGGATCATTTATGCTAGTGTTTATCTTTCCACCTTTTCCCGCAGATACGACTTGGGGTTTTGCCCGGGCATGGCTGGACTTTTCCTCCGAATATCGCGAACAACTCATGTTACCCTTCAACCTGAGCATGGGGATCATGACCGTGTTTATATCGGTCGGAATTGGCTCCAGTCTGGCTAAGCATCATGAGCTTGATCCGATGACAACCGGTCTGCTGGCACTCATGGCATTCCTGCTGGTTGCTGCACCACTTAAAGATGGCTCAATATCGATGCAGTACCTGTCAGGACAGGGGATCTTCACCGCAATCCTGACTGCGATTTATGCGACCGAAGCTTACGCCTTCCTGAAACGTCACCATGTGACGATTAAACTCCCGCCCGAAGTTCCAACCGGGGTTTCGCGCTCGTTTGAAATCCTCATTCCAGTTTTATTCATCATTTTGACATTGTACCCACTCAACTTATTGATTGAAGCACAAACCGGGATGATTCTACCGAAAGCGATTATGACATTACTTCAGCCATTAGTGTCTGCTTCTGACTCATTAGCTGCGGTATTGCTTGCTGTGTTTATTTGTCAGCTCCTTTGGTTTGCCGGGATTCACGGGGCATTAATCGTCACAGGGATCATGAATCCGTTCTGGATGACCAATCTGTCTGAAAACCAGTTAGCGATGACTGCCGGTGAAGCACTACCTCATATTTTCTTGCAAGGTTTCTGGGATCACTACTTGCTGATTGGTGGGGTGGGTTCAACCTTACCACTGGCGTTTTTACTGTTGAGATCAAAAGCCGTTCACCTGAGAACGATCGGGAAAATGGGCATTGTTCCCGGCTTCTTTAATATCAATGAACCGATTCTGTTCGGGGCACCGATCATCATGAATCCGGTATTTTTCCTGCCATTTATACTGGTTCCGATGATTAATGCTGTGTTGGCGTGGTTTGCTGTTGACTTTGGTCTCGTTGCAAAAGTGGTCTCGCTGACGCCATGGACAACACCGGGCCCAATCGGGGCGTCATGGGCCGCCAACTGGGCAGTTAGTCCGGTGATTCTTTCTCTGCTGTGTATGTGTTCTGCGGCGCTGATGTATCTGCCATTCCTGAAAGCTTATGAGAAACAGCTGTTAGACAAAGAAGCGGCAGAAGCGAAGCAGAAAGAAGCCGAGCATCCACAAGGTGTTACCGTTTAATCATTTGGTGAAACATAACCCCAAATAAGAGATAGTGCGGGCAGAGAAACTGCCCGCTAATGGAGAACGAAAATGAAGTATCAATTCCCGCAGCATTTCTATTGGGGAAGTGCTGCCTCAGCGACACAGACGGAAGGGGCGGCCTTTTCTGGCGGAAAAGGGGAAAATATCTGGGATCACTGGTACAAATCTGAACCGAATCGCTTTCATCAAGGTGTTTCTGCGACAGATGCGTCAACGTTTTATGAGCATTTCCGTTCAGATATTCAGTTGATGAAAGATATCAAGCATAACAGTTTCCGGACCTCAATTTCATGGGCTCGTCTGATCCCGGAGGGGACTGGTGACGTCAATCCTGAAGCGGTTGATTTTTACAATCAAGTGATCGATACACTGATTGAACAAGGGATCGAGCCGTTTATCTGTCTGTTCCATTTCGATATGCCGATGAAGATGCAGGCTCTGGGTGGCTTTGAAAATCGTCGCGTGTTACAGGCGTATGCCGATTATGCCGAAACTTGTTTCCGCCTGTTTGGTGATCGGGTCAAGCACTGGTTTACGTTTAATGAACCGATTGTGCCGGTTGAAGGTGGCTACTTGTACGATTTCCATTATCCGAACGTATTGGATTTTCGTCGTGCCGCAACCGTTGCATACCATACCGTATTGGCTCATGCGATGGCAGTGAGCAAGTATCGCGAACTGAAGCTGAACGGCCAGATCGGGATTGTGCTCAATCTGACACCGTCCTATCCACGCTCGCAGCATCAGGCCGATCTGGAAGCCGCCAATATTTGTGATCTGATGTTTAACCGAAGCTTCCTCGACCCGGCGATTCGGGGAGAATATCCGCAGCAACTCGTTGCCTTACTCAAGCAGTATGGACAACTGCCTGATATCCATGACGGAGATCGTGAGCTGATTGCCAAAGGTAAAATCGATCTACTGGGGATTAACTACTATCAGCCAAGGCGAGTGAAGGCCCGTTTGAGTGCTGTAAACCCGAATGCGCCTTTTGTACCGGAATGGTTTTTTGAGCCTTATGAAATGCCCGGCCGGAAAATGAACCCACATCGGGGTTGGGAGATTTATGAAAAAGGCATTTATGACATCCTGACGAATCTACGGCAACACTACGGTAATATTCCTTGCTATATCTCAGAAAACGGCATGGGTGTCGAAGGAGAGGAAAAATTCCTCAAAGATGGACAGATTCAGGACGACTATCGCATTGACTTCATTCGTGAGCACCTGAAATGGATACATCGTGCAATTGAAGAAGGTTCTGCGTGCCTCGGGTATCATCTCTGGACCTTTATCGATAATTGGTCTTGGTGCAACGCTTATAAGAATCGTTATGGTTTTTACCGGCTGGATCTGGCAACACAACAACGCAGCCTGAAAAAAAGCGGTGAATGGTTCGCTCAAGTTTCTGAAGGAAATGGGTTTGATGATTGAAGTGCGTATGCAGGCGCGCGGTGAATAGGAGCTGAGAATGGATCTAGAAGAACAAGTGATGGGAATTATTGTCAATGCCGGACAGTCCCGGAGTCTCTGTTATGAAGCACTGCGCAGTGCCAAAAATGGAGATTTTGATCAGGCAGATACGCTATTACATCAGGCGAGTGAGTTTGCCAGTCTTGCACATCGTGTTCAGACGCAACTGATTGAAGCAGATGAAGGCGAAGGGAAAACACCGATGACGCTGATCATGGTTCATGCACAAGACCATTTAATGACATCGATGCTTGCCAAGGAACTGGTGGTTGAATTGATCGACGTATATCGGCGGATTGCACAGTGAATGATTGGCCTTGATTCAGGTAGTACGTTCAATCCGGTGATTTAATCACCGGATTGTTCGCGTTAATATTGTGCAGTCCTCTTGTCAAATATGTCTTCAAAGGTAAAATGAAAACAGACGGGAACCGTTTTCCATTCTCGATGTTCCCTTTGATTGACCTTGGTTAAATAGGATTGTCATGGTTACTATCACTGATGTCTCTCGGTTGGCAAATGTCTCAAAAGCGACGGTTTCTCGCGTGATGAGCGGTAGCCGGGGAGTGAAACAAGAAAGCCGCGAAGCCGTGCTCAGAGCGGCGGAAGAGCTCAACTATCGCCCCAATATCATGGCGCAGAGCCTTGCGACTCAGAAATCTGATTACATCGGTGTCGTTTTGACGAGTTCGGATACCGGTCAGGTGTCAACTTTTCTGCCATTGCTGTGCAGCGCACTCAAGCAAAGAGATAAACGGATGTTGGTCAGTTTTGCCGACACACCGGATGAGTATCGCCGGGTGATGGAATCGTGGGGGCATGGACAGTGTGATGCCATTATCACCTTCGGTGGTGATATTCCCGCTTCTGCCCTCGACAAGACAATTGCGGTTGATAGTTATGTGCATGATAACTGCCGCTCTATCAGTTACGATTACCGTTTTGCCTGTGAGAGTGCCTGTCGCTATCTTTCCAGTCAGGGGAACGCATCAGTCGCGATTTTGCTCGATGGTCAGAACTATGCATCTCAACAAGTGCTTGAGGGTTACAAAATCGCCATGCAAAACATGTCGATTCCGATCAACCGACAACTGATTGTCAGCGCCGATGAAAGTGCGGAGCTGGCGATGATGAATCTTTTGAACAGTTATTCATCCTTCACGTCACTGATAGTGATGAAAGACAGCCATGCCGCAGTCGCAATGAAACTGCTTCAGGATTTTAATCTGTCTACCCCGCAAGATGTGTCGATTTTGTCACTGGAAGATTCGTCACTGGCCAAGCAATTAACTCCGGCACTGACGTGTATCAGTTATCCGTCTGAGCGATTGGTTGCTGTACTGATGAAAGAGCTCGATAACTTCCTCGATCGCCATCCGTCGGAGAATAAATCAAGCATTCAGGGTAATCTGGTTGTGCGAGATTCGGTGGTGAATCGCAACTGATATATACTTGTCCATATAGATAATATTTCCCATATCGTCACAGACTGAAGCTGATTTTAAACAGGTTGTGGTTTAGGGGCATTTTTAAATATTATAATATCATTGATATTTATAATGTTATCTTTCCGATCAATTCATATATTTAAACTATCAATCATATTCATTGTCTTTTCAAATTGTGACTCATGATCTTCATAGAGGGTGATAGGATTATCGTTTTATCAATAAGAATTACCTATTTCTAGACTGATCTATATGAATTAGAATTATCTTATTGACTTTACAAGATAAAATTAATAGTTATAAACATCCTTTTTCATATTGTGATGCCTTTTCATTTTGATCTCGTCTGACATTACTCATGAATCAATCTAATTGCCACAGTCAGAGTGATTATCTGATGGGGTAGACTGAATATATAAAAACTGATGAATGTGACTTTGATAGAGAGTAAGGTTCAATCTTACCAAGCCGTAAACCCCACAACCGTTCGTATCGAGCTGGAGAGTACACAGACGGTGGTTCTGAGACTGTCAGAATCTTGGGTATTGAATCAGGGGGACTCGATTGCGCTTGCTGGGTTTCAGGAGCCGAAAAGCAACGTGTTTTTAGGGTATGGTTATATCAATCTGTCGCAACATGTTAAATCAATTGCGCGCAGTAACGGGCTGCCTTTTCTCCTCTTTGGTACACTGTTGATCATCATCACTCTGGGTATCATCACTTTTCTCTTTTCGGGAAGTGGTGTTATCCGTTTTTATGATCTCTTGCTGACTCTTCCTCTCTTGATCGTATTACTGTTTTCTGGCTTCTTTATTTGGATTGGCGTCAAAGCCAAGCAAAAAGAGCGGGCTGTGAAGAAAGTGCTGGATCAAGTAAAAATCAATGGGCAAGACTTAAACCCAAGATTCAACTACCCGCTTCCCTGAGAGGCCGAGGTTTAAACCGGAAACTATATGGTGGTCCAATTTAGTTGACTACTATGGGCTCTCATACCTGCTGTTCTAAAGCGTAACTCAACGCTTTTTGTGCCGCAGGAGCACAGTTGTGGATTTGGGAAAGTTCAAACCATTCCGCAGTTTCTATTTCTGAACTTGGTGCAATATCACCTCTAAAATCTGCGATATAGCAATACATTGTCAATTGTGTATTTTCCAGGCCATATGCGATATCCGTAATAGAAAACTGATATTGGATAGAATCTGGGAGGAGTTCGATATTTAACTCCTCTCGGATTTCACGTTGTAACCCTTCTTCATATGTTTCACCGACTTCCAATTTTCCACCGGGAATAAAGAACTTATCTTTACCTTTAGATTTTACACAAAGTAGCTGATTTCCCTTTCGGTAAAGCCACCCGACACTGATAAGCTGATTCATTGAGGGCTCCTTATCCATAGCATGTATCATTTATAATTAGGTCATATAAAAATGCTTAACGGCATCACTTAAGAAAATATCTCCAATAGCATAATGCTCAGGCTCACTTATATTATAAATTATTAGCTGCCAACTGCATTTACTGTATAGACTCTGGAGTACAGTTTTTTTGCCATTTAGGTACAGGTGGAGTATATGATGCTATTTTCTCAAGTAGATCTTTGGCATTATCCGATACAATAAGCATATTTGCATATTCTTCCTTCATAAATCCTGAAGTAATCATCTTCTCAAAGAAAGTCAGTAATTCATTAAAGTAACCATTTATATTTAAAAATCCACAAGGCTTAGAGTGCAAGCCTAGCTGAGCCCAAGTCCATGCCTCAAAAATTTCTTCTAATGTTCCGGTACCGCCAGGTAAAGCAATAAAAGCATCTGCATGTTTTGCCATCAATGCTTTTCGGGCATGCATGTCACTGACAACAAATAACTCGTCAATATTTGGGTGTGCTAATTCATGGTCAACCAAAGACTGGGGCATAACGCCAATAACATGAACAGCTGAAGAGATTGCTTCATCAGCCAATGTTCCCATGAGACCAACTTTCCCACCTCCATAAACTAAATCAGTGTTTCTTTTAGCCATTTCCCGAGCTAGTATTTTTGTTTCTTCCATAAATTCGGATCTAACTCCATTACTAGATCCACAAAAAACAGCAATACGCATTTTTTTACCTTTGAAAAAATTTCATTAAAATAATATCTTGTCGACTAACTATATAAAAACAAGCCATCGACAATGCTACGAATTCACATAAAAAGGATAACAAAAATTTCATTATCGATTGCTGAAGTTAACACATAATGCACCTCCCAAAACCAAGCCAACCCCCAACAAACGAATAGGAGAAATGTCCCGAATAGGTAATCCAAGAAAACCATATTTATCCAAAATTAAGGATGTAATAATTTGTCCCAATATAACTAACGAAATCATCGCTGCAATACCTATCCGTGGAGCAAGAAACGTCGTACCGAATACAAAGAATGCCCCAAGAGCTCCTCCTAGAAATTGCCAGCCATTGCTATGTTGCAACTGATTTAATTGTGCAAAACGTTCACCTGATATTGCGCATAAACATAAAAGGCATACACTGCCGACAACAAAGGAAATCATGGAAGCAAGCATAGTACTGCCACCTATGAGATTCTTCAGTTGATTATTAATAGCTGACTGCATCGAAATAGCTGCGCCAACACTGATAGCAACGAGTATATAGGCTGAATTCATATTCTCTCCTTTTAAGTCTCTTTGACCTGATATTTTCGATGAATTAAGCTATATCTATAAATGAAAATGATACAAATCGACGGTTATCACGTATCATTTAGACATAAATTTCATCTAGACGTAATAGTCTGTTTTTGATCATCTCAATTTCACTATACTCCGTACTCCTTCAGGTAAGTCTGTATAGCTTCAACATTCGGCTGCAAATTCGGCTGAGTTATCAAATACGCTAGAATGTGCTGGATATTTGTAATCGAAAAAATGTTTATCCCTAAACGCTCTTCAGCATCCTGTATAGCAGATTTATTACTATCGAACGAACGTTCATGGCGATCAAGTGCAACAAGGTAGGACTTAACTTGCCCTCCATTTTCGATGACTAGTTGTACACTATCATCAATAGTAATGCCGGAAGTGATAACATCGTCAATGATTACCACATGAGCCTTCTGTAATTGAGAGCCGACTAACAATCCACCATCCCCATACAATTTCACTTCTTTTCTATTGAATGAGAATTGAACATCACATGCAAAATCACGTTGTAATGACAAAGCAGTCGCAACACCTAAAGGGATACCTTTATAAGCGGGACCAAAAATCACATCCGGTCTTAATTTGTTCTCATATAAAAAACGAGCATAATAGTGTGCTGTTTCGTTCAGTAGCCGAGCACTAGATAATTGACCAAAGTTGAAAAAGTATGGACTTACCCTGCCAGATTTTAACTTAAACTTACCAAACTTAATCACTTTGCTATCAATGAGAAATTCTGCAAATTCACTTTGAATATCTGGCATAATACGATCCTATTGCTTGTTCTATTATAGTATAGCCATCACGTTGCATACATTGTTCCATTTCTGTCAACATACGAGAAATAATATCTGGGCCTTCATATACAAAAGAGGTGTAGATTTGACATAGACTCGCGCCCATACAGATGCGTTCATAGGCTTCCACACCACTATTGATACCCCCTGATGCAATAATTGTTTTATCACGGCCGACAATCGAGTAAACCCTCATCAGCATATCTCGCGATCTTTTCTGTAAAGGTTTACCTGATAACCCCCCTGATTGTCTATTTGTAGGTGATAGTGACAAATTATCCCGATTAATTGTCGTATTGCTGACAATTATTCCATCAATGATTGATCCGGCTAAATAATATAGCAATTCAGATTCTTCTGATGGCGCGATATCTGGTGAGAGCTTAATGAATATGGGGCAATCGTTAGCATTTTCGACTCTAAGTGCATCAAGATTTTTTAATAAAGGTTCTATTGTTTCTGCCTGCTGTAAATCTCTCAGCCCCGGGGTGTTAGGTGATGATAGATTAATTGTCAGATAATTAGCATAAGGTATTAGTGTTTCTGCTACCTGCAAGAAATCATCCAGATAATTCACTGTATCCTTATTTTTTCCCAGATTAATTCCAAGAATTAGATTATCGCGCCGATTTTCTAACATACGTTTAGCATATTTCATACCCTTTGAATTAAAACCATATCGATTGATAATCGCTTGATGCTCCTTAATACGGAACAAACGGGGACGAGGATTACCAAGTTGTGCTTTTGGGGTAATAGAACCGACTTCCACAAAGCTGAATCCTAAATGCCCTAAAGCATCGTAGGCTTCTGCATCCTTATCAAACCCGGCCGCCAAACCAATTGGATGAGCAAATTTTTTCTTCCAAAGGGTTTGACTTAGTCCCGATGGTATTTCTATAGATTGCTCTGGGGCAAAATAGCGTAACCCCCATATAGAAAGATGATGCGCAATTTCTGGAGGAAGCATATGCATACATTTCGTATAAAATTTAAACTTCATCGTGAATTATCATCCCTTCATAAAACTTGCTTGCGCTGGATGCAATCCGCATTTCCAACTGCTCTTTTGATAAGAGTATGACTCCCTTTTCTACCAACCAGTCATCATCGTAAAATTGTTCAAGATAGTTGATACCGGAGTCTGGGGTGATTGCGAGTACTGAATTAATTTCAGGCAATTGTAATGCCATTAGCGCAGAAAAAATAACAACTCCTGAGGAGCCACCAAGTAACAACCCAACATCACGCGCTAATAACCGACACAAAGAAATTGCATCTTGATCACTAACACTGTTAAGAAAGTCAAATATGGCTAGATCCGTATTCTGTGCTTTCCAACTCAGTCCTAGTCCATTGAGCAAATAGGGACAAAATGGTTCTCCAAAAATAGCAGATCCTGCCACATCACAAGCCATAGACAGAGTTTTCGGATGTACCTGTTTTACACCTTTAACAATACCACCAAAGTGTCCGCCTGTACTCACTGAACCAAGCAACATGTCAACAGGTATATCTATAAATTCTTGTGAGGTAACCATCTCATGGTAATTCGGATTGTCTGGATTATCATATTGATTAGTCCAGTAAGCATCAGGGTATATTTCTAATAAAGCCTTAACTCTCTCAATTCGAGCTTTTTGATATCCACCACTTATATCCGGAGTACTAACAACTTCAACTTCAGCACCGTAAGATTTAAACCAGTTCAGAGAGTTATGACTTACTTTCGGATCAACGACTACAATCAAACGAAACCCCATACTGGCACTCAGCATTGCTAGCGATTTCCCCAAATTCCCTGAAGTTGATTCAATCACAGTCCCACCGGGAAGTAACTTACCACTATCCATCGCCGTTTGAATTAACCCTAGAGCAGTCCGATCTTTAACGCTAAAATTTGGATTGAACTGTTCTAGTTTGAGTAACAACTTTTTATTGGCAGGAATGAGAGGATGCTGTAACGAAAAGAGAGGTGTATGACCGATAAGATCAGTTACAGAAGATATTGTATATGTCGTCATAATTTATAATCTCACTAAATCAGGGGCGGGATTAGCAGTCAAAAACTGGTTATATGATGAACCGATTAAAAGAGGATCTTCTATATGTAACGCTCCTCTCCCAAACTCGTAATATGGAGTTTCCACAGAAAGAACCATTCCCTCTTCAATAATATTGTTATCAGAAGGACTGAGAATAGGGAGCTCATAAGGTTCCAGCCCTATGGCATGGCCTACATGATGGCGATTATATTCAGGAAAACCTGAACGATGAACAACATCCATCACTCTTGAATATACATCCTTCCCGGTAAGTCCCGGACGTATAAAGTCAAGTGCGGCCAACATTCCATTTCGTAGTGCTTGGTAACGTTTTTGAATGATCGGTGCCGGTTGTCCAACACAATAGACTCTTGCAATATCAGACCAGAAGCCTTGATAGATCGCGTCAGAATCAAACCAAAGTAGGTCTCCTGGCTGCAAACAAATATCTGAACGTTGTTTACGTTGTCCACCAATAGCTGAACGACCGATTTTCAGCATAGTTAAAGACGGAAAAGCCCCTCTTTGTACCAGAGCACAGTTGAATCGTTCCGCTAATTCGATTTCTGACATCCCAACTTCAGCAAAAGCCGCTGTGTCGTAAATTGCAGATTCATTAATTAGGGCAGACTGAGTGAGCAACTCAATCTCATACGATGTCTTGAATTGTCTAGAAAAGCGAATCTGCTTCGATGCTTCAACCCATAGAAGTTCCGGGAACTCCTGTTGCAGGTATTGTAATGACTGTAATGTTATACCATCTTCGTCATAACCCACTCTCTTAATATCTACATCCTTTTTCAACTCGAGAATCAATGCTTTAGCTGCTTCTGCCGGAGAAGGGTGTGATTGCTCAACCTGACTGAGTAACTGTAGTTTTACCTCTTCCAGTGTTAAATCCATTTTTTCAATAGACTCTCTATAAAATGTTCCATACGTCTGTACGTGTTGAATTGGATTGTCCGCATCGAGAATCTGATCAATCTCCCCAATAGAATGCACCATATGTATTGTGTCAGGACTATGACGATGTAGCATTACATAACATTGTCCATAATATGGATTTAATGTTTTTATTACAGGTGAAAAACCAGAAAAATATTGAATATTCTCTTTGCTTGTACCAATCAACAAGTCAATATCCATCCTAGAAAATAATTTCTCTATTTGAGGTAAGTTATACGCCATAATGATTCCCATGAAAATGACTGTTATCACTTTAATTATTAAATTAAATGTAAGTATGATCTTTATTAATAGGTGTTATTTGTGTTGATGATAGCGAATAAATATCAAAGATATAATTTAATACCATGTTGTTTGATTTTTGTTGATAATATAAATATTAAATGGTCATGCACTCATAATAATTTGCTTTTAATTTTATTAAGATGCTGCTGAATATTTTTTTTGGGATAATTTTTATAATGTGTTGCAGCAATTCTTACAGGATCACCTGCATGATAGATTTCATATACCAACTGTCTTTGTCCGAAACCATCACCAGTTAAGTCCCAAGCAAGATTTAAAAGAAAAGCTCGCTCTTCAGCATTCATTGTCGCGCTATGCAATGTTGTGCGAATCGTCTCACCATTTTCATTATCGAAGTCACCATGGTGTGGTACCGCTAGCATAGAACCTGCTGCTAGTGATTGGATAATATTTACCATACGGTGGTACCATTTGGGGAAATGATATCGAACAGCTTGAATTGCATGAATGCTAGGATTCAAGATACCATTTTCTAATGTTGCATCGTGTTCTGATAAGAGGATTGCTGCTCGAACTAATTCAAGACTAGTTGTCATCTCACCTAATTGTTCCTGGACGTTCAGGAAAGAATCCAAGCCCATTTTATCTGCAAGTTCGATTGCTACACCAGTTAACAGCTCAGCCTTAGCGAGTCCACGAACAATTCCCTGATGCCCATTATGATTACGGATCCGTGTCTTATCATAAAAAGCATTCGACTTTTCAACATCGCGAAATACAAAAACGTCACCCCAGGGAATAAATACTTCATCAAAGATCATATAGGCATCAGATTCATCAAACTGATTTGCCATCGGGTGGTCTAATTGATTATAATTAATATAATTCAAAGGCTTACGGCATATTAATTTAAGCCCTTGAGCTGTTACAGGTACAGCAAAAGCCAGTGCGAAATCCTCATCACCAGAACGTAGCCCTGGCATATTGAAAATTAATAATTCATCAGCAATAGGAGCTAATGTGACGATCATTTTCGCTCCGGAAACTATGATACCCTTCTCATCTGAAGAAATAACTCGTACACCGCAATATGCATTTTCCTGAAGCCCTAGTTGTATTGAACGATCAATCTGGGGATTAACGGCTCCATGGCCAATAAAGAGGTTTTGCTGACGGCATTTTTCATAATAACATTTAGCATTATATGAAAAATCTATGAACTCCCCGGCTCCTAAGAAGTCAGAATTAACAGCCATCGTTGCCAAAGCTGCATTAATAAAATCAGGTGTTCTTCCCAACATTCCAAAAGATAAATCGGCAACCATCTTATAGCTGTCGCGTTTCTTCTTTAGATCATTAATGTTTCGGGGAGCAAGTGTACTTATGTGATATTGTTTTTCATCCTCCATATAAGTGAATAAGTCTGGTTGTGACTCCTGGAGTTGATAAAAATTTACAATGCTATCAATAGCCCCTTTGAACGAAGGCTCTGTCGTTACATCAGTAATTAATTTTGAATCAATATAAACACACCTTGGGACTTTCAGTCTTTTTAAGTAATCTTCTTCTAACATAGAAATTCCTTCACCAATTTTAAGCAAGTTACTTAACATAATTAACTGAGAAATAATAATAGAAAACGTATTAAATACAGACTAAATTTAAAAAATATTATATCTAGCTATTTAATAAAAATAGATAGTTTAATTATTAATGTATATTTACATCATCTATTATTTCAGAGTTAATAATCAGAGATATCTACATATGGCCACAAACAAGATTCACCATAAGCAAAGGCCACAAAAAACATATTACAATTAATGCAACTGATTGCAATATGAATTTAAAATATAACAAGGCCATTAACAAATAAATTACATTAATGTGATTGATACTACGTTGCAGTGAAATAATGTGAGTATTTGGTAGCATTGATGATACTGCCCCTGTTGCCCCAATCCTTGGGGGGTTTGAGTTTCTTCTGACAGGCTTTTTCGGTATACGGCTACGTTTACCATCGAAAAAGGCTAATACGCGGAACCAATAGAGTGATTCTTCATAACCCAGGCTATAAGTTGGCCGAGCAGGCGGGATCAACCCTAGCTTTCGGCTTATGCCGACAATCACGCAGAACGCGAGCTTTAGCGTAAGCCATGGCATGAGTATCACTAATATCGTCAGGCAGTACCAGGTAAGTGCATAGCCTAAGCCATGAGGCTGTTCGAGTAAGGCAATGCCAATACACCAACCAAGTCCTGCCAACATGGCTATTGGAAAGGTAATGGGTGCAAGCAGCATCATAAATTGCATGTTAGCGCCCTCCTGTGTGATGTGGTGAAGGGGGCCCAAAGTTCACCAGCGGTTCGATGACATCGGCCACGGTTTGATGAGCAACACGGCGCTCTTCAAAGTAATCGCTGGCCCCATATGTGGGCGATGGCTTGCTCGTTTAATCGCATGTCGAAACAGCTGCTTCATGTACATCAAGGTGTCGTTGGCAATGGTGGGGCGGTTGTTTTCTCGTATGCGCTCTAATACTTCGCGCACGTCGTGTGCGGTCACCTCGGCAATACATTTAATGCCAATAACTGGGCTAATGTTTTTGGTATAAACCCGATACGGAATTTTTGGGTGCTTGAGTCGTCGGCTAAGATCTGTTCGATACCAGTCGTGGAACAGTTGATCGACGGTTTCAATGTCAGATAACTCGATTTTCTGTTTCTCCAGAAGAGGATCTATGCCGCCTCATACTTCTTTTCGAAAATATGCGGCGGCACTTTTTCTGGAATAGGCGGCAGCGTCCGCCAGCAACATTAAAGGAAATTGCCTCAAGGTTGCTTCTCGCCTTCTTTTGGCTGTGTGGTGTCGCGGATCATCCAATAAGGTGAGCCTTGTTTACGGACACAAAAGTACAGTCCTTCACCGTCCGAATATTTTTGGGGTTCGGCTTTGCTGTGATTTTTCGCATGTTTACTCCATAGTTGCTGAAATAATGGAGGGGGCAATAATGGCTGACCATCATTCTGCCCACCACTTGCCTGTGGCTTTTACTAAATTTTAGTGGAGAGCAATGGAAAAACAGTGTCGTTTTCACGCTGCTGTTAGGGTTAAAACATAGCAGTTTTGAAAGGCATTATCGAGCACGATTTCTGTCAACATAGCTTGGCCATTTTTTCGCTTGTTCTATGTGATAGTGATGAGTCAGCAGAAAACTCGCCTAAGCTAAAATAGACATCATGGTGTCCATTTTAATAGAAATAAGCTCAATATGGATACTATGGTATCCAAGAGTGATAAGTCTGAGTGTCGAATATCAGGCATCAAGGTCTACAGATTGTTACCTTTGAAGTAACTTTGTGTAGACCTCTAACCGCTGCATTTCCCCGTTCAGTAAAATACACTGATGAGCACTCAACTTGCATTTCACACATTTACGCGCAGAAAAGTGCGGAATTTTACATTTTTATGCGCATAAAAGTGTTATGCGTTCTAGTCGAGTATAAAGCAGTCCCTCAATAGTTCTCTTTCTTCTTTGCGGATGCCCGCTTGTTGGGCAAGGCTTTCCCATTGTGAAACGGCTTTTAACAATCTTTGGTGGATGGCCTTGGCTTTACTTTCGGTAACGTGAAAATACTCTGCAACGTCAAATGCCAAGTTAGTCGAAAGCGCGTTGCTTACGTCATCAATATTAAGGTGTAGACCAGTGGCGTATAACACAGGGTTGATATCGTAGGCGGGAGATAGCCGCCAACCAGTGGACTCCAGAATGAATCCATGATTTCTAAGATGATCATCACAATTAGATACCATGATATTAAACAGTATTCTGGTCCAAAGTTGTTCAAGATCTGACTGAGTATTCGAGCCGTGTTGGATCAGAAACTCAGCCAGCTCTAAGTAACTTGCCCCATCATCCTGACCATCAAAGTACTCTAGTTGAGTCATCGCTGAGCTGAAGTGTAGCCGCTTTCCTGTTTCGGTACGGTCGAACCTTTTTGTTAAAAAAATATGATGTTTGCCAATAGCTTCAACTTTTGATTCAGCCATTTCGATTCCAGACTCAATGGCCATTTGATACACAATGAACTCCCATAAGCCAATATCGTAATCATCGTGACGGCTAGGGAACTTAGCTAACCACAAACTATCGTCGTGATTTCTTATTGACGCCTTTGGCCTGGCTCCACCTAGTGATGAGCCCGGTGAGATCAGCATATTGAGCCATTTCAGATAATCTGGATTATCCAAATCCGGAGTTTCTTCGATTTTATTGGCGGCATGTTGTAGCTCGGGTAAGCTGGTTATTGCGGGTGCTGCCAGCTCATGGCTATCGTCTAAAAATGGCCCCGTTGGTGATGTACAAAAGCGCAGCGCTCCCATGCGAAATGAATCGTGAACACCTAATAAGTAATCCGTCTCGTATAGTTTTTTTGCTCGCCGTTTTTCTTGTCTAGCAACCACTGCTTCTCTGCGCTGCATTAACAATCGGCCCCAACGATCTGGGCATGAGTCCAGAAATGTTTTGAAATTCTTATCGCCCTGCGCATGTTGTTCGCCAACGAATAGTTTTAAAGAGGGGTCAATTTGGCGAACATAATCGGAAGTTAGCCATGTCTTGTCATAACTAAAGCTAAAATGTTCTTTGCCTCTAATTTCTGACGATCGTAATGTGCCAACTAATATAGGGTCGGTTGACTCAGTCCAATCAGCATAAACGTAGATTTCCATAATGAGACACTCTTATTTTTTTTTCAGCAATTGGATGTCTTGCAGCTTTCTTCCCAGCTCGTCATCAAAGGCGACTTTGGCTAGGTCTTCCAAGAGACCTAAACAGGCTAATACGTTGACATAGTGACCAAGCGAAACGGAAGGATCGCCCTTTAGGATTTTTCGTAACGTTGGTTTAGACAGACCAGTTCTTTCGTGCAGCATTTCTTGGGTAATGCCGCGTCGCTTCATTGCCAGAGTTAAGTTCTCGCCCAAGATGCTTAACACCTTTTTGTGCTTTGGAAAAACGACAGCGGTGCGCTTTGCTGTTGATTTGATGGTATTCATAGTGAAACTATATTTTCTTAAATATTCAAATAGTGAAAGTATAGCTTCACTTTTGACTTTGAGTAAAGTGACAGTTTGATATTATTAAGCAGATTAAAGTGAAACTATATTTTCATTTTTCAATGGATAAAGAAGTTATAGTTTCATTTTCAATCTTTGCCTCACACTTCATTTGCTGTAACCCCACTTACCCCTTGGGCTTTTGGGGCCGTTTGGGCAAAGCCTTAATTCACGCCACTTAGCCACACACCAATCATGCCCACATGGCATTTGTTACTTGGGGCATTATGTAAATTCTGGGGCGGTTTGTTACTGCTACTCTCAGAAAGCTGCACGATCTGGTCACTTATCTGCCTACTGCGTCCGTTTAGTACTGGCAAACTCCTAACTGAACTTAACAGATCAGTGAGGAAGCAAACGATGAACCCAACCACGCAATCACCCATCACATCAGTACACCCAGCTCGTCAGCAGCGGATTTTGCGTTTGCCCGAGGTAAAGGCCAAAACTGACTTTGGCTGCAGTACCATTTATGCTTTGATGGCCAACGGAGAATTTCCGCGATCCATTCGTATTGGCGCGCGTGCCGTGGGCTGGTTAGAAAGCGATATCGACCAGTGGATTGAAACCCGCCGTATCGGTGCTACCTATGGCCGTGGATAAACCATTAGCATCAAATCGGTTACCTTCCAGTGAGATGAATAGCAACGCGCCAACATTACGGCAGCTTGGCCTTGGATTGGTTACGATATTTAACGGAGCACAGCGCGCAGGCTCGCCCTGTTTTCCAAAGCGTACGCCAACGTTTTTTAGCCAGCTTATCGGCCGAGGCCGACGGCCAAGTACGCCGAGTAGCAGAAAAGTTTGCCTTACTGGGCAGCGTCGGCCTGTTAGCGATTCGAGCCAAAGTACTCGATTGGCCAGCCCAAAGTGTAGAAGCCACCTGTTTAAGCCAGCTTAACCAATGGATACTCGCCCGCGGTGGTGTTGCCGCCAATGAAGTTCAACAAGCCATCCGCCAGGTACGCAGTTTTATTGAGCAGTATGGCGAAAGCCGCTTTACACCCAAACAAATCGGTTACAGTAGCCAAGTACGCCAACGGGCGGGTTGGATAAGACACCAGCGGCCCACAAACCCTCTACCTGTTTGACCCAATCGGCTGGCGTGAAGCCACCTAAGGCCTAAGCCCAGATCGCGCCGCCAAAGCGCTGATGGCCGCAGGCTACCTAGTCCCCGATGGTAATCGGCCGCAACGCAAAGTCAGCCTGCCCGACAACACCCGCCCACGCATGTACTGCGTTAAAGGCAGCATCTTGGATGACTAAAAAGGCGATTAATCCTGTGTGGGTTTGTCGTCTTGTAGTGAACTGCCAGCCAACATAAGAGCTGGGCGAGGTCCAAAGTCTAAAGCGGACAATACCGCTAGCGTACTGGTTGTGTACTTCCTGAACACTGGGCTTTTAATCGTCCTCAACGGAAAATAGTCTTGCGCTATTATCAGCAGTTGATAAGATATGCAGCTTATGTATAAGCGTACAGTCTTTAGATTGGTTAAGCGCTGTTTTATCTACTTGCTGGGAACCTAGTGAGCAAACAATTCGAGTAAGCTATGCGAGTAAAGCAATGAAAAACGCAAAACAATCGCGCTGCGTTATTGGGATTAAGGGGCAAACCCCCGACCCTGATTACCCCGTCGATATCTGGTTCGACTCGCTGAAATCGGTGGCCAATGTGCTGTCGAAAGAAAACCAGCAGTTGTTAAAAGTGATTGCCGAACAACAGCCGCAATCAGTGACTGAGCTGGCAACACTTACAGGCCGAGCGGTCAGTAATGTGTCGAGAACACTGAAAACATTAGATGGTTTAGGCATTATTTGTTTGACTCGCGTATCAGGCCAGGTCAAGCCAACTATAAAATTTCGCTCCTTTATTGTTGTAGGAGACTACTGTGAGTAATGTAATATTTTCTTTTTTTTCAGGTTCAGGATTTCTTGATCTTGGTTTTGAAAAAGCAGGTTTTGAAATTGTATTTGTAAATGAAATAGAAAATCAGTTTATCAAGGCATATGAGTTTAGCAGAAAAAAAATGGGTCACAGTGAGCCGAAATACGGTTATCAGGCAAACTCAATAGAAGACTACCTAAATGATAAAGATGATGGTCATCTTCACGAAAGTGTTAGAAATGAGAGTTTAGCAGGTAACCTCATAGGCTTTATTGGTGGACCGCCTTGTCCTGATTTTTCAGTTGGGGGGAAGAATGCAGGTAAAACTGGGGAAAATGGTAAGTTATCAAGATCTTATGTTGAATGTATAAAAAAATATAAGCCTGATTGGTTCGTTTTTGAGAATGTTAAAGGACTATGGAGAACTAAAAAGCACCGTGAATTCTATGATGAGTTAAAAAAAGAGTTGCTTGAATCAGGATACGAGCTAAATGATCGTTTGATTAACTCATTAGAGTTTGGTGTCCCTCAAGATAGAGATCGGATCATACTTTTTGGGATCAAAAAAGATCTATATAAAAAGATAGACAAAGACTTTTCTTGGGATAGGTATATGAAATACCCCAATAAGTCAGCTTTTTCTTATGAATGGCCTGATAAAAGCCCGTTTGGACAAGAGCTTGAGGTCCCACGTGCATTACCTTTAGAGCTTACTGTTGGCTATTGGTTTAATAATAATAAAGTTAATCAGCATCCAAATAAGGATCATCATTTTACACCAAGAGCTGGTTTGGCTAAATTTCTAGTTATTGATGAAGGTGATACATCCAGAAAGTCTTATAAAAGGCTTCATCGTTTTCGATACTCACCAACAGCTGCATACGGTAATAATGAAGTTCATTTGCATCCAACTAAGCCTAGAAGAATATCTGCTGCTGAAGCTATGGCTATTCAGTCTTTACCTAGTGATTTCGAACTTCCTAGTTCGATGACTTTAAGTGCCATGTTTAAAACAATTGGAAACGGTGTTCCTTATCTATTTTCATATGGAATAGCTAAAACGATAAAAGATTATCTGAAGGATTGATAGATGCAAATTGAAGATGCATTAAGCAAATCGAGAATGTGGATAGATCAGCTCGTTGGTAAAGAGTTGCAATACATAACAGGAAGGAATACATCGGTAATTAATAATGTTGATTGGGATGATGAGGGGAAAATATTTGTATCCCGTGGAGAAGGTCAAATAACTATACGTTTTGAGCGTATTGTTGCGGTGATCTCAAAACTAATAAAAGGTCATCCAGTACATGTAGATACTATCCTGAGGTCAGGAAGTAACGATAGAAGTGTAATTGAAACAATAATTGCAAATTTTCCACCTGTCGGTTTTATGCGTCCAAGTCAAGGTAGAAATAGGAGTAAAAATAAAGTGATCCAATGGTTGAATGAAGATATTCATTCTTTGGGTGTTATTAAGGATATAAGTCCAGATGAGTTTTCTGCATTGTCTTTCAGCGCTGCTCAAATACAAAATGCACAGCTTCTTTCCAAACCTTTCCTCCTTCTCGCTGGCATCTCAGGTACAGGTAAAACCCGTTTTGTGCGTGAGCAAGCAAAAACCTCGATGCAGTTTGATGAAACCTATTGCTTAACCTCGGTACGCCCCGATTGGCATGAGCCGAGTGATTTGCTGGGCTACATTTCGCGCTTAAATGGCGCTGCTGAATATATCACCACTGATGTGTTGCAGTTTATCGCCAAAGCATGGCGTGCCATTGTTGATAGTAACTTAACCGTTGAGGTTCAAGATAGCGAAGACCAAGGTGAGCGTTTAGTAGTAGCAGGCGAACGTGATGCGCTTGAGCAGGTGTTGCCTTACTGGCTGTGCTTAGATGAAATGAATCTTGCGCCTGTTGAGCAGTATTTTGCCGATTATTTATCGGTACTGGAAACTCGCGAGTGGCGTTGGACGGATGACAGCTTTACCTACAGCAGTGATGCGCTATTAAAACCCGCCACCATTAAAGCCGTCGCTGATAAAGAAAAGCTGCGTGAAGCGCTAGGCTTTGACAGCACTGACGATGGTAAGTATAACGAGCTTTGGGATTTGATTTGCCAGTATGGTTTAGGCATTCCGTTTAACCTGCTGGTCGCGGGCACGGTGAATATGGATGAAACCACGCATGGTTTTTCGCGCAAAGTGATTGACCGTGCACTGAGCTTTGATTTTGGTGCGTTTTTCCCTAACGACTATAACGACTTTTTCACCCCAACCAGTTGCAATAAGCGCCTTAGCTATCCTATTTGGTCAAACGCCAGCAAGGCGGATTTAGCCAATACCTTTGATGCTGACGGCACTAAAACTGTTGCGTTTTTATCGGCTGTCAATGCAGTGCTAAAAAACACGCCGTTTGAATTGGCGTTTCGTGCTTTAAACGAACTTCTTCTTGCTGTCGTCAGCAGCCAACCACAAGATGACTTAACCCTCAAAGCCGTTTGGGATGATTTTATGATGTGTAAGGTATTGCCGCGTATAGAGGGGGATTCCGACAAACTGACTACACCAGATGGCGAGGCTTTGTTGGCAGAACTGAATAACGTGTTGGCTGGCCAGTTAGCCCCAATTTGGTTAGCGTCTGAAACGGACGAGGCGAATCAGCGCCCAGACTTATATCGTGAGAAAATTACTGCCGATGGCGCTACTGATGATAACAAAGTACTGCGTATTCCGTGTCGTTCAAAAGCCAAGTTAATGTGGATGGACGATCGTTTAGCCAGTGCCACCTTCACCAGTTTCTGGCCTTAATGGCCGATTTTGTTTGATGCCTTCTATGATGCATGCAACACATAAGTTTGACCTGAGCAACGATGGTGAAAGGAGTGGTAGGGAATGCCGGAGTTAATACGATTACAAACCCCCGACTTTGAGTTTTCGGTCTGGGCGAATGATATTAGCCAGCGGTTGAGCGTGTACCAGAATACAATGGCGCACAGGGCGAGCGCTAATGATATACAACCTAGCTACGAATTGCGCTTTGCGCCTGCGGCTGAACTGAGCAATGCTATTGAACCGCAAGGGCTTGTTGCAGGTAGTTTAGACAAAAGTGGGTTAGATGATAGTGACCTTGTTGCCAATGGCTTAGCGAAACACGCTGAGCTGACATTAAATTCCCCGCTGTTTTTTGAGAATACTCAGTACCAGTTTGAGTGGGTCTTTTTTAGTGAAGTGTCTAACGCGCGGTTAACCCACCGCAGCCAAAGTGTGAATGAGGCATTTCGTTTTGCTCCCGAAGGAAAAACCGCAAGGGGCGTGGTGCCTGCACGTTTAACCGGCACCATCAATATCGGCAATGATGTGGGGTGGTTACGTTTGCCACTTACCTTTGAGCTGAATGGCAAAACACAGACTCAGCATATTGCCTTTGAAGTGCTGCCAACCAAAATGGCGTTGCACCAAGACTTGCCTGCCATGTACCAAGCCATTGATGCTGTATTTCCTCATTGGCGTTTTAGTTTGGTAGAAAAAACTGACCAAACTGTTGCACGAAGCAAAAAGCGGGTTCACTTTCCTCTAATGTGGCTTGAAAGCTTTAAAGAGCTAAGAAAGCGTTTTGAAAGTGGCTTAAAGGTGGTATGTGCTGCACCGCATAGCCGCTTACAACCAACGGTTGCCAATATTAAAGCGGCCAAACTAAAAGGCCGTTTGCCTCATAAGTTAGCTGAGCAGGTCAAGCAAGATTTTGCGAATGGCCAGTACGATAAACGCTACGCGGTCGAAAAAAAGCAACTGAGTGTCGATACCCCAGAAAACCGCTTTATCAAAATGGTGGTGAGTGAAAGCAAGCGGCAATTAGCGGAGTTTGAACAAAAGCTAAGGCAAAGTAACCAAGCACTAGAGCGCCCACGTTTATCAGAATCCTTCATTGATGAAGTACATAGTTGGCAGCAGCCGCTGCAAAAAGTGTTAGGCCAAAGTTTTTTAAAAGAGGTTGGTGCATACACAGGGTTAAGCCGCGGGTCGTTAGTGCTACAGCAAAAAACCGGTTACAGCGCGGTGTATCGTGTTTGGCAGGAGCTGAAATTTTATTTAGATCTTTTTGGCAATCAGACGAGCATTTCGATGAAATCGGTGGCTGAGATTTACGAAGTGTGGTGCTTTTTATGCTTGAAACAGATATTAGAGCGTGATCTTGGCTTTGAATTGGTGGAAAACAGTGCGGCAGAGTTAAAACCAAATGATTTTTTTGAGTACAGTTTTAAAGAAGATGGTTTGAGAGGCGCGTTTCGTTTTAAACGTAGCGATGGTGTCACTGCAAGGCTAGCACACGAGCCAGTATTCAACAAAGACGGTTTAATTCGGTCGTATGTAGTTAACCAAAAACCGGATATTGTGTTGGAAGTGACATTGCCTAAAAGCGCAAGTTCAGACTCAGGCTCATCAGAAGAGAAGCAGTTTATTTGGCTGTTTGATGCCAAATATAGAATTTCTGACATTAAAGTTGATCTAAAAAACCAATTGATAGGCAAACCAACAGAGAAAGATTTAAAACACTGGGAAAGCAAAACTGAGGTTGAGAAAGAAGCAGCTGAATTAGCCGTAGTAGATGGCGTACCAGACGATGCCATTAACCAAATGCACCGTTATCGGGATGCTCTCATCCGTTTATCAGAGCCGAGCTTGTCTGAGCAGCCATCCAGTTCAATAGCAGGCCAACCTGCTAAAAAAAGCCGCCCAGTTTTTGGTGCGTTTGCTTTATACCCAGGCTTTTTTGATCAAGCCACAAAACCCAACCCCTACGCAGCCGCTATAGAAGAAGTGGGTATTGGCGCGTTTGCATTATTACCCAGTCAAAATAGGCCTAGCCAAAATGACCCCAGTCAAACTGATCCTACCCAGACTAAGAGCAGTTATTCCGGTCATCAGTGGTTGCTAGAGTTTTTGCAAGCGCAAATTGGCACAGCGCCGAATGCACAAACAGGACAAAACAATGAAGCCATTTACCCTGTGGCTGGCATGGCGGAAAGGCTCTACGTACAAGAAGCAGCACGCATACCTTATTATGGCATGCGCCAAGTGCTGTACCCTGATTTGACGATGACAGTGGCATTAGGTGGGCAACGTGGCCGTGATAATGGCTACTTTGAAAAATTTCAGCAAGGTACAGCGCAGTGGTATCACCTGCCGCAAAGCACGTTTTTGCAGAAATTTAAGCAGCATATTGCCGAGGAAATTCGCTATTTAGCGTTGGCGTCTACCTCAGACGTCCAAAGTTCAACCAAGCAAATTGACAAACTTTGGCCGGTTAAGCGAGTCACTGTGTTACCACGCGACACCATTACCGAAGAGCAAGCCGGTAAGAAGTCAGGCTCTGTTGATTTGTATTATTTATTTGAACTCGGCAAACCGCTATCGCTGCAAACGCCAGTGACCAATGTGCCACATCGCCCAATGAAAAACTCGATGAAACTCACAACCTTAACTCGCCTAGAGAGCGTCAATAAGTTTGTTGAGGTTGAAAAAGTGTACGAAGAGGCAATGGTATGAAGGCTAAATGTTCAACTTTAACTGGATTAAATTACCATTATGGTAAATAATGCGATAAATGTAAGCGCATATATTGATGAGCAGCCTCCTAATGAAGCAGGCAGTGACAGAATCTATATCGCAGACGGACCTCTTTATTCATCAGAGTTGGTTAGGGCATTGCTCGCAACCGTTGGTGACAACACTAAGCTATTGACTGAACGTTGTAGAAAAGATGTTCAGACAATGGAATACGATATTGATGATGTTAAACAGCTAGTTTGTGCCGCTCTGAGTTCAGGAAGTTACCTAAAATCAGAATGGTGCATAGTTGGTCAAACTGATAAGGCTATGTCTTGGGCTGCATGTGATAGTTATCGGCTGTTTAGAAATGAATGGGTGGAGTATGCGCATAAAGAAATGCGCTACGAATACTATGTGAAATTTGCGATAGGCAAGACAGGTAAGTTGTTATTACTGGTTTCTTGTCATTTGTCGCGCTGAGGATATGTGATGAATAGTCAGACTTGTCCAATTTGTGAGATGGGCCAATTAACACTCCATACTGAGAGGGTTACAGTTGAGCATTTAGGTCAACAAGGCCAAATTGAAAGCCAGTATGTAGTGTGTGATTGCTGTGGCAGTGAACAGGCAGGTACTGCTGAAGCTCGCTTTAACAAGCGTGCAATGATTGCTTTTAAAAAGCAGGTGCAAGGCTTGTTAACGGGTAATGAACTCCAGGTCTTGCGTAAACGCTGGGGCTTAAAACAGGCTGATGCTGCAAAAGTGTTTGGTGGTGGCCCTGTTGCGTTTTCCAAGTACGAATCAGACGATGTGATGCAATCAGACGCAATGGATAAACTGCTCCGTTTAGCGGCGGAAGTGCCAGCTGCTTTAGATAAGTTAATGTCGGATGCGGGTGTTGAGTGTAATATCCAGACAAGCTGGAAAAATGTAGCTGTAGTGGATTTCTCATCGACTGCTCGAAAGACGAGAATTGTTGCATCGCACGAACTCGAACTAGAGGCGTGTTATGGCTAAAAAAGTATCAAAATCGTTACAACAGGCTATTGATGCTTTAGTGATACAGGATGTATACGTTAAATCGTGCCAAGCTAAGTGTGCTGATGACTTTGACCCAAAATCTACGGAACTTGAAGCATTGTTAGTGCAACAAATGCATGTTGTTCTTCGAAGTGAATTGATCGATATTGATGGTGATGGCCATTTGGTGCGCATTTATATCCGCTTGGGGACACGTTGGGTTAATCCTAAGGAAAATAGCGATCCTGATATTAAAGCATTTGTTGAAGCAGACTTTATTGCAGAATACCAAGTCACAGCAGAATTAGAGCAGGCAGCGATTGATGAATTTGCATTGAAAAATGCTAGCTACCATGTTTGGCCCTATTGGCGTGAGTTCTTGAGTACTCAATGTGAACGACTGCGTTTGCCAAGGGTTGTTTTACCAATTGTGCAATTTAGCAAACAGTAACTAAGAACTGGCCGCATTCCTGCTTATCGACAATAAAAAACCAGTTTATTAAGTCTCAGGCCGTCAATTGGCAGTTGTTCGGTTTTTCCGAACAACTGCCAATTAAAAAGCGACATCAAATAATATCGAGTTTGATATTAAAATAGCACTAACAATACCCCTCCCGCTACCCGTTAGATCAGCGCCCTGTGAGGGGGTACTCGTTTCTGGGGCTTGGTTTCGTTTTCAAGTTTATGATTTGGGATAAAGGTCTCTACTCGTTGGTACAGTAATGAGTTACGGTACCAAAATTCGCTTTCAGCCAAACATCATTCTCCGGCCCACAGCGGTGGTGCAGCAGCGTTAGGTTAATCTGGTGGCTGATCACTTTGCTTCGTGGTTTTCCATTACTCTTTCTTAAACCACTCAGTAACAAACCAGTACAAGAATTGCCTATTTGCTCTGGCGACCTAGTCAAGCAGAAGGCGCGGTTTTGCAATCCGTTGAACCAGACAATGGCTTGGCGCGGTAAAGGAATGCTGATCGGCACGCCAGTTTTACTGCGTTCTTTGGGCAGGTCCCATACGCCCGTGGTTCAATCCATTTCACGTCACATGGCTTCACACAGCTCGCTTTTGCGCACGCCCAACACCAAAAAACAGGCTGCAAGCGAGGTAGTTATCGCGGCCAAAGCTGTTGATATGAGTATGAAACACACTAAAGGCGTAGTGAATTTCCTCTTTGCTGAGCATCCTGTCTTTACTGGACTCTACGCCACCGGCATCGTCCACCGTGAAGGCTGCTGCGGGGTTATTCAGCGTTAAATCGAGCTTAATCGCATGTCGAAACAGCTGCTTCATGTACATCAAGGTGTCGTTAGCAATGGTAGGGCGGTTACTTTCTCGGATGCGCTCTAATACTTCGCGCACGTCGCGTGCGGTCACTTCGGCAATACATTTAATGCCAATAACTGGGCTAATGTTGTTGGTATAAACCCGATACGGAATTTGGGGTGCTTGAGTCGTCGACTCAGATCGGTTCGATACCAGTCGTGGAACAGTTGATCGACGGTTTCAATGTCAGATAACTCGATTTTCTGTTTCTCCAGAAGAGGATCTATGCCGCCTCATACTTCTTTTCGAAAATATGCGGCGGCACTTTTTCTGGAATAGGCGGCAGCGTCCGCCAGCAACATTAAAGGAAATTGCCTCAAGGTTGCTTCTCGCCTTCTTTTGGCTGTGTGGTGTAGCGGGTCATCGAGCCTTGTTTACGGACACAAAAGCACAGTCCTTCACCGTCCGAATATTTTTGGGGTTCGGCTTTGCTGTATGCAATAACCTGTTTTACTGTGATTTTTCGCATGTTTACTCCATAGTTGCTGAAATAATGGAGGGGGGCAATAATGGCTGCCCATCATTCTGCCCACCACTAAACAGGTAGTTTTTAACAGACATCTGCAAACCGATTTGGACGGGGAAATAAAAAAGCCCTGTATTTTCAATGCTATTCACAAGGTAATACAGGGCTTCTAAGACATTCTTGGACGGGTAGCTTTCTACCCAAGAACCTATTCGATGTTTTGGATCTGCTCTCTCATCTGTTCAATCAAAACTTTCAGTTCGACGCCGGAGGCGGTGACTTCGGTATTGATTGATTTTGAGGCCAGCGTGTTCGATTCACGGTTGAACTCTTGCATCATGAAATCCAGGCGCCGGCCACAGGAGCCGCCTTTTTTGAGAATGTTTTTGGTCTCTTTGACGTGTGAATCGAGACGGTCGAGTTCTTCGGCAACGTCGGATTTCTGGGCCATGAGCACCAGTTCCTGCTCGATGCGGCCGGGGTCGAGTTCGACGTTGGCTTCTTCAAACTTATTCAACAGGCGCTCGCGTTGCCATTCGATAATTTCAGGCATGTGGGCCCGGACTTTGTTGACTTCTTGAGTGATGGCATCCAGACGCTGTTCGATCAGCGCTTTCATATTTTCGCCTTCGCGGCCGCGGGATTCGATAAACTCTGTTAAAGCGCCGTCAAACTCATCGAGCAGCTCGGTATTGATCGTGTCCATATCGTGTTCAGGTGTTTCCATGACGCCCGGCCATTGCATCACCTGAAATGGATTGATGCGGCTCAGCTCTCCGGTCATATGCATGACTTGATTGGCAGCGTCGATCACCTGTTTGGCGAGTGCTTCGTTAATCGTCAGTTCGTTTGCTGCTGAAGGATTGGCCTCAAATCGCAGATGACATTCGACTTTGCCCCGGGCCAGACGCTTGCGAAAGCGTTCACGCAGAATCGGTTCCAGACTGCGGAATTGCTCAGGGAGTCGGAAATAGGTTTCGAGATAGCGTTGATTGACGGAGCGAATTTCCCATACGGCTGTACCCCAGTCAGCTTTTGCCTCTTTGCGTGCGTATGCGGTCATACTATAAATCATCAAATTTTCCTTAAGTCTTGAAGATTTGGACTTGCTATTGGTTTCATCTTAACACAATTCTATGGTGTAAGACGTGCGTTGATAGTGAATCCGGCGGATTGTTTGGTTGTCATTTCAGCCGATGTCGTTTGCGTTGTGCGGTGTGTTCTTGATGGTGGTTTGCGGATCGGATTTCCGCTATAATCTGCGGCCAATTTCATCACTCATCTAAGACAACAACAGGTAGATACCTTATGCGTCCAAACAACCGTGCTGCGGATCAAGTTCGTCCGATTCAAATTACTCGCCATTATACCGCTTATGCCGAAGGCTCTGTGTTGGTTGAGTTCGGCAATACCAAAGTGTTGTGTAATGCCAGTGTGGAGGAGAATGTACCACGTTGGTTAAAAGGTCAGGGCAAAGGGTGGGTGACCGCTGAATACGGCATGTTACCGCGAGCAACGCACTCGCGAACGCGTCGGGAAGCTGCCAATGGGAAGCAAGGTGGCCGCACTATGGAAATTCAGCGATTGATTGCCCGTAGTCTGCGTGCTGTGGTTGATCTGGAAGCGATGGGTGAAATCATGATTACCGTGGATTGTGATGTGATTCAGGCGGATGGCGGTACCCGGACGGCATCGATTACCGGTGCCAGTGTCGCGATGGCGGATGCATTTGAGTCTTTGGTTGCATCGGGCAAACTGAAGAAGAACCCGATGAAAGGCCACGTTGCTGCTGTTTCGGTCGGGATTCTTGGTGATGATGTGTTGTGTGATCTGGAATATGTCGAAGATTCGGCAGCCGACACCGATATGAATGTGGTGATGACCGAAGCCGGTAAAATGATTGAGATTCAGGGGACGGCTGAAGGCGAACCGTTCAGTCATGAACAATTACTGGATCTGCTGGCGGTGGCCAAAAAAGGTATTACAGATATTGTTGCGGTGCAAAAAGCAGCCTTAGCAGATTAATCGTAGAGAATAGCTCCTTGTCGGAGCTATTTTTTTGCGGTCAGTTTTTAGTGGTCGTGGTGGATCGACACACATCGACATTGATAAGAAAAGAGAAATAGAAAGAGAGACAGTCATGAAAGCGTATCAGCGTGAATTTATTGAATTTGCCCTTGAAAAAGAAGTTCTTAAATTTGGTGAGTTTACTTTGAAGTCCGGCCGGAAAAGCCCTTATTTCTTTAATGCCGGTCTGTTTAACACCGGGCGGGATTTAGCGCGTCTGGGGCGTTTTTATGCAGCGGCATTGGTTGATTCAGGCATTGACTACGATGTGTTGTTTGGCCCGGCCTATAAAGGGATCCCGATTGCAACCACAACCGCGGTGGCGTTGGCGGATCATCATGATGTCGATACGCCTTACTGCTTTAACCGTAAAGAAGCCAAAGATCATGGTGAGGGCGGACATCTGGTCGGCAGTGCGCTTGAAGGGAAGATTATGCTGGTGGATGATGTGATTACGGCTGGCACTGCGATTCGCGAGTCGATGGCAATCATCCAAGCCAACGGTGCGGCACTGGCTGGTGTATTGGTCGCCATTGATCGTCAGGAAAAAGGTACCGGAGAGTTGTCCGCGATTCAGGAAGTAGAAAGAGACTTCGGTTGTGCGGTGATTTCGATTGTCGGCCTGACCGACTTAATCACTTATCTTGAAGAGCAAGGTAATAGTGGCGAACATTTGGCAGCGGTGAAAGCTTATCGTGACCAATACGGTGTGATTTAAATCCGTGACGGATTGAGGATGATTCATCCGATGAAAAAAGACTCAGTCACTGACTGAGTCTTTTTTGTTGTCATCCCTAAACCACCGCCTTGGGCGATGGTGATTGTTTGTTACTGATATATTTTCTTGCCGTCGCGCTGCGTTTGTAGCAGAAATAAGTTCCACATGTATTGTTCCGGATGTGGGATAACCAAATCTTCAATCGCTTGATTCATTGCCCGGGCATCCTGCATTTCATCACCGGTCGGGAAGTTCTCAATTGCCGGCAAAATGTACACTTCATATTTTGACGTTTTATCATTGTATGCCGGTAGCACTGGCACCACTTTCGCTTTGGATAAACGAGCCATTTTGCCAAAGCCTTTCAGTGTGGCTTTTTCGGTCGCAAAGAAAGGGACAAACACAGAATTTTGAGGCCCGTGATCTTCATCGGGGAGCCAATAACCGATATAACCATCCTTAATGGAACGAACAAATGGCTTCACGCCAGCATCTCGTGCAAATATACGGCCGCCATACTGCATACGTTGAACATGCATCAGCCAGTCACCAATCGGGTTACGCTGCGGTTTCATGATTGTGGTGACTTTATAACCGCGTGCTGCCAGCATGACCGCAGGATAGTCCACTGCCCATGCATGGGGGGCGAGAATGATGACTTTCTCTCCGGCATCGAGTAACGGTAGCAGATTTTCCTCACCAATCAGTTCCCCCCGCTGTTGATTATGCCGGGTCGAGCGCACTAAAAACTCAGAGTAACCCAGCATGTATTGTGCGGCTTTGACAAAGGTTTCGTGCAGAATTTGCTCGCGTTCTGCTTCGCTCTTTTCCGGGAAACAGTACGTGAGGTTGATGCGGGCCCGCCGAACGACACGGCCATTTTTATTGACGATTGGCTTGGCTATTTTACGGGCAAGGCCATCCCGCCATTTGGGGGGGATAAAAGCAAATAGCGCAGCAAATAAGATACCCAGCCAAGTCCCCCAGTGGCGAGGATGTAAAAAGGACCACTGAAAAGTCGGATTGTACAGGTAATCGTCAATGCTGTTTTGACGCGGATTGTCTGGCGTTGAGCTCATGAATGCATGATCCTGATGTTTACTGATATCGAGTGTGACTGGTTCCGTCAGGCAAAGATTTAAATCGTTTGTGAAGCCACATCCATTGTTCCGGTGCGCGCATAATAACCATTTCAAGATATTGATTGAGGTACGCTGCCGCAGCTGTCATATCCTTTTGCGGATATTGTTCTTCAATTGAAATATCGGCCATGATTTCATAGGTTCCCTGAACGGTTCGGAATCCGGAAGCGGGAACAATGGCACACTTACTGGGGTAGGCAATCAGGCTGGTTCCGGTTGTGGTACACGCCTCATCAACGCCAAAAAAGGGCACAAAGACGGATTTATTATGACCATAGTCCTGATCCGGCAGATAAAACAGCCGTTCACCTTTGCGTAACACACGAATCATTTGCTTCAAGTCGCGTCGGTAGACCAGTTTGTTGCCGTTTCTGGTCCGGCCGCGATACTGGATAAACTCATAAGCAGGATTGCTATGTGGGCGGTACACGCCATAGCCGGGTAAGCCGAGTACAGCAAAGCCGCGGGCACAGATTTCCAGATTCAGGGCATGAACCGCACACAACAGCACCCCCTTATTGTTTTCTGCATGTTTGCGCAAGGCGCTGATGTCTTTTTCGACCAGAATGCGACGAAAGCGCCAGGTCGGCCAGAACCAAGTGATACCGGATTCAACTAAAGCCGCACCGGTATTTTTGAAGTTTTCAACCACCATCGCATCGATATCATCGGGTGACATCTCGGGAAAGGCGAGACGCAGATTTGTTCTGGCAATATGCACGCGTTTTTTGCCGAACTTCATGCCTAATTTTCCGAGCGAGCCTCCGATAGAAAGCGATACAGAATAAGGCAACAGGTTGACGATTGCCGCGAGAAGGCCGAATCCAAACCACACCCCCCAATATTTGGGGTGTAATAACGAGACGGAAAAGGCAGGTTTGCCGATTTTGTAATCATTCATAAAGTGTTATTTCAATTGTGCGCTGAGCAGGGACCAGTATTGTTCAAAATTTGCAGTTGGCTGATATTTGAAGTCTGAACGGACAAAACGGTTCAAGCTTCCTTCAACCTGGCCTAACAGTTGAGCCGCCAGAATATTTTCTCCGACAGGGAATGATTTTCCTTCCCGAATTTGGCGCTCGCGTAGAATCTGACGTAAAGAGGTTTCTATGCGTTCAAAAAGTTGGTTGATTCTTTCACGGAGTCGCTCGTTTTCAAACATCAGGGCGTGGCCGGATAATATCCGAGTCAGGCCAGGATTGCGTTCAGAAAATGTTAAAATTAGCTGCATCACCATGTTGAGGCGGTTGAGAGTATCTTTCTCTTCATTGAGGATCATATTAATCCGCGACATCAGTGTTTCTTCAATAAACTCGATCAGCCCTTCGAACATGCGGGCTTTGCTAGGAAAATGACGATAGAGCGCTGCTTCTGAAACACCGACCTGCTTTGCGAGCTTGGCGGTAGTAATGCGAGAGGCGCCATCATGAGACTCTAGCATCTCAGCCAGTGCCTGAAGAATTTCGTCACGGCGATTACTTTTTTTTGTTCCGGTCATTTCCATACCCTTTCCGTTACCACATGCTATCAGTAACCGGGTGAATGAATTCAGTCGGTTACGATTGTTATTTTATCCTATTTTTTCACTGATAAGTGTCATTAGTGCCAGCGCCAACTGCGATTTGGAAGCCAATGGTAATTTTCGCTCTCCGTCGGGCCAGAGCAGATGAAGTGCATTTTGATCGCTATTGAATCCCTGCCCGCTGACGGACACATCGTTGGCGCAAATCATGTCCAGATTTTTACGTGCCATCTTAGAGCGGGCATACTGTTCAATCTGCTGTGTTTCTGCTGCGAACCCTACCGTAAATGGTCGGTGAGTGGTCATTGCTGCGACAGAGGCGACAATATCCGGATTTTTGACCAGTGTGACGGTCATGGTATCGGCATCGTCCGTCTTCTTGATTTTCTGCTCGGCAACGTCCGCTGGCCGATAGTCGGCAACCGCAGCACAACTGATAAATACATCATGGTGTGGGGCTTGAGTCATCACCGCATCATACATATTGACGGCACTGCTGACATTGATGCGCTGTGCACCAATCGGTGCCGATAAATGGGTTGGACCGGCGATGAGTGTGACGTCGGCACCGAGTTGGATGGCTGCTCTGGCTATCTCAAATCCCATTTTGCCGGAACTGTGATTCGTCATATAGCGCACCGGATCGAGAGCTTCTTGAGTGGGGCCGGCAGTAATGAGAACCGATTTTCCTGCGAGTAACTTGGGCTGGAAAAATTGTTCGCACAATTCAACCAGTTGCATTGGTTCCAGCATTCGTCCCGGCCCGACATCACCGCAGGCTTGCTCACCGGCATCGGGTCCCCAAATATGCATGCCAAATGATGCGAGGGTATCCAGATTTCTTTGGGTGGCAACATGACGGTACATTTGCTGATTCATGGCCGGTGCAAGGGCAACTGGTGCCGGTGTCGCTAGAATAAGAGTGGAGAGTAAATCATTCCCCATGCCTGCAGCGATACGGGCAATAAGGTCAGCACTTGTCGGTGCCAGCAGGACGAGATCAGCCCATTTGGCCAGTTCGATATGGCTCATTGAGCGTTCCGCTGCTGGATCCAGCAAGCTGTCTGACACGGGGTTGCCGGAAACAGCCTGCATGGTGAGCGGTGTAATGAAAGCTTTTGCTGCATCGGTCATGACGACTCTGATTTCTGCGCCGTGATCAATCAGGCGGCGTGTCAGTTCTGCGCATTTGTATGCTGCGATGCCACCACTGATCCCCAGCAGTATTTTCTTTCCTGCCAATGTTTGCATGTTTCGATTCCTTAATCACTCTGCGCGCTATGCTAGCACAACTCCTGAAAAGATGTCAGAACTGTGTCAGAGGAACTCATCCGCTCAGATCACCATATTCATATACTTGAGTATATCTCACAGATATTTATGCCAAAATATGCAATAAGAGGGCTATCGATAAATGGTTAATTGATCTAAGCGAATAAGGAATTTTATGTTGAATTCTCTTCGGAGCCGAACCAAGCTCCTTTTCATCACTGTGATTCCTCTGATAGTGATTACAGCAGTGATAACAATGGTGTATTACTGGAGTGGGATGACTTCGCTGAAGCAAGAGCTGGCACAATATCGACAAGGATTGGTAACCAGCCATAAGAATAAGCTGAAGTCTTATATAATGATGGGGACGACCGCTATCAAGCCGCTCTATGATAGTGATCAAAATGGTGAAAATCAGGCGCAGGCAAAAGAGATATTAAAAGCCATGCGTTTTGATGATGATGGCTATTTCTTTGCCTATGACTCCCAAGGTGTGAATACGCTTCATGCGATTAAGCCGCAACTGGAAGGGAAGAACCTCTATAACATGAAAGATAATAATGGTGTTCCTGTGATTGCCGGTTTGATTGAGGCGTCAAAAACGGGGGACGGTTTTCTTTATTTTTCATGGCATAAGCCCTCTTTGAATGCGCAAGCTCCGAAGTTAGGTTATGCCGAATACCTGCCGAAATGGGATTGGGTTTTAGGCACTGGGGTTTACATTGATGATATTGATCGTCAGGTGGCGGCTTTTCAACATAATCGGGAAAAGCTGTTACATCAGCAAATGTGGTCTGCTGTCGGATTATCGGGGGTTGGTCTGATATTAACGATTGTGATTGTGAGTTGGTTAGTCTCTAAAGGCGTTGCACCTCTTCATCATATTCTGAAATCGTTGCAGGATGTGGCTGCCGGTGGTGGTGATTTGACCGCTCGCTTACATGTGGAAAGCCGTGATGAAGTCGGTATGGTGGCCGAAGCATTTAACTCATTTATGGATAAACTCCATCCGCTGATGTCGGATATTAGCCGGACAGAGCATGATGTTATGTTGGCGGTGAATGATCTCGATCAGCAGACCTCCCATTCCAACCAGAAGATGAACAGCCACTGTCAGGAAACCGATAAGGTCGTGACGGCGGTGACAGAAATGAGTGCGACTGCCCGTGAAGTGGCCTTGAATACGAATGCCACTGCGCAGGCGATTGAATCAGCAAATCAGCAGATTGTTGAGGCGCAGGATGAGGTGAATTTCGCAATTGAAGGCATTAGCAGTTTGGTGAAAGAAGTGAATCTGACTTCTGAAGCTATCTCGGAGTTGAGCCAACAAGCCGGAGAGATCACGCTGGTTCTGGATGTGATTGGTGAAATTGCAGAGCAGACTAATTTACTGGCATTGAATGCCGCCATAGAGGCGGCTCGAGCCGGAGAACAAGGGCGGGGATTTGCTGTGGTTGCCGATGAAGTTCGCTCGCTCGCAAGCCGAACTCAAAATAGCACGCAAGAGATCGGTAATATGCTGAACTCGTTGAACCAAGGCGTCAGTAAAGCGGTCGGTCGGATGCAAGCGAGCCGTGAGCGGGGCAAAAGCACCGAACAAGAATCGGTTCGTATCAAAGAAAGTTTATCCGGTATTTCTCAAGCGATTCGGACCATTCAGGATATGGGAATTCAGACTGCTTCGGCGGCAGAGGAACAAAGTGTCGTTTCTGAAGAGATCAACCAAAATCTGGTTGCGATTCAGCAGATTGTGAATGAGTTGAGCCATAATTTGCAGCAGTCGGAATCAATCAGTAGCCGTTTGGCACAATCTGGTAAGAAAATGGGAGACTTGGTCGGACACTTTAAGATTTAGCCGACATGATGGTTGCAACTGATGTTGATATCTCTCGGATTTCCTATCAACGAAGTTGAATCCAACGCTATCTTCAGTATTTGTATAGCAAACCGAGAGGAGCTATACAATGAGCCTGAAATTCCTTCCTAAAGAATCAATGCCGCGGGAAAAGCTACTTTCCCGTGGTCCCCACGCCCTGTCTGATGCCGAACTGTTGGCTATTTTCTTACGTACCGGAGTTGCCGGTATGAATGTCCTCGAATTGGCTGATTTTCTGTTACAGGAATTTGGTTCACTCCGTGCGTTATTTTCAGCCCAGAAAAGTGCATTTTGTCGGCATAAAGGTCTGGGAGAAGCGAAATTTGTGCAAATGCAGGCAGTGTTAGAAATGGCACAGCGTTATTTTTCGGAAACGATACAAAGAGGGGATGCGCTGACGAATCCACAATATACCCGGCATTATTTATCAGGAATACTTCGAGATAAGCGTCGGGAAGCATTTTATGTGTTGTTTCTGGATAACCAGAATCGGGTCATCTGTGGTGAAATCATGTTTGAAGGGACGATCAATGCCGCGAGTGTCTATCCGCGAGAGATTGTCGCGCGGGCACTGCAGTATCATGCTGCATCAGTGATTCTGGCACATAATCATCCTTCAGGGGTTGCTGAACCCAGTCAGGCTGATCGGCATATTACCCGGCGAATTATCGATGCCTTGGCGCTGGTAGACATTCGAGTGTTGGATCACTTTGTGATTGGTGATGGCGAGATTGTGTCTTTTGCTGAGCGAGGCTGGATTTAGGGTGGATGAATCCTGCATGTGTGGGAGGCGTTGAACGGTTTCCGATGATTTTGCGAGGAAGTTGCCGCTTTCGGTTGATTTGATAGCATCCGCGAAAGTTTTTAGTTGTGGGAACAGGAGATTCTGTTATCATTCGCCCACTAAATTTTCAACCTATTATCAGCTCGGCGATGAAAAAGATCACAGGATCTGCAAAAAAGGATCTGTTCGGGTCTTGAGCAATGCACATCAAGTTAGTATAATGCGCGACCTTTGATAGCCTTGTATGGATTTTCCATAATGGTTTTAAACCTCACCCTTCAACATGGAGAGAGGTTCGGCCACCAAGGTTGATATCGAGCTGAAACGATTTGGAGAAGACATTCATGTCCCGAGTATGCCAAGTAACTGGTAAGCGTCCTGTAACGGGGAACAACCGTTCGCACGCACGTAATGCTACTAAGCGTCGTTTTCTGCCGAACCTACAAACTCATCGTTTCTGGGTAGAGAGCGAAAAACGTTTTGTTAAACTGCGCCTGACTGCGAAAGGTATGCGTATCATTGACAAGAAAGGTATTGATACCGTTCTTGCTGATATTCGTGCTCGCGGTGAAAACGTTTAAGAGGAATTGAGCAATGGCTAAAGGCATTCGTGAGAAAATTCGTCTGGTATCATCTGCTGGTACTGGTCACTTTTACACAACTGACAAGAACAAGCGCAACATGCCAGGTAAATTTGAGATCAAAAAGTTTGATCCAGTAGTTCGCCAGCACGTTGTTTACAAAGAAGCAAAAATCAAGTAATTGAACTGCTTTTTGTAAGTGTTATAAAACCCAGCTTCTGCTGGGTTTTTTATTGCCTTCTATCTACCTTTTTTCAGTGAAAGATCATAGGATGAACGGATATATCGATGAGCGACAATATCTGTTGAGAGTGACCTGATGAAGGATCGAAAACGGCGTTGGAATAATTATCTGATTCTGGCGGTGATTTTATTTATCGCCATTTTGAATCTACCATCCATGATTAAAGATTATCTTTTACCTCATGAAGCTCAGAGCAATCCATCGCTTCTCAATCCCCAACTGACTATTACGTCGATACAGACACAACCTTGGTCACTGGTACGTGACGCCAAAGGTGGCTGGACATCAACGGTGTCGTTTGATATTTCAGCGCTGGAACTGGTACAACGGTGGCGGAATCTGGTTGGCACTCGGGTTGATGATAAGACCTACCACTCATTGTCCGGTAAGCTGAATGATCCGGGAACGGTTGAAGTCTGGTATGAAGAGCAGGAAGAGCCGCAGCGAATTACTTATTATCGCTTCCCGCAGTTTTGGTTATTCAAAAACTGGCAGGAACACTGGATTGCTATCTCGGTGGAAGACAATTATCTGTTTCCGTCGATCATCGCTAAATCACCAACGCAGAAGGAGGATTAAAATGCCGGAGTTACCGGAAGTTGAGGTAAGCCGACTAGGGATTAGTCCTTTTTTGGTGGGTGAGCAGGTGAAATCGGTGAATGTGCGAACACCTAAACTGCGCTGGGAGATTCCTTTTGAGCTTCAGCAGATTTCGGGGCAAGTGATTCGGCGGATTCATCGCAGAGCAAAATATCTGCTGCTGGAAACGGATGTCGGAACCGCGATTATCCATTTGGGAATGTCAGGCTCTTTGCGCGTGTTGGATGTTTCGCTTCCGCCCGGTAAACACGACCATGTGGATCTGTTTATGATGAACGGGAAGGTACTACGCTATAACGATCCGAGACGGTTTGGGGCATGGTTATGGGCTGAGAAAGGCACCATGCATTCGGTATTCGACAACCTTGGCCCGGAGCCGCTTTCGGATGAACTGACCGCTGAGTATATTGCTGCGAGAGCGAAAGGAAAACGAGTGACGGTCAAACAGTTCATTATGGATAATAAAGTGGTGGTTGGTGTCGGGAACATTTATGCCAATGAATCTTTGTTTACCACAGGGGTTCGACCAACCCGAGAAGCCGGTTCACTGACAATGAGTGAATGGGAGACGCTGGTGAGTGAGATTAAAGCGGTACTGACCCACTCGATTCAGCAAGGTGGCACGACCTTGAAAGATTTTGCCCAAACTGATGGTAAACCCGGTTATTTTGCTCAGGAACTACGTGTTTATGGAAAAGAAGGGGAACCATGTCCTGAATGTGGTCAAGCGATCGTGGCGCAGAAGATCGGACAACGGAATACTTTCTATTGCCCACTCTGCCAAAAGTAGTTGTATCAGCGTTAGCGATTAAATTGGGTTAAATACTACGTTTTTTACGCAGAGATTCAGCAACGACCGGCGGTACAAACGAATCGACGTTTCCTCCGTGGATGGCTACTTCCCGGACAATGGTTGACGAGAGAAATGCAAATTCATCTGACGGGGTGAGAAATACACTTTCAAGCTCTGGCATCAGTCTGCGGTACATGTTGGTCAGGCCGAACTCATACTCAAAGTCCATGGTTGTTCGGAGGCCGCGAATCAAGACGTTGGCGCCGACTTGTTTGGCAAAATCGACCAAGAGCCCGGAAAATCCCTGTACACTCACGTTCGTCAGATGTTGAGTTGCCTGTTCGGCAAAAAAGACTCTTTCCGCCAGCGTAAACATGGTATTTTTACTGGGGCTGGCGGCAACCGCAATCATGACTTCATCAAACATACCAGCGGCGCGATTGACAATATCAAGGTGCCCGTTGGTCAGCGGATCGAATGTTCCCGGATAGATGACGCGCGATAATTTTTTTTTGCTCACAGTCCGTTATCTCAACAGTTAAACTGAGTGTCTTCGGTATCTACCGAAGGCGTCTCAAAATGTAAAGTTCGTCAGAGCCATCTGACACTTACACTATAGTAACAAAAAGATTCAAAATAACCTATTGATGTCCGTATGATCGATGCTATGTGACGAAATAAGAGTTTGAAATGAAAAAAATACTTGTCATTCGTAATGATAAAATCGGTGATTTTATGCTGGCATGGCCGAGTTTCGCGATGCTCAAAGCATCAATTCCCGATTGTCACATTACTGCGTTAGTGCCTCGTTATACCATCGCGCTTGCCGAATTATGCCCGTGGATTGATGCCGTGCTTGAAGACCCGACCAAAAAGGGGTCAACATCATCTCAACAAGCGTTGATTGAAGAAATCCGCCGACGTCACTTTGATGCGTCGATTAACCTGTTTTCGACAACTTACAATGCGTTGTTGGTCTGGAAGGCGAAGATTCCGTACCGGATGGCTCCGGCGACGAAACTGGCACAGGTGTTTTACAACCATCGGGTAAAGCAGAAGCGTTCTCAGTCAGCGAAACCTGAGTTTGAGTATAATCTGGATTTGATTCGTACTTTTTTGCAGGATCATCAGATATCGGTGGTTGAGCCGCAGCCCCCGTACCTGACTTTTTCGCCATCAGAGCTTGCTAAACAAAAAGACAAACTTGCGGCACAACTGGGGATTCGTTCTGACAAATCATGGGTATTTGTCCATGCAGGCAGTGGCGGTTCGGCCAATAACTTGTCTCTTGAACAGTACAGCCAGTTGCTCGATGGAATGAACGGTGACTTTGAGGTGGTGCTGACTGCCGGACCGGGAGAAGAAGAAAAAGCCTATCAACTGCAATTGGCGATCAATCACCAAGGTGAAAAAGCGGTTGTCTATCATAAGAATGACGGGTTGGTGGATTTCGCTCGATCAATTGCTTGTGCGAGCCTGTTTATTGCCGGGTCTACGGGGCCATTACATATTGCTGCGGCGATTGATGTTCCGACCATTGGCTTCTTCCCGGCTAAACGCTCAGCGACGCCATTACGTTGGTATCCATTGAATTCTCAAGGGCGTCACTTATCGTTTGCTCCCCCCGCTGTCGGCGGGAAATCACAGCAGGAGGATATGAGCCAAATTCGGATTCAATCGCTCTTAAGTCAGATCAATGCCTGGGCGGCGACGTATTTGTCCTTATCCAAAGGTCAGCGTATTTCACAAATGTAGAATGTGCCGAAAGCAGGGAGAGCAGTAAGCCCTGCTTGCCGTCTAAAAAACCTGCTTTGATCACATACATTTTCACAAAGCATCCGAGTGCATGAATAATACCTTGGCCGATACTGCTTTTTTTTCCGCGTTGTTGTCGTTGTTCTGCCCACGCCTTTGCATATCCGGCTGACTTGACCAGATAGTGATGCATATCGTCGTACGTGTAGTGGATTGCGTCGCCAGACAGTGTTTCGACTTGCATAGATGAGGTCACTTCCACTTTTTCATGAACCAAAGCGTCGTTGTATTGCGTCAGTTTGGTTGGATAGAGCCGTAAAACTTTGTCGGGATACCAGCCACTGTGGCGAATGAATCGACCAAAAACCCAGCTTAACCGTGATATTTGATAGATAGTATTGGGTCGATTCGCTTTCACCGCCTCTTGAATACTACTGCGAAGCTCCGGCGTGATGCGTTCATCGGCATCCAGCCATAAGACATAATCGGATTCGACATACGATTGCGCGAGACGACGTTGCGGACCGAATCCCGGCCAGTCAGTATTGGAGAAAAACTTATCGGTAAATTGCCGGGCGACCTGCTCCGTTTCGTCGTGACTGCCTGAATCGAGAATGACAATCTCATTGACCCAACCCTGAACAGTTTTAAGACAGGCTGCCAGATGTTTGGCTTCATTTTTCACAATCAGGGCCACGGCTAAGGTTGGTTGTGTCACGATTATATTTCTCCGCTGAATGACGTTGTGATTCGTTTTTATCGCTGTCTGATGATAACAGGATACAGGTATTTGTCTTTATCTGGTTTGAAAGTCTATCGAGTGGCGTTCTCGTTCTCTCACAGCCCAAAATCCTTCACGGCTTTTTCAAACATTTGAATCACTTGTGTTGGCTGAATCCGGCCCATGGCTGATTTATCTTTGACGCGAGCACGCCAATTAAGTTTGGTGCTTGTTTTACCGGTTTGTGCTTGTATGGCTTCTTCATAGACGGAAACGACATAATTTTGATAGCAATAAGGCCCGGTTCGTTGTGGATTATGATGGGCATACAATCCGATAATCGGTGTGCCCATTGCATTGGCCATATGAGTCGGGCCGGTGTCCGGTGCAATCACGATATCACTGTGATCGAGTAAAGCCAGCATTTGTTTCAATGTACTGTCGCCAACTTTATTGGTGACCGGAAAGTCAATCAGGCTGAGTATCTGTTGGGCTAAGTCACGCTCTACCTGAGCAGGGGAGCCGGCAAGGATGATATGCCAGCCTTGCGCATGGATATATCGCATCACTTCAGCATAACCGGCGGCAGTCCAGTTTTTATAGGCTTTACTGGCTCCGGGAACAATCACCAGATTTCGTTTATCCTGGCGAAGATGTTGCATCGCCCATTGCTGATCATGATGAGAATAAGTGAGTGTCCACTTTGGTGTGATATCTTTAATCCCAATGTATTGTGCAAAGGCAAGCAGGCCATCCAACACATGTGGTTTATCCGGGGAAGGGACGTGCTGACTGGTAAACCAAGTCTGACAATCCTGACTGCGTGTTGCATCGAAGCCTAACTTATAAGTGGCTTTAATGCCGAGTGTGGCAAGGCTGGCTCTGAATGCATACTGCATATGGAGGAGTGCATCAAATCGTTCACCTTTCAGCGTTGCCCAGAGCTGTCGATAGGCTTTGAACCCCTGTTTTTTATCAAACACAATGAGGTTGATATTGTCGAGACCATCCAATAACTGGGCTTCTAATTGACCGGTAATCCAAGTGATTTTTGTCTCAGGCCACTGGCGTTGAATGGCTTGAACCGCTGCAACGGCATTGCAAACATCTCCGATGGCAGACAGACGCAGGATACATATCGAGCGAGGGGCGGAATCAAATAACGCCATAATGATCACTATAAAGCAATGAGAGTTGTTCGGAATTATGCAGAGACCGGAAGAAAATGTAAAATGCTGATTGAGTGAAGTTTTAATCATTGGGTAAGCCGTGAAAACGTTCGAAAAAGGTAAGTTACGAGTGTGGTATGACGAGGCGCTGTTATCCGCGTCTCCGGAGCAATGTTTTGATGTCGGGTTCTGGCAACAGCAGGATCGGATTGTCGGTCAGGCTTCTGGCCGAGGCACAACATGGTTTATCCAATTAGACAAGATTCAGGGCGCATTACGGCATTATCGACGGGGTGGATTATTTGGTCGGCTTGTCCGTGACCATTATCTTTTTTCTTGTTGGGAGAAAACCAGAAGCTACCAAGAGTTTCAGATTCTGGAACATCTGAGAAATGCCGGGGTAAATGTACCGCGCCCTGTGGCAGCAAGAGCGATTAAAAAGCATGTGTGCTATCAGGCCGATTTAATCACTGAGAAAATTCCGAATGCCCGTGATTTAGTGACGATTCTTCAGGAAAATGCATTGCGTGATGAAATGTATGTGAAAATCGGGCAAGAGGTTCGTAAGATGCACGATGCACAAGTCAATCATACAGACTTGAATATTCATAACATCTTGATTGATGATCGAGAACGGGTTTGGATTATTGATTTTGATAAGTGTATGATTCAGACTGACGGTGATTGGAAGGAGAATAATGTATCTCGTTTGAAACGCTCGTTTCTGAAAGAGCAACAAAAGCGATATATTTTTTGGGAGCATTCATCATTTGACTATTTGTATCAAGCGTATAGCGAATAAGTTATGAAGAAAAATATTTTTATTGTTAAATTTCAAGCATTTAGAGATGTTTTTCGTCAAAAGATCGGGTTATTTCTATTTGACAGAGAAAATCAAATAGAATTTGATTTAACGAAAACCAAGAGCATTCTATTTATTCGCAACGATGCAAAAATTGGTGATACGATTGTTTCATCTGGTGTGATCAGTAAAATCAAAAAATTTAGACCAGAGATAAGAATCATTGTTATGACGAATCCAAGTATGAGAGAGTTATTCGAAAGTGGATTTGGTGTTAATGATTTTGTTTATCTAAGGAAACGGCCATCTTATTCTGAGATTAGAAAGGCATGCCAAGAATTAGGCGAGATTGATGTCGCAGTATCATTGAATCAAAATATGAAGATGAAAGATATTTATTTACATCGATGTCTACAAACAAAAGTCAATATTGGCCTTGATTCAAAAGTTAAATTAATTAATAAAAACATTTCGAACGATATATGTGATAAACACTATTCTCTGAAGTTTGACTTCATTACTAAATGTATTGGGATCGATAAACCTGTAGAACCTTACATTATACCATCAAGTGAAAGTTCCATAGCTAAAATCAATCAGTTTATTTCGAATAACCAAATCGGGAAATACATACTATTTAATCCTTTTGGTAGTGGTAGTACAAGAAAATTAAATAAAGAAACCATTCTGAATATAATTCATCAATTAAATATAAACTATCCTAATTATCAGTGTGTTTTGCTGTCATCTCCTGGAACTCGAGATGAGATTAACAGAATGAAAATTCATGATAATAAACTAGTCTTCCATTTTGAGGATAGTGAATCAATTTATGATGCTATCTCTATCGTAGCACATGCTGAATTGATTGTTACTGTGGATACATCAATCGTCCATATTGCTACTGGCCTCGGTAAGAAGCAAATCGCTATTTATAAAGATGATGAGGAAAACTATAGAAATTGGGGGCCAAACTCAGATATGGCTCGGTCAATATTTACATCAAAGGATGATATTAATGACATTGACTTGTCTCGATTTAATGACTTCCCATTATAAACTAATGGTTCGTCTATCATCATGATCACTATAATTTTTATTATGTAATAGGCATTAGTAGTTTTTGGTCAATTCAAGGTAATTACAGTATATGCGAATAGAAACGGTTGGGATATATCGATGAATGTTCTTTTTATTTGCCCCAATTGGGCTGGATTAGCAACACCAATAATTAAAGAAATGTCCCGACAAGGACATCATGTGACTCATATTGACCATTCTGACTTATCTCAATTTCGTTACTTTGATAGTTGTCATCGTATTATGTCAAAAATTTATAGTAAAATATCAGGTATAAATTATAAACATAAGCAGAAAGATATTTTGGTAGAACAGACTCTGACCGGTTTTTTTATTGGTCGAGATAAATATGATATCATCATGATGACTGAACCGAATATATTTAATCGTGATCATTTAAATATATTAAAGAATCATACAAACATGATAGTTGCGACACTGTGGGATAGTTTGAGAAAATCTCCTGATAATGCAAATAACCTTGATATGTTCGACTTAACATTCAGCTATGATCAGATAGATTGTAAGGAAAATGGATTTATAAAAATAAATAATTATTTAGATCCAATGTGGAATGCACTACTCAACTATGATGAGTGCAAATATGATTTATTTTCTGTTATGTATTTTACAAAGGAACGGTATCAACATGTAATAAAAATCCTTGATAGCAACCCTTGGTTAAATCCTAATATTATATTTTACTGTGATCATCCACGCAAGCTAGAATATATAAAAGATTACCGATTAAAATCAACAGATAAGCTAGTTTTAGGTGAGGATTTAGCTCGTTATATTAGTGAATCAAAAGGTATTTTGGATGTATTACAGGGTGAACAATCAGGATTGTCATTTAGAATTTATGAGTCTATTGGTTATGAAAGAAAACTCATCACAACAAATTCTCATGTACGAGACTATGATATATATAATCCCAATAATATAGCTGTACTTAGTGATGATTGTATAATTCCACATAACTTTTTTAATCAGCCATATGAATCAATAGATAAGGATATTATATATAAATATACACTAGAATATTGGGTTAAATATATTATGAGTGAAATATCATATTAATAGTTTTCCTTAATGCGCCAGCATTGTCCATAACTAAATTTTTAGCCTGAGATGACATTTGATTGATTTGATCATGATCTTTGAATAATGCCATAACGTTGGTAGAAATTTCATTGGCATGATCCAGAATAATAACTGCCCCAGCTTGCTGTAAAGATAAAGTGATGTCGCGAAAATTATAATAACTGGGGCCTGTAATAGTTGGTATTCCTAGCGCGGCTGGCTCTAAGACATTATGTCCCCCAACTGTTTTCCCAATGAAACTTCCGCCCATAACACAGATATCAGCGGCTCCTATCAAAATTAGCATCTCTCCCATAGTATCTCCAAGATAGACCTGACATGGTTGACTATGAGTATTGTCTTGAGTTCGTCTTTGAGTTGTTAGACCTTCTTTCACACAGAGCTCATACACTGAGTTGAATCTTTCAGGGTGTCGAGGTACAAGGATGAGGAGTGCATCTGGGTACTCTTTCAAAATCCGTTTATGATTTTCAAGGATTAATTCATCTTCACCTACATGAGTACTGGCCGTAATCCATATCGGTCTTTTGGAACCTACTTTATTTCGTAAATAGACAGATTGTTTTTTTATTTCTTCTGAAATTTCAATATCATATTTAAGAGAACCTGTCACTGATAGCTGTGAGGTTTGAGCACCTAAAAGATGGAATCGGTCACTGTCTTCTCTATGCTGGCAATAGATATGATCAATTTTAGATAGACACAAATTGATTAAAGGTTTTACTTTTTTATAATTCTGGTACGACTTCTCTGATAATCGAGCATTAATAATAGATACTTTTACATGGTGATTCTTTGCTATATACAATAAGTTAGGCCAGAGTTCTGTCTCCATGATAATTAAATGACTTGGCTTTACTGATTGGATAAAACCCCGAATAGCAAAGGGGAAATCAAGAGGCATATATCGGTGCTCTGCAATGGCACTTACTTTTTGAGCTTGCTCCGCTCCTGTTGGTGTTGTTGTTGTAATAATTATTCTTTTTTCAGGAAAGTCGAGATGTAGTTGTTTGATAAATGGGATCACACTAATCGTTTCTCCAACCGATACGGCGTGAACCCAGATGATCTCCTGTTTTTGGGGAGCGGATAAAGGTGGAGTGAAGCCGAAATGTTCCGTCCATCGGGAACCAACACAAGGCTTCCCCTCTTTTTTCTTAAACAGATTTAAGAGATAAAAAGGAGCAATAATCGCTAGAACTAGTGTATAAATGAGCCGGATAAAGTTGTTCATATTGTTATTTTTTGACTAAATCGTTTGGATCTTGGTGAGTCCATTTACCACGGGGTTTATCTAAATATTGAAAGTGCTCATTGGTGAAAGTTCCCTGAATACACACATAGTTTCGTCCTCGGGCATGAACATTTTTTCCCTGTAGGACACGATTTAATACTTCTGGTCCAGTAGTCCCATATACGCCTTTTTCGACGTTGTAGTTCTCAATATTATTAACAATGGTATTCATAATCGTTTGATAGTGAGGGTTATTGGGAACAGTTGCCAAAAAGAAATTCGTATAATCGGTATTCCCTTTTTTAAACTTGATATAGAGCGCTTCCTGCTCACCTTGTAAAATTTTGCGGAGTGGCCAGACAAGGGTGGCATCAATATCCATATAGATACCACCTTGTTGATACAGAACTGTAATGCGCCATAAATCTGCTTGAGCAGCACCATCAGTCAGTTTTTGATAGGCTTTGTAAACATGTTCAGGTGCATGATCTCTCATGAACTGTTCACGTGCTTCTGTACTGACATACCGATAATCATAATCCAGAGACATCAGACGATTAAATAAGTAGTTGAGGTAAACAGGCAGAGTGCTGCGATTCGAATAATTGGTTTGCCAGATGACTCTTGGAATCGCATTGGTACTTTCCCAATTTAATTTATGCTTAGAGTTGATTGGGATGGTAAAGCGAGTCTTAGGTAAAACTGCATGAAAGAGATAAGAGAATAGTTTAAATAGATTCCCTACAACTCGAATTAAGCGATTGGTGACAATTATCATATTCATTATCTTATCCCACTATGTTTCATTGTTTTGGATATTCGTAAGATCATTTCGAGTGAAGTTAATAAGTACGGCAAGCATAAAACCGTAAAAGCTACTGATTAAGTTTTGTTCCAGAGGCACTTCTGTTAAGCAGAATATTGAAAACCCTAAGACAAAAATGAATCCACTCAATGCATGTGTCGACTTTTTTATATGTTTAAAAAAGAAAAACATTGGTGTGAAAATTAATGCAATAAAAGCCAATATACCGAGTACTCCATTACTCGCTAACATTTCAAAGTATTGATTATGAGCATGTGCTCTGGTTACACCTGTTGGCCAGTCGCTGACTTTACCGGCTTGATAGAGTTGCTGAATGGTTGCTTCTCTCTGAGAGTAAGTCTGGCCTATCAAAGGGCTTTTGATAAAAGACTGAGTTGCTGCGTACCATAATTGAATCCGTCCACCAGAAGACTCAGCATCTCTCACATCACCGGATAGAATTCGCTGAAATTCGGTTGTTGTGAAATTGATTCTATCCTGAAACTTTGATGAGTAGGTATAGAAAGTGCCAAAAAATACCAACATGATAATGACTATCTTTAGAGTGTTTTTAAATCGATGTTGTTTTGATTGGAATATAATACTAAAAACAAGTAGCAGAGGAATAGCAAAAATAGCACCTCGAGTTAATGTCAGTATTGTGGCAAAACAGCACATTAGAAACGATAGCCATAATATATTTTTTATATGGCTGCTGTTAGCCAGTGTTAGTGCTAAAAAAGCTAAGGCGCAAGATAAATATCCAAAATTAATACTATATAAATAGCCATCAACTCTAGGCATTTCTTTGATATAAAATTGATAAATCGCAATAACAATCGTACCGATTGAGCCAAAAACAATCCCCCAATCGAGATATTTTCTCGATGTTGTTGTTTCACTGATGATGTGCCGAATGAAAAAATAGATCGGGATGATGAATAAATAGCGAGATGCACCTTTAAAGTATCTAGTTGTATCCATGTCAGATAGGTAGATAGGAATATTAGCTACAAAATATGCAGAAAGTATAGCAATAACCATCCAATCTAATTTATCTAGAGTATAGTTGCGTTTCTCTTTAATTAAATACCATGCTGAAGTTAATAGTAAAATTAAGATAGCACCAATACTGAAGTTTTTAGTGCATAGCAGTAATGCTGGGACTAAAAATAGACAAGCATTAAATATTCTTCTGTAATATGTATTTTCCATCTCTACGACCATGATGAAACTTCGCTTTCGATTGTTTGATATATTTCCTGCGGGCTCGGGATACGACCATCTGCATTCATGACAATATGGTGTTTCTCATATCGTGGCGTATACCGAAAGGGAACCGTTGAGTAGAAAATTCCGACGGTTGGTGTGTGAGTTGCAATAGCGACATTTCTAATCCCTGTATCCGGGCTGACCACCAGAGCGGCTTTCGCTACCAGCTCTATGAGCTGTTCTAATGGGAGACAAATCTGAATTGAAAAATTAGGGTGTTTCTTAAGATCTTCAAGAAAATCTCCTTTTTCAAAGGTATTTTTACCCTCGAGAAAAATATGCTGAATATGGGGATGATTGGTTAAAGAGAGTTCAATGAGTGTTTTCATCTGTTGCTGGCTCAGAATTTTTGAGGTCTGAGAGGCACCATTAAAGAATAAGATGAATGGACTGGTTGTCTCTTGTTCGACTCGATGATCCGGATAGTTAAAATCGAGAGGGTAGCTTGGGTTATGTCCCAGTATTTTTAACATATCCAACATACAATCGACTTCCGGCTGGAAATCTGAACGCGGCACACAAACATTGTACAACACACCACGAAGATAGTTTTTATAAGGAAAACCGATTTTTAGTTTGGCCTGACTTAATGCCATCATCCAATGTGAGCGATTGGTACTGGCTAGGTCAAAAATGATATCTTGTTCTCCCAGATCCTTGATATTTTTGATCTTATCGAACACCGAAGTCTGTTGTTTTTTATCTTTGCCCGGCATGATATGAACACGATCAACCAGATCTTCTGGCATCCCATATTGATAGTTTGATACGGCAACGAGAGTGATCTGTGCATTGGGAAAAAATTTTCTCGCTTCGATCAGAAAAGGGCGGGCAATCACCTGATCACCGAGTGCCGCATGTCTGATTACAGCAATCTTCTTGATATTTAGCGGAGAAAAAACTTCAGTTAAATACTTTCTGGCTTTTTTTGTTGCGAAAGCCCCACGCTCAAACCATTGATATTTCATTACAATTCTTATTTGGGTTGTTGATGTTTAATCTGACGGATGACTTGATCTGGTGTCAGTTGCTTAAGGCAGTTGAGGTGTCCGTATGGACACTCCCTTTGAAAGCATGGCCTGCATTCTATATCAGTATTTAATGTAATTACATTGTCCGCTAACGGTGGTGTGTATTGAGGCGAGCTGGAGCCGTAGATGGCAACGATATGGCAATTGACCGCTGCGGCAACATGCATCAGACCTGAATCATTACTGACGACAGTATGGCAACAGGCGAGTAAATCGACCACCTCTACCAGCGTTGTTTTCCCAGCCAAATCAAAACAGTGTGACTGGCATTCCAGAGGGAGCAAGTTGCGGATATGTTGGGTGACTTCCTGATCTTTTTGTGATCCAAATAACCAGATCTGTTTCCCTGCTTTTATGAGGGATGATGCCAATTCGGCATAGTAATCAGCGGGCCATCTTTTGGCCGGTCCAAACTCTGCACCGGGACATAAACCAACAACTTCTCGGTCAGAGGCTAACGAAAAACGTTGTCGTAATTGCGCTTGTTGGTTTAAATCAATACTCAGCTTCGGTTTGAGACATTGCTCCAGTGACACTTCACTAAGCATCATGCTTTTGGGGACAGCTAAGGCTACATAGCGTTCCACCATATATTGAAAGACTTTTCTGTCAACTCTCAGATCGTTCAGCAGACCATAGCGCATTTCACCTTTCCATCCGGTTCGGACAGGGATGCCGGCGAAGAGTGGAATCAAGGCCGATTTGGCTGAATTGGGCAGAATGAAAGCATGAGTGTAACGACTAGCGGCTAACTGACGACCGATTTTCCATCGTTTAGTTAAACTAAAATCCCCATGGCCGATTGGCATCTCGATGGCGTGATCAACTTCAGGCATGCGTTCCAGAATCGGACCACACCATGCTGGTGCCAGAACATCAATTGTTGCGCTTGGATGACGGCTTTTGAGTTCACGGTATAAACTCTGCGACATCACCATATCTCCAACCCATGAGGGGCCGATTATCAGGATTTTCATTTGCATGATTTTAGAACGACTCATCTAAACTAGCGAGCATAGTACCATCAGCATGATAGTACCGTAAGCTGCTCGCGATTATTCCTGATAGTAATGTAGCAGATTTTGAGTATGTGTCTGTATTGAAAACTCTTTACATGCTCTTATTCTGGCTGATATGGCATTGTTTTTTGCCGCTTCATAGTGCTCATAGCTGTTCAGAATGGCTTGGGCAATGGATGTATCACTGGTCGGTGTACAATACTGAGCGTAATTTTCCAGTAATTCCGGAAGAGCGCCTGTATTTGCAGCCACAATGGGACGTTGAGCAGCCATCGTTTCGATTGCAGTTAAGCCGAATGCTTCATTAGCATAAGGCAGGCAAACGATATCCATGATGGATAGCTGTTGCTGGGTGTCTTGACGAAATCCGGTGAATATAACATGGTCGCTCAAATCTAAAGCCTGAATACTTTGTTTGACCTGAGCAAGATAAGCTAAATCGCATCCCTGTGAGGCTTCCAACCCGCCAACGATTACTAATTTACTATGAGGAAGAGTCTGCTGAACTCGCGCAAAAGCTTTCACCAGTTCAATCTGTCCTTTCCCCGGGCTAATACGACCAATCGTGCCGATCACAAAATCCTTTTCCGGGAGTGAGAGGGATTGTTTGATTGTTGCGATTTCATTGGGAAGCAGTTCTGTTTTGTCAGGAATATCTGTCCCTAACCACAAGCGTGTTATTTTCTCGGGGGAGACCGGAAGTGCATTAAGATTTCTCCGGTGTGTTTCATCACTAATAGACAATACCTGATCAACATGTTGGTAAACCCACCGATGGAAAGTATCTTTCTTGCTTCTTGTCACACCCATGTGTTCGGTGAATATAATTTTCACGGGGACAAACTGTTTAATTAGTGCGGCAACCAATAGATCACCGGATTTATGGCAGTGAATAATATTAATTTGATGTTGTTTAACCCATTGAATGAGAGAAAATAGTTTGACGGTGATGAGCTGAGACTTGCTCCTTGCCGTATACAGGGAGAATCGGTTTTCTGTCATCCCCGACTCAACTTGCGTACCAGCCAGACATAGACCGAATATTTGATATCCCGCAGAGAGGAATTGTTTACCCATTCTGATCGGGTACATTTCCAAACCTCCCCATCCTTTTGACAGGCATATATGTAATATTACGGGATGTCTCACTATCCTCTCCTATTGATAAAAGTGATATATACATTCTACAACATTCGGAGAAAACAGGTTAATTGATTGAGGAAAAAAGAGTTCTGAATGTCCTATCAGAACTCTTTTTCTTAGGTACGATTAGTCGGAACCGAAGAGATCCCGGGTATAAACTTTGTCTGCAACTTCTGACAGTTCATCTGACATACGATTTGAAATAATGATATCGGCCATTTGTTTAAACTCATCCAGATCACGTATCACTCGGGAGTTGAAGAACTGATCTTCTTTCATCGCGGGTTCATAAATGACAATTTCTAGCCCTTTTGCTTTCAGACGTTTCATGATTCCCTGAACTGACGATGCCCGGAAGTTGTCCGAACCAGACTTCATTATCAGGCGATAGATGCCGACGGTTTGAGGATTCTTCTTCAAAATACTTTCTGCAATGAAATCTTTCCGGGTTCGGTTGGCATCAACAATCGCGGCAATAATATTATTGGGGACGGTGTTGTAGTTTGCCAGAAGTTGCTTGGTATCTTTTGGCAGACAGTAACCACCATAACCGAAAGACGGATTGTTATAATGATTGCCAATGCGAGGATCGAGACAAACCCCTTCAATAATCTGACGGGTGTTCAGGCCATGAGCCTCAGCATAGGAATCCAATTCGTTAAAGTAAGCAACCCGCATGGCCAGATAAGTATTGGAGAAGAGCTTGACCGCCTCGGCTTCCGTGGCATTGGTAAAGAGCACTTGGATGTTTTCTTTTTGAGCACCTTCCACAAGCAGGTTGGCAAAAGTTGTTGCTTGATCACTTTGCTCACCGACAATAATCCGTGATGGGTAAAGGTTATCGTGAAGTGCTTTCCCTTCACGGAGAAACTCAGGGGAGAAAATAATGTTTTGGCAACCGAAGCGCTGTTTGACCTGTTCGGTATAACCAACCGGAACCGTAGATTTAATGATCATGGTTGCCTCAGGATTGATTGTAATCACATCCTGAATGACCGCTTCAACGGTCGTGGTATTAAAATAGTTGGTCTGTGGATCGTAATCTGTAGGCGTAGCGATGATGACAAAATTAGCATCACGATATGCTTCTTCTTTATTCAATGTCGCTTTAAAATCCAATTCCCGTGACGATAAGAATGTTTCGATTTCTTGATCGATAATAGGTGACTTTCGGTCATTGAGTAATGCGACTTTTTCCTCAATAACATCTAACGCTACAACGGTATGATTCTGGGCAAGTAGGATTGCATTCGACAACCCGACATACCCAGTTCCTGCAACAGCAATTTTCATAACGACTCCCAACCTAACGTATTAAAAATGAGACACTTGGTTATCATACAAGTCTCGCTAGGATTGGGAATGACTAAACGCTACTGATTAATGATATGTAAATATTCTGAGACACCTTCAGCAACAGTTTTGAACACAATGTCACATCCTGCAGCGCGTAGCTTCGTCAGATCGGCTTGCGTAAACTCCTGATAAGCACCTTTCAGATGGTCAGGGAACGGAATCGTTTCTATGACGCCACAACCGTAATATTCAATCACGGCTTTTGCCACTTCTTCAAACGACTCTGCTTTCCCTGTACCACAGTTGAAAATGCCGGAAATACCCTGTTCCCAGAACCACAAATTCACCTGACACACGTCACCGACATAAACAAAGTCACGGATAAAGTGATGGCTACCTTCAAACAGTTTCGGATTTTCGCCTGCTTTCATCTGATTATTGAGATGGAAAGCAACGGATGCCATAGAGCCTTTATGATCCTCGCGAGGGCCGTAAACATTGAAGTAGCGAAATCCAGTGATTTGTGAAAGTTTCTCACCATTTGCTTCAGCATCTTGCCAGAGACGGCGAACGTAATTATCAAACTGCTGCTTAGAGTAGCCATATACATTCAGCGCACCTTCGTATTCAGGTGATTCGATGAATGTCTTTGTTTCTCCGTAAGTGGCTGCAGATGAAGCATAGAGAAAGGGAATTTCTCTCTCTAAGCAGTAATGGAGCAACTCTTTTGAATACTCATAGTTATTGAGCATCATGTATTTGCCATCCCACTCGGTTGTCGCTGAGCAAGCACCTTCGTGGAAGACCGCTTCAATCGGACCGAAATCATCACCAGCCATGATCTGTGCTAAAAAGTCATCACGATCCATGTAGTCTGCTATGCTCAGGTCAACGAGGTTTTTGAATTTTTTACCGTTCTCGAGATGGTCAACGACAAGGATATCGTCAAATCCTTTGTCATTTAGGGCTTTTACGATATTGCTGCCAATCATGCCAGCACCGCCGGTTACGATGATCATAGGTTTTCCTGTGAAGATATGTATATGTATATGTATAATTGTCGCCCATTATAGCGAGTTGACATGCTGATGTAATCACAAAATCAGGGTTAAGCATGGGTTAACCTCGCCTCAAGTCAAAGATTCATGTATCATCCACCAAAGTTTTATTCCTCGGTAGATAAGCATTTGGGAGCTTTACCTAAGGGCGGTAGCGTACCTACGATATCGTGAAGTGAATGCTAATACAGTTAATTAGGAAGTTATTGAATGAAAATTTTGGTCACTGGTGGCGCAGGGTTCATTGGCTCCGCGGTTGTTCGTCATATTATTCGAGATACAATGGATAATGTTGTGAATGTTGATAAATTAACTTATGCAGGAAACTTGGAATCGTTACCTGATGAAGTAGCGACAAGTCCACGTTATTCATTTGAGCAGGTTGATATTTGTGATCGCTTGGCGCTTGATCGTGTCTTTCATAGCCATCAGCCTGATGCGGTGATGCACTTAGCAGCAGAGAGCCACGTAGATCGTTCAATCGATGGGCCGGCTGAATTCATTGAGACGAATATCGTTGGTACATATACACTTCTTGAAGCTGCCCGTAATTATTGGAATCAGCTGAATAAAGAAAGAAAAGAGTCATTCCGTTTTCATCATATCTCAACTGATGAAGTCTATGGTGATTTGGAAGGAACTGATGATTTATTCACGGAGACGACCCCTTACGCACCATCCAGTCCTTATTCTGCATCTAAGGCATCGAGTGATCACTTAGTTCGTGCGTGGTTAAGAACTTATGGATTTCCTACTATTGTAACCAACTGTTCTAACAACTATGGCCCTTATCACTTTCCTGAAAAGCTAATTCCGCTCATGATTTTAAATGCAATAGAAGGGAAACCGCTTCCAGTTTATGGTGATGGTATGCAAATTCGTGACTGGCTATTTGTAGAAGATCATGCAAGAGCACTCTATAAGGTTGTTACCGAAGGTACTGTCGGTGAAACCTATAACATTGGTGGGCACAACGAAAAAGCCAATATTGAAGTTGTGAAAACTATATGTGGTCTGCTGGAAGAGCTTGCCCCAAATAAGCCTAAAAGTGTCGCTAAATACGAAGATTTGATTGCTTACGTAAAAGACCGTCCAGGACATGATGTCCGATACGCGATTGATGCAACAAAAATTGCGCAAGATATTGGTTGGAAACCTGAAGAAACCTTTGAGTCCGGTATTCGAAAAACAGTTGAATGGTATTTATCGAATCAGAAATGGTGGAGTCGGGTACTTGATGGTTCCTATTCTCGCGAGCGCTTAGGTCAGGGGGAGTAATGAAAGGGATCGTATTAGCAGGAGGTTCCGGCACACGTCTGTATCCTTTGACTCGAGGTGTATCTAAGCAGTTAATGCCCATTTATGACAAACCGATGGTGTTCTATCCAATATCAACACTGATGTTGGCAGGGATTCGAGACATCTTGGTCATTACAACGCCTGAAGATAATGAAGGGTTTTACCGTCTTTTAGGAGATGGTTCAGCATTTGGAATTCATATTGAGTATGCCATTCAGGAGAGTCCAGACGGACTGGCTCAGGCGTTCCTTATTGGGGAACAATTCATTGGAGATGATTCTGTATGCTTAGTTCTTGGGGATAATATATTTTATGGTCAGCATTTTACTGGGATGCTAAAACGTGCAGCCGAAAGAAGCTCTGGTGCGACAGTCTTTGGTTATCAGGTTAAAGATCCTGAACGTTTTGGTGTTGTAGAATTTGACAATAATATGAGGGCGTTATCGATTGAAGAGAAACCTTTGCATCCTAAGTCAGATTATGCGGTTACAGGGCTTTATTTTTATGATAATCGGGTTGTAGATTTTGCGAAACAGGTTGTGCCATCAGAGAGAGGCGAACTAGAAATCACAAGCATTAATCAAATGTATCTTGATGATGGTTCTCTTAATGTGGAGTTATTAGGCAGAGGATTTGCGTGGTTGGATACTGGTACGCATGAAAGCCTCCATGAAGCATCATCTTTTGTCCAAACGATCGAACATGTTCAAGGGTTAAAAGTTGCCTGTCTAGAAGAAATTGCGTGGCGTAGCGGTTGGCTAACCAATGATGAGGTATTATCTCTTGCCCAGCCCATGTTGAAAAATGAATATGGACGTTATCTGGTTAAATTAATCAATGAATCTAAGAAGTAGGCTCATAAGATGAAAATATTGGTTACTGGTTGTAATGGGCAGGTTGGGCATTGTATTGTTCAGCAGTTATCAGATACAACAGCTGAATGCTTAGCCGTTGATCGAGAGCAACTTGATATTACTGATCGAGGCGCTGTTTTCAATATAGTAAGAAAATTTCAACCTCATATCATTATTAATGCTGCTGCTTATACTGCTGTTGACAAAGCAGAGGAAGAAGTAGAATTATCTTATCGAATTAATCGTGATGGGCCGAAATATTTAGCGCAAGCCGCGAATGAAATTGGGGCTGCTATCCTGCATATTTCTACAGATTATGTGTTCTCTGGTGATCTTGATGATGAATATAAAGAGACTGATGATACCTCTCCACAAGGGATTTATGGTGAGAGTAAGTTAGCCGGAGAAATTGCTGTTGCTGAAGCATGTGAAAAACACATTATTTTAAGGACCGCTTGGGTGTTTGGGGAACATGGTCATAACTTTGTGAAAACAATGCTTAGATTGGGGAGTGATAGAGACAAGCTGGGAATTGTATCTGATCAGTATGGTGGTCCAACTTATGCGGGTGATATTGCGGTAGCATTGATAAAAATTGCGGAATCAATTTATATCAAGCAAGCTGTCAAATATGGTGTTTATCACTTTTCCGGTTTACCTCACATCACGTGGTTCGGTTTTGCGGAAGCAATTTTTGATACCGCTCTAGATAAAAAACTTCTATCTAGTAAACCTCTATTAACTCCACTTTCCACCGAGCAGTATCCTACACCAGCGAAGAGACCTCTTAATTCTAAGTTATCAACAGATAAAATTATGCAAGAGTTTGGTATCTCAGCAAGTGATTGGCAAAAAGCTTTAACTAATTTAGAAAATTACAAGTTGTAAGAATTATGAAAGTAATCGAAACCGAAATTCCTGATGTGAAAATTATTGAGCCAAAGGTTTTTGGCGATGATCGTGGTTTTTTTATGGAGACATGGCAGCAGAGAAAATTTGAAGAGTCAGTTACAGGAAAATCTACAAATTTCGTACAGGATAACCATTCTAGGTCTAAAAAGGGTATCTTACGAGGGCTCCATTATCAGACAGAAAATACGCAAGGTAAGTTAGTCAGAGTTATTTCTGGTGAAGTTTTTGATGTTGCTGTTGATATTCGTAAAGAATCGCAAACCTTTGGCGAGTGGATTGGTGTTTATTTATCTGCAGAGAATAAACGTCAACTTTGGATTCCAGAAGGTTTTGCTCATGGATTTTATGTAACTAGTGATACAGCTGAATTTGTATATAAGTGTACTGACTATTATGATCCTAGTTCAGAATGTACTATTTTATGGAACGATGAAAGCATAGGAATAAAATGGCCTCTAGTAAATGGTGCTCATCCTGTTTTATCAGAAAAAGATAAAATGGGAATTTTATTAGATAAGGCGAGAACTTTATGATTAATGATATAAGCTTATCTCTAACATTAGCTAGACGTGAACTAGAATCTAAATACCGTGGATCTATCTTAGGGATCTTTTGGCTATTACTGAATCCAGTATTATTATTGTCACTATATTCTTTTATTTTTCAGTATGTATTTAGTGCAAAATGGCATGTTGACGAAAATACAACAAATTATACAGTTGCACTTTTTTGTGGATTAGTGCCTTTTTTCTTTATTAGTGATATGTTGGGGAAAGGTACTGAACTTATAAGAGGGAATTCTAATTTGGTAAAAAAGGTAGTATTTAATAAATTAACTTTACCTATTTCATCTACATTAAGTTCTTCATTAACCCTTCTGATAAATTTAACTCTCCTATTGGCCGCGGATTTATTATTTAATGATGGTTTTTCTACATATAAATTATTAGTCTATGCATATCTGTTTCCTATAATGGTTGCTGGTTATACAGTATGTACAATTTGTGCCTGTGTAGGTATCTATTTTAGAGATTTTTCTAACATCATAGCATTTATAAATCCTGTACTTATGTTTACAAGTCCCATATTTTTCAGCTTAAGTTCGGTTTCTGATAAGTTTGGTTCTATTATTAAATTGAATCCATTGACATATATGATTGATGGCTTAAGAAGTATTATTATAAATAATATTTTTGATTTTGAGAATTTTATAAGTGTATCTTTTATCGGAATATTATGCTCTTTAGCCGCAAGTTATATTTTCAATAAGTTGAAAGAAGATTTTTCGGATTTGATATGATGATTGAAGTAAAAAATGTATATAAAGAGTATAACCTAGAAGATAATCAGTGGATTAGAATTTTACAGCAGCTAGGTCTTAAACGAATTGATGAAAGAAAAATATATAAAGCTTTAAGTAGTGTTAGCTTTAAAATTGAGCATGGAGAGACTGTCGGTATTATTGGAAATAATGGTGCTGGAAAATCTACTCTTCTACAGATAGTCTCTGGAACACTGAAGGCAAGTGGAGGAGAAATCATTCGTCCTAAAAGAATTGCTGCTTTACTTGAACTTGGCGCTGGATTTAACCCTGAGTTTACCGGAAGAGAGAATGTCTATTTGAATGGTGCCCTTATTGGTATGACCAAAAAGGAAATAAATCAAAAATTTAACGATATTCTAGATTTTTCAGGAATAGGTGATTTTATCCATCAACCAGTTAAAACGTATTCTTCTGGTATGTTTGCTCGGTTAGCTTTTGCTGTTGCGGTTCATTCTAAACCTGATTTATTGATTGTTGATGAAGCTCTTAGTGTTGGTGATACTTCTTTCCAAGAAAAATCAATAAATAAAATGAAGGAATTAAAAGATAGTGGAGTTCCTATCTTTTTTGTCAGTCACTCTATTCCTATGGTTAGAAATTTCTGTGATCGAGTGATATGGCTCGATAAAGGGCTAATCCAAATGGATGGTGAGGCTAGGATTGTCTGTGAACATTATTTAAAACATTTAAAAGAAAATCAAAATGGTAAAAATTCTTTAGAAATGATTTCTCATACTCCTCCAGATGCGTCGATTGTAATAGAAAATTATGAGATAGATAATAATATAGTCTCTACATTAGATGATATTTCACTGATGTTGACTCTTAAATCTCTTAAACCTGTGCGTACTGGTTTTGGTGTAGGATTAATAATATCTGATGAAAATGGTCAAATAATATCAGTTATGAGTACTGTTCGAGATGAAATTGATTTAGAAAATATCCCAACACAAGTATCAATAAAACTTAAAAATATACCTTATTTACCAGGAAACTATAATATATCTATATCTATAACTGATGAGTTATCAACCTTTCATTATGATAGAATAGATTATTGTCTTCAGTTTGAGGTCATTGAACAGAATAATAAAAAGGGACTTCCATTGCATGAAGGAATTTCAGGTGTCGAGCATGAATGGATATTTTAGTGAAGAGACATTAGAGCTTTATTTAGAACGCTATTCTTCAAATAATAACAAAATAGTCACAATGACTAGAATAAGAAATGAAAGTTTGATCTTAAAAGACTTTCTTGAGCACTTAAGTAGTTTTTCTGATGCAATTATTGTTTTTGATGATGCAAGTTATGATGATACTTTAGATATATGTAGAAAACATGAGAAGGTATGTGCAATTATTAGAAATAATAGGTGGAGTAGTCAAAACAGAACTAACCTAGAGACTAGACATAGAGCGAGATTACTTGAAGTGGCAAAATCTTATTTCAATTTTGATTGGTTTTGTTATTTAGATGCAGATGAAAGACTTGTGGGTGATGTTAGAGATGAGATACTAAGCCTAGATAAAGAGAAAGTTCATTACTTTCGTATTCCCCTTTATGATGCTTATTTAACGGAAGAAGATCATCAAGCATTTACTAGAGAAGATTCACTTCTTAATTCAAGAATATATTATGGCCCAGAGAGACGTGATATTATTTTTGGTTGGAATGAAAATGCAAATCCTAACTATATTTTAGATGATTCTAGAGAGCCATCGGTCGATGGTGATAATTATGTCACTATCTTAGGATGCCAACATTTTGGGAAGGCTATTTCAATGGAAAAATGGGATGAAAAATGTCATTACTACATAGATAATTTTCCATATGAACCTTATGGAAAAAAGTGGCAAGAAAGAATAGGTCGGTCGATTCATATTGAGTCGGATTTTAATACTCCATTATATGTATGGGGTAAGGAACTATTTGAAAATTCAATAAAAATTCACCCAGTAGATTAACTCGATCATGAAAGTATGTATATTATGTAGTTCGCTTAGAAACTATGCGGGAGCAGAACGTGTAGTGTATGAAGTCTCTAGAGAAGTTATAAGAAAAGGTCATTCTCTAGTTATTGGTTGTATTGATCCTGGAGATTTTTATTTTCATGAAATGAAAGGCATTATTTTACGAGATAAAGCAGAAGAACTTGAAGAATACTATGATGTTATAATAAATTTTCATTGGCCTTCGTATCCATTCTTTTTCCCAGATAAAATAAAATATAAAAAACTTGTTTCCTTCTGTTTGAGTCCTTATGAACCCAATGAGTTTCCTAATTTATTGATAGATTCAGATTTATTTGTTTTTAATTCAGAAGAAAGTGCGGAGTCTTTTTTCTCTCAAGTAAAATATGATGAAGAAATTAAGAAAGATATAAATTCTACTATTTTTCCCAATTCATTAAATTTGAGTGAATACCCTATAAGAGAAAGTGTTGGGCAATTAAATAAAATATTATTAGTATCAAATCATATTCCTCCAGAACTTTCTTATGTAATAGATATGTTCAGAGCTATTGATATTCTAGTTGATGTCATTGGCTTCGACCATGAGCAGAAAATGGTTAACAGTGCATCTATCATCAATGCAGATCTAGTTATATCAATCGGTTATACAGTTGTGATGGCAATGGCAAGTGGTATTCCTGTTTATGTATATGACCATATGGGAGGACGAGGTTTTTTATCTGGAAGTATAGATAGAGATTTTAAATATAATTTCTCCGGAAGACCTTTTGGTAAGAAAAGCTCTTCTGATATTTTTTATGAAATTATATATGGTTTTGAAAAAGCCAAACATAATAGTCAAAAGATTATTGGTCATGTAAGAGAACATCATGATATATCAGTAAACGTTGATAAAATATTAAATATAGAACAAGTTAATAACAGAATAAAGGAGTCTCATACTCATATATCACTTAAGAAATTTAGTGAGTCTTATGTAAGAATGTTTAAAACTTTTAGATTTTATGAACTATTTTATTTAGAAAATAGAAAACCAGTGAAAGTTATAAATAAATCTGAAGGCTTTGACATAATTAATCAGAACCAATCACTACCTCAACTGAATAAAGCTTTATCAAAATACACAAAGAAAGTTGCAGTGATGCTGATGAATAATATAGATCTTATTTTTGATAAAATAAAAACAATAGATGATAGTTATGATGTGTTTTATATCAAAGATGAGGATACAAATATTGAAAAAAATATAATTAATGTGGGTGATTTTTTCTCGTTAGTGAAAATAAAGTGGCAAATACTGATTACTGATTCTAGTTTTCTTTTATCACGAACTGATAAACTAAAGTTGGAAAATAAATATATTTATCTCAATCCTATTGGTGATGTATTTCATGTTTATGATAAAACAGCATCATATATCGTCGATGATATAGTAACTTATTATAAGTTACTGAGTATAAATTTAACTCCTGTATTACTTGAACAACCCCATAATTATATTTGTCATGATGAAAATAATTATAACAATGAATCGAAACCTCTGCTTATTATATCAGATAATTTAAGTAATATTAAGGACGTGTCGTTTGGAAGAAAAAATGATGACTGTACCGAAATTTGGCTTGTTATCAACTCATATGATATTGATTTAGTAGCACGTTTTTATGTTGATAAAATATTTATAGCTCCATCTGATGTATTTTTAAATAACATTATTAAACAGTCTGATAAAATAGTTGTCGATAGTGATAATTTGGATGTTATTCAGTCAGTATTATTATATAGGCGAAATACAGCTGATGCTTGGATTAAATCAGATAACAGTAAATTTGATTACAAGTTAAGCTATGTAAATAGATTTGATTTTATGTCTTTCCATAATGATATAGATTTTTTACACTTGAAAAGTGTGGGATGTGGAAATATAAATTATTTATTCGATGTAAATGGTTCTTATTAGTTATGTGTCTTGTTTCAATTATTGTACCAATAAAGAATCCTGGTTCTATTTTTAAGAGAGTTTTAGAATCACTATTATACCAGAAATGTTTATTCGACTATGAAATTATTATTATTGATTCGGGTTCTACAGATAGTACATTAGAGCTTATCAGACAATATAATAGTCCAAAAATTAGGCTTGTTGAAATAGAGCCTAGTGATTTTGGCCATGGGAAAACTAGAAATTATGGTATTAGCTTGAGTCAAGCTAAATATTGTGCATTACTAACCCATGATGCAACTCCTGCTGATGAGAATTGGCTTTCTGAGTTTGTCCATATTATTGAAAGCGATGAAGATATTGCAGGTGTCTTTGGCCGCCATATTGCTTACGAGGATGCTAATTTTTTTACAAAAAGAGAGCTAAATTTGCATTTTAATGGGTTTATTGGGAATGAAGTGGTTTGTCTGGATAATGTTGAAAGATATAAGTCAGATTTGTCTTATAAACAATTTTTACATTTCTTCTCGGATAATAATGCACTTATTCGACGAAGTGTCTGGGAAAAAATACCTTATCAAGATGTTAATTTTGCAGAAGATCAGTTATGGGCTAAGTCGATAATAGAGGCTGGATATAAAAAGGCATATGCTGACAAATCTGTTGTTTATCATTCTCATGACTATAGTCTAATAGAGAGACTGCAGCGAAGTTATGATGAGAGTAATGCATTTTCTCGTCTATTTGGATATGACATTATGCCTAATATTTTTTTCTTACTAAAAGTTTTGTTTTTTGTTAGTAAGTCTGAATTGCTCGATATGGTTAAAACTGGTGAATGTAAAAATAATATAAGACTTTTCATCAGACAGCCTTGCTATAATTTTATGAAATATTTTGGAATGTACTTAGGTGTGCATAATAGATTTTTACCAGAAAAAATGAGAAAGAGTCTATCCTATGATAAAAAACTGTATGATGGTTTAAGGAAAGGTCGTGAATAAGATCACATTTTTATTTGAAGTTGTATTTTCTTATTACAAACAGAATGGGTTTTGGGCTTTGTTACGAAAAGCCTTTTTGCATTTGATATTATTTAAATCTTTTAAAAGAATTGATATTGGGAATACATATCAATTCATAAATCAGAAGCGTATTGGTAAAGAGTGGGATGATAGATTATCCGATAAAAATACGGTGAATTGGTTAGTGCCAAATTTTGGTATAGGCTCTGGTGGTCATTTAAATATATTTCGGTTTATATCTTTTTTAGAGAAATATGGTTACAAAGTAAATATTATTATTGATGAGCCAGATCTTGGGCAAGATAAAGATAAAATTAAAAAAATAATCTGTGATAATTTTGTTGTTCTAAATGCTGATGTTTATTTTGGTATAGAACAGGCTCCTATAGCATATTCAACATTTGCTACATCATGGAATACAGCTTATACATTAAATGCATTTAGAACCACAAAAAATAAAATTTATTTTGTCCAAGACTTTGAACCTTTTTTCTATGCCTTGGGTTCCGAATATATCTTTGCAGAAAATACATATAGATTTGGTTTCTATGGTATTACTGCAGGTAAGTGGTTAAGTGATAAGCTTTCAAAAGATTATAATATGAACTGTAATCATGTGGGCTTTTCATATGAAAAAGAACGATATAGAGTCCTCCCTCAAATCGTCGAAGATAAACCTGCTAAGAAAAGAATCTTCTTTTATGCTCGACCACCAACACCTAGGCGCGGGTTAGAGTTAGGTGTAATGGCACTTCAAAGAGTATGCCAGTTAAGAGATGATGTTGAAATCGTTTTCGCTGGCTGGAATATGAAAGCATATAATTGTGATTTTGATTATGAGGATCATGGTGTTGTAGAGTTAGATCGCCTTCCTGAACTTTATAATACATGTCATATTGCTTTAGTTTTGTCATTTACTAATTTATCATTACTTCCTTTGGAACTGATGGCATCTGGTGTCCCCGTTGTTTCTAATAGTGGTGCAAATGTTGAGTGGCTATTGAACGAAAATATTTGCAAGTTTGCATATCCAGATATCGAAAGTATTTCCAACGCTATTATCGAGTTGATTGATGATGATGATAAACGACTAGAACTTATTAAAAAGGGACTAGAATTTGTCAATCAGACTTCATGGTATAAAGAGGGAGAGAACTTTGTTTCTATCTTTGAAGAACTTTTAAAAGGTGAATAAACTTGTTAGATTTATATAAAAAGTGTTTAATATTAGGAGCTAATGGCTTTGTTGGAAGAGCCTTGACTTGCAAGATGTTAAAACACTTTGAGCAAGTAGTAACATTTAGTTTGGATGTTTCTGAGGAAATCACACTCGATGGTGTTACCAATATCATTGGAGATTTCTTTGATGAGAGTGCATTAGAGAAATCTTTATGTGGGTGTGATGTCGTTGTTCATCTTATTACAACAATGACTCCTGTTACTTCAAATAGCAATCCATTAAAAGATGTCGAGCAAAACTTACTTGGGAGTATAAAGCTTCTAGAATTATGCCGAACTTCGGGGGTGAAGAAAATAATATTCTTGTCATCTGGAGGAACTGTATATGGTAACTTAGATCATACTGAAAAAGCATCAGAAAATCATATAACAGAACCTACTTGTTCTTATGGAATTGTTAAACTATCTATCGAAAAATATTTAAATTTATATCGTACTATTCATGGGATTAATTCTATTAGCTTAAGGGTATCTAATCCGTATGGTCCGTTACAGGAATGTAAAAATTCTCAAGGAGTTATTGCTTCTTTTATAAGTAATGCTGTGAACAACGAAAAGTTGCAGATATGGGGAGATGGTAGTGCTGTCCGTGACTTTATATATATTGAGGATCTTGTTAGTGCAATAATTGCAGCCATAAAATATGATGGTGATAAGAGTATTTTTAATATTGGCTCTGGTGATGGAGTTGATTTAAATGAAATTTTATCAGAGATACAATATATATTAAATAGAAAATTATATGTTGATTATATTGATTGTGATAAAGTTGGAGTATCTCGGAGTGTCTTAGATAACTCCCTAGCTATAAGTGAATTAGATTGGAAACCTCGCTTTAGTTTAAGTGATGGTTTGAAAAAAACTGTTGACTATTGGGTTGAACGAAATAATTGATATTTATTATGGTTTTATATGATGTATGAAATAAATCTGTCAGCTTTAATAGTTACATATAATCCAGACTTAGATGTACTGCATAACTTAGTCAATAAGCTAAAATATCAAGTATCAACAATATTTATTATTGATAACAATTCAACTAATGTAGATAAATTACCTCGAGATGGTGTTAGTCTTGTTCCATTAGAGGAAAATGTTGGGATCGCTGAGGCTTTAAATGTAGGTATTAGTCATGCAAGGAACAATGGTGCAGATAGTGTTATATTTTTTGATCAGGACAGTGATCCTTCATTGAACTTAGTTTCAAGTTTACTTAAGACTAGAGAAAAAGCTTACCAAGATGGTATAAAAGTATCTGCAATTGGCCCATTTTATAAAGATATAAGGACAGGAACTTTTAGTTTTTATGTTTTTACATGTCAGAATAAAATGAATAAAGTTTATTATGAACAACTAATGGATAACAATGTTTCTTACGGAAGATGTGACTTCATTATTTCTTCTGGTACTTTAGTTAATATCAATGTATTAGATGATGTGGGTATGATGAATGCCGATTTATTCATTGATGCTGTTGATATTGAATGGTGTTATCGTGCTAAATCTTATGGTTATGACTGTATTGTAGATGTTGGTAGTGTTATGGAACATTGCATTGGTAATGATGTGAAAGTTTTTTGTGGGAAGGAACTTTATATTCATTCTCCTCTTCGTGATTATTATTTCTTCCGTAATTTTCTTTATTTACTTTTTTCTCGTCATGTATCTTTTCCATGGAAGAAAAATATTATGTATAAAATATTCATTTTGTCTATATTTTCAATATTTATATATCCAGAAAAAATAAAGAGATTTAAGTATATATCACTTTCAATTTGGGATTTTTTTGTTAAGAGATTTGGTAAGTGTAAATATGATTTATAGGGATGATAAAGTCACATGAAGTATGAGGTCGTCATCTGTACTTATAATGGCTGTGATTATATAAAAGAGCAGGTTTTAAGTATTTTAAGTCAGTCAGTAAAGCCAGAGAGAATTATAATATCAGATGATGGATCAACTGATAATACTATTGAAATACTAGATGAAATATCTCAGCACTCTACTATTCCTTTCCTAATTACTAAAGGCCCAGGATTGGGCACTATTCGAAATTTCATCTCAGGACTAAAATTTTGCAAACATGAAGTGACTTTCTTTTCAGATCAAGATGATATATGGCTAGAAAATAAAGCGGAATTAATGTTAGATGTAATGAGGAAAATAAAGGGAAAAGCTCTAATATATTCTGATGCAATTTTGATTAATGAGTCAGGAGATGTTATTACAAGTAGTCATATTAGTCATCTTCATATATCTCCTAATTTAACTAAAGATGATTCTATTCTTTTTCAAAATTGTGTGCAGGGAGCATCTTCATGTATTAATCATCAGTTGAGAGAATTTATTATATATATACTAGATTACTGTGAACTTTCTAATATTGTTATGCATGACTGGTTCTTTGCTATTATTGCAAAATATTCTGGGGATGTTATTTATGTAGATAAGCCAATGTTTAAATATAGAATTCATTCTAAAAATGAGGTTGGGTTAAATAAAAAATCATTTGTGAGTTTGTTTTTATATATTTATAAAATAAAAAAATATTATGCTCAAATATTAATGTGTAGTGATATTTCCCTTGAGGGAACAGATAAGAAATTATTTAATATTGATAAAATATTTAATAACTCTAATTACGTTTCTATTCGAAGAAAGGCTATATTTTGGCTAATATCTAAATTTTTTTATTGAATTATTATCTAATTTTCCGATCGTATTTTTGATATGGTCGATATGTGTTGATTTCATGTGAAACTATATCTTAGTGCACTACAGCAATACCACAGAAAATGTTTTGAAAATATTTTCCTGTTATTATGCATAGCCAAATGAGTTGCTTCTACTTGTGGAAAGTAGATAACACTATATCCTGATTTTTTTGCTCTAGTACATATGTCAACATCTTCAAAATACATAAAATATTGTTCATCAAATCCTTGTAAATCTTCAAAACATTCTGTCTTAAATAAAAGAAATGAACCTGCAGCCCAATCTACAGGCATTGGCTCTAATATTGTAGACTTATCATAGTAATCCTTTCTCTGGATACCAAATATAGATTTTAGAGGATTTAGTAATGACGGATATTTACGTATGGATTTATCATAGATAGTATGAGCTTTATCTAGATATAGATTAATAGTAGATATATAACTATCATATTGGTTTACTAATCTCTGTAAATGAGATATCCCAGATTCGGTTATTTCAACATCTGGATTTAAAATTAAAAAATAATCATTTGATACCATATTTAGATTTTTTTTCGAATAATTAAAAATCTCATTATTATTTGCGCCGAATCCCTTTTTACTTTTACCTTGTATTAAATATATGCCATTTTTTGAACAGTAATTTATTAAATCATCTGATGCGATAGAGTTAGACTTGATAATAACATAATGCATTTTTGCTAAATTTTTTAATGTATTATTTGAAGTGATAATTTTATCATGGTTGTGATTAACGACAGAGATAAAAAGAGACATGATTAAACATCCTCTCTCTTAGGATTATAACCAGTAGGTGCATTAAGTAAAATTCTTTTGATGCACTTCACATCAAAATCATGGCAGCATACATCGAGTTGAGATAACAGATCTTCCATTTCTGCCCACGAAAGTTTGTCTTCAGACGCAGTCATAATTTTTTGATGGCTCGTCCCTTCGACATTTTCCCCAATCAATAGCTCTTCATATAATTTCTCACCGGGACGTAATCCTGTAAAACGGATTTCGATGTCCCCTTCATCTACTTTTCCGTCGTAATATTCTTTCATTCCCATTAAATGAATCATTCTTTTTGCCAGATCCAATATTTTTACCGGATCTCCCATATCTAATACGAACACTTGCCCATTATGTCCCATTGCACTTGCTTGAATGACAAGTTGTGCTGCCTCAGGAATTAACATGAAATAGCGAATAATATCTGGATGTGTGACCGTAACAGGACCACCCTGACGAATTTGTTTTTTAAAAAGTGGAACGACTGAACCAGAAGAGCCCAATACATTGCCAAAGCGGACCATTGTAAATGCTGTACCTGTATTTTTATCGGCAAGTGCTTGTAACACAAGCTCTGCCATCCGTTTACTTGCTCCCATAATATTGGTCGGTCGAACGGCTTTGTCGGTCGATATGAGCGTGAAGTTTTTTACACCAGCCTCAATTGCTGCATTGGCACAGGATAATGTGCCGAAGACATTGTTACGAATACCCTCGACAATGTTATCTTCAACAATAGGAACATGCTTGTAGGCTGCGGCATGATAAACCGTTTCTACATCGTGAGCCTGCATAAGCTTCAGTACACGGTTTTCTCTTTGGACGGAACCCAGTGCAGTTACGATTATTGTATGCAGATCTTTCCGTGTTTTTATTGATTGAAGCTCTTGATCAATCTTGTATAGATTGTACTCATTGAGTTCGAATAGGATCAATGTCGTCGGATTTTGTGACAAAATTTGACGGCAGAGCTCAGAACCAATCGAACCACCGGCACCGGTGACCATAACACTTTTACCAGTGATATTTTTTGACAATAAAGTGGGGTCAGGGTCAACGGGCGCTCGTCCGAGCAGATCAAACAGATCCAGATCTCTGACGTCAGTTGCCCTTGCTTTACCGGTTGCAATATCTTCTACGCTGGGGACCGATTGTACTTCTATTGGCCAATGAGAGAGTTTTTCAAGCAACCGCAGTCGCTCTCCTTTGCTGATGTTATTGATAGCAAGTAACAGTTTCACCGGTTGGTAGAGCGATTTCAACCGTTCGAATTCATCACTATGATGGACTCGGATACCAAACATAATTTGTCCGGCTTTGAGCGGGTCATCATCCAGCAAGATAACCGGATGGTATTCATCACCTTGTATCAGCGCATAGGCCAGATCTCTGCCAGTTGCACCCGCACCGTATATAAAGACATTTGGTTTGCGTCGTTTGTAATCGTAGTAATAAATTGTCCGGATCAGGATCCTCGGTCCTCCCAGCGTCAAGATGGCCAAACCAGCATAGATAAATGGGACGCTTCTGGGAATAAATGCCTGAAAGAAAAAACCACTGAGTGCCAGAGTCAGCGACGATAAGAAAACGGCTAAGAATATATGCCCGATCGCAGGGAACATCATATAACGAAGCACTGCGCGATACATGCCAAACCGAACAAAAGTTATCAGCGTCACAAACAGCGTTGCTAAAACACAAAAACTCTCTCTGTACCCCAGGACGAAATGAAAACCATCAAGGCGGAGAACCATTGCAAAGATTAGTGATGTGAGTACAGCAAAGATATCATAACAGACACTAATCAGGCGCTTATTGCGACGTCTGGTTCGGAGAAGTAATTGAATCGGAGTAAACATTGCTTTATGCCTAATTGATCTCACTGAGATATGGAAGATTGATGTCTTGTTATCGGTTATATATTTTTGTTCTTGAGCACAGACGGCCTAGTTTAAGTCTTACACTTCATCAGGATCAATTGTAAACTCGATATTATTGAAAGTAATCGACGTCATAGGTCGATTTTTGAGCATGAACATTTTGCAGGGTGTCGCGTGAAAGTTTTAGTTACTGGTAGTTTTGGTTTTGTTGGAAGACGCGTCACACAAATGGCTTACATTCAAGGTTGGGATGTTTTGACACATAGCAGAAGTGCAGCAGATCATTCTCGGCAATCATCGATTGTTTGTGCATTAGAACCGGATACCGATTGGACTCCGGTTCTTGATGGTGTCGATTGTGTGGTGCACTGTGCTGCCAGAGTGCATCAAATGAATGAATCTTTGGCTGAAGCGCAACATGCTTATCAAGATGTGAATGTGCTTGGTACGCTAAATTTAGCGCGTCAAGCTGCAAAAGCTGGCGTGAAGCGATTTATTTTTGTCAGCTCAATTAAGGTCAACGGTGAATGGACAAAAGCAGGGCAACCTTTTTTGCCGACATTGGATACACAACCAGAAGACCCTTACGGAGTGAGTAAATATCAGGCAGAAGTCGGGCTATGGCAGCTTGCTGGTGAAACCGGGCTGGAAGTGGTGGTCGTTCGTCCGCCGCTGGTTTACGGGCCTGGGGTTAAAGCGAATTTTTTGTCGATGATGAACTGGATCCATCGGGCTATCCCACTGCCATTCGGGGCGATTCCGGCGAAAAGAAGTTTGGTCTATCTCGATAATCTGGCTGATCTCATCATCACGTGTTGTACCCATCCGGTTGCCGCGGGGAACACATTTCTTGTTTCCGATGATCATGATATCTCAATTTCCCAGCTCTTACGTTTTTTAGCGAAAGTTATGAATGTGCCGTCTCGTCTGATACCAATCCCCCCCCGGCTGCTATTATGGGGACTATCATTACTGGGGAGGCGAGCGGTTGGTCAACGGTTATGCTATCCTCTGCAACTTGATATTCGTGCAACAAAAGAAAAGTTAGGTTGGGCTCCGCCAGTCTCTCTTGAGGATGGCCTCAGACAAACGGTTCGGGCATATCAACAACAGAAAGAGCAACAATGATTAGATTACTGGATTTTGTTTTTGCATTACTGGGGCTTATGATTTTGTGGCCGGTGATGTTGTGTGTTTGTATCTTAGGATATTTTGATACAAAGAGCCCTATTTTTACCCAAACCCGGGTTGGTCGGCAGCAAAAGCCATTTACTTTGATTAAGTTCAGAACGATGCCGCCAAATACTCAGTCTGTCGCGACACATCTGGTTGGGGCGACTTCTGTGACAAAGTTGGGGGCATTTTTAAGGAAAACCAAAATCGACGAGTTACCGCAACTTATCAATGTACTGAAAGGTGAGATGAGTTTAGTCGGCCCGAGACCGTGTTTGTTTAACCAGACACAGTTGATAGAAGCAAGAGATAAACGGGGTGTTTTTAACGTTCTTCCCGGGATTACCGGATTAGCGCAGGTGAACGAAGTTGACATGTCCACGCCCGAATTGGTTGCTGAATTGGATCAGAAAATGATTCAGACCATGAATATTCGCAACTATTTTGCTTATATTTTTCAGACCCTCGTGGGTAAAGGTTCAGGCGATCGGGTTAAGTAATTACTTACTTAACCCAGTATTCGCTTAAATTTCTATACAACCCCATTCGGGATAATGTTTGCGAATGTAAGCATTAAGATCTTTATCAGCCTGAGTATAGAACCGTGTTTCTTCTGTGGATAGTGTCGAGATGTTTTCGACCATTCCTGCACCTACAGTGGCATTGTTATGACGGTCGATGATAATAAATGAACCAGTCTGAGGGAGACGTCGATATTGATCGATGGCGATACTGGTAGTCAATTCCACTGTTGTTAGTGCTATCTCATTTAGATCCAGAGATTCACGGTTTTCTGCGTGTTGTTCTAATGTATTGATATCGATTTTATATGGAATTGCAGAGATTTTTCCTGTGCAGGACTTGGTGGTAAATTTGAATATATATTCTTTATGAGTTCTCAGTGGCGTCTCGCTCATCCACACTACATTCGCATTAAACTGTTTTGTAATTGCAGGCTCATGACCTTTATGGACCAGCATATCACCGCGGGAAATATCAATTTCATCTTCAAGAGTTAGGGTTAATGCTTGCCCTGGGCGCGCTAATTCCAACTCCCCGTCATACGTGTAAATTGATTTAATACGAGAGTTTTTTCCTGATGGCAGAGTCGTAATTTCATCTCCAACCTGTAATAGCCCAGAGGCAAGCGTGCCACAAAAGCCTCGAAAATTGAGATTAGCTCGATTCACATACTGAACTGGAAAGCGCATATGCTCCAGATCTTTATCCTGATCGATTTTCACTGTTTCTAACAACTTCATTAATGTCGCCCCCGGATACCAATCCATATTTTGGCTGGGGGTTACCACATTATCACCAAGTAATGCAGAAATTGGAACAAAGCGGATATCATCGATGTTGAGGTGTTTAGCCATATCTCGATAATCAGTTTTTATTCTCTTATAAACCTCTTGGTTATAGTCTATTAAGTCCATTTTATTTATAGCAACAATAACATGTTTTATGCCTAATAAACTGCATATATAACTGTGGCGACGAGTTTGAGTCTGAATGCCATGACGAGCATCTACCATGACAATTGCAAGAGCACATGTTGATGCGCCTGTAGCCATATTACGCGTATATTGTTCATGTCCTGGTGTGTCTGCGATGATAAATTTACGTTTATCAGTTGAAAAGTAACGATAAGCAACATCAATTGTGATGCCTTGTTCCCTCTCTGACTGAAGTCCATCAACCAGAAGTGCCAAATCAAATGATTGATCTGTGGTATTAAATTTTTGTGAATCTTTTTCAATGGCAGCCATCTGATCTTCATAGATGAGCTTACTGTCGTATAGCAGTCGGCCAATTAATGTCGATTTTCCATCATCGACATTACCACAAGTCAAAAAGCGTAACATGTCTTTGTTTTCGTGAACTTTAAGATAAGCTTCAATATCTTTTTCAATCAATTCTGATGAGTGCGACATCGTCTCTTCCTCTTTATCAAACTATTCAGCAATAGTTTGATTCAATTCTGTTGGTAATATTGGGTAAGCACATCGATAAAGTGCGTTTTCTCATCAAGGGGAAGTGCATTGATTCCTGCAGCGGCCTTCCTCCCTCCTCCTGTGGAAAATTGACAGCATACCTCATCAGCTCCCGTCCGGTTTTTCAATGGTGCTCGAACACTGACGGTATAATTTTTTTGGTTTTCATTGAGAGTTAATACCGCATGGGCTTGTTCTGGGGACTGGTTAGTTAACTCATTGCTGAAAACACCACTGATACGACGGGCCCAAGCTTCACTCGGTAGTTCAAATACTCGACAAACCATATTTTCTGCGATTGGTGTTATACCTGTGACTCTGGAATTATCGTATGCATAGCCTTTTTGTAACTGATAATAGGGGGATTTGGGATCTTCCCTAAGCATGAACGGATCTGGATAATTTAGTAACTGTTGAAAAAGCTTTGCTGGGGGAATATGCAAATCATCAAGACTCGCACCATAACTGTTATAGTTGATGAGTGTTCCAAGCTCACAAAGATAATTAGTGTCTTCCTGATTTAAACCTTCGTTTTCTGCGATAGATTGTGCGCGTTGATGAAGATTATCTCCAAAAGCGGCAGCAATAGCCCAAGTAACGAATTGACCATTTAATCTTTGATTAATGAGTAGACTTGTACATACATCGGAATCAAGATTAATGAGTGCTTCTAAGTATGGTGATTGAGGTATTTCACCACTACGGTGGTGGTCGCAATAAAATACGGTTATTCCCTGATCCAGTAATTTTTGTAATGATGCTGTGTTTTTTTCCATGGAGATGTCAAGTACTGTTACTGAGGTGGCATCACCAGCTGTCATAACATAATTGAGTAACTTGATATCTCTTTTTACGCCCGTAATTAACTGGCTTTGCTTAGGGGTTGCAAGGCGTAGCTGTAGCAGAGCAATAATACCGTCGGCATCCCCGTTAAATATGTCATAATGCATTACTTTTCTCCTTCGAGATAACCGAGTTGTCGAAGTCTTTCGATGATTTCTTCAGCACATTCTTCAATTGATTTTTCTTCTGTCTTGATATGAATTTCTGGATGAAGCGGTGGCTGGTACTCAGAATCGATACCGGTGAAGTTTTTGATAACTCCAGTTCGAGCTTTTTTGTAGAGGCCTTTCGGATCTCTGGCTTCACAGACTGTCAGTGGGGTATCAATGTAAATTTCCAGAAATTGTGTTTCTGGAAGCAATGCCCTGACTTGTTGGCGCTCTGTGGCAAATGGGGAAATAAATGCAGTCAGTACAATTAATCCTGAATCAACAAACAATTTTGCTACTTCACCGATACGACGAATATTTTCTACCCGATCAGTATCGTTAAAACTTAAATCTTTGTTCAGTCCGTGGCGTATGTTATCGCCGTCAAGCAGGTAACTATGCTTTCCTTGCCGGAACAAACGTACTTCTACGGCATTTGCAATGGTTGACTTCCCTGAACCACTTAATCCGGTAAACCATAGTACGACTGGTTTTTGATTTTTCTGCTTAATGCGATCCAATTGTGTTATAGATGAACAATGCCATACGATATTCAGGTCTGTATTATGCTGTTCTTGATGTACACCAGAAGTATTCATCAGAAGTATCCTTCACGTTTTTTCTTTTCCATCGAACCTGAGCTGTCATGATCAATTGCTCTCCCTTGCCTTTCTGAAGTTGTTGTTAAAAGCATCTCCTGAATAATATCTGGAAGAGTTGTTGCTTTAGATTCAATCGCTCCAGTGAGTGGGTAGCAGCCTAATGTTCTGAAACGTACCATTTTTTCTTCTATTACTTCTCCTTCTTTTAACTCCATACGTTCATCATCGACCATAATTAACATGCCATCCCGTTCAACTACTGGCCGTTTTTGAGCAAAATAAAGACTGGGAATTTCAATTTGTTCCAGATATATATACTGCCAGATGTCTAGCTCGGTCCAATTCGATAAGGGAAACACACGAATACTTTCCCCTTTATTTATCCGACCATTATAGATGTTCCATAATTCTGGGCGCTGGTTTTTCGGATCCCAATGGTGGTGTTCATCCCGAAATGAATAAACACGTTCTTTAGCTCTGGACTTTTCTTCATCGCGTCGGGCTCCTCCAAACGCGGCATCGAAGTGGTATTTATCGAGTGCTTGTTTTAATCCTTGGGTTTTCATGATGTCGGTATGCTTCGAACTCCCGTGGATAAAAGGGTTGATTTTGATTGCTAATCCTTCAGGATTTTGATGGACAATCAATTTCATGCCAAGTTTCTTTGCCATATAGTCACGAAACTGGATCATTTCCTTAAATTTCCATGTCGTATCGACATGCATCAGAGGGAAAGGCGGAATTGCTGGGGAAAATGCTTTCTGGGCAAGATGCAGCATGACGGAAGAGTCTTTACCAACAGAATACAGCATTACGGGATTATCAAATTCAGCTGCGACTTCCCGCATAATATGTATTGATTCAGCTTCTAGCTGTTTCAGGTGGGTCATACGTTCAGGAGAAAGTGTCATTTCTATGTCCCTTGATAAAATAAATAGGCATAACTACAAATAAAAAATTGTAATACATCCAATGACAACAGCACCATACATGAAACTGACCGGCAAGCCCATACGAACAAAGTCGACTAGACGATATTGCCCAGCACTATAAACCATAAGGTTCGTTTGATAGCTGTAAGGACTGATAAAACTGGCACTCGCGCCAAAAGCAACTGCCAAGATGTATGCTCTGGGATCAACGCCCATGTTGGTTGCAAGACCATATGCTATCGGAAAGCTTAGGGCTGCTGCTGCATTATTCGTTATTAGCTCTGTTAAAATCCAAGTGATTCCGTAGATTAGTAGTAATCCGATGAAAGGAGTAAAAATAGAGTGATGCTTTTGTACCCACAAACCTAATTCGAGAAAATCATCTGATTGGCTGATGGTCTGAGAAAGAAGGATCGCTGTTGCAATAACCAGCCAAATGTTTTTGGGGAATCTCTGTATGATTTCGTTTGGGTTCAAACATCCACAGAAAATTAACAAACCAAGGAAAATAAGCAGGCTTTTGAATAAAGAAACGATACCTATTGCAGCGAGTGTGATTGCTGTAATAAATCCAACAATTGTTAATTTCTCTTGATTTCCATGTAGGTACTGTTCGGTTGTTACTCCACTTACTTGATAGAAATTCTTACTGATATTCCGACGTGACTTAAAGTCGTCGCCAATTGCCAGAATTAGATAATCCCCCGAGCGGAGTGAGATATCACCTAACTTTCCTGAGAGTTTCTCACCGTCTCTGCGAATGCCAACAACTGCTGCATCAAATAAGGCCCTAAACCCAACTTCCTTGAGGTTTTGTCCAACTAATATACTATCCGGACGGATAATGACTTCAGTTAAATTATTCAACGGTAGACCATTCTGGTCGGCAAAGGAGCTCAGACCATCAAATTGTGTCAGCTGAGTGACTTTTTTAATATCACCACTAAAGATAAGACGGTCTCCAGATTCAATGATTTCATGTGGAGCGACTGGTGAGATCAGTCTGTTTCTCCGTAGAATTTCTACTAAAAACAGTGACTCCAAATTGCGTAATCCGTTTTTCTCAATGGATTTTCCGATGAGGTGGGAACTCGGATGAACAGAAATATCAATAAAATAGTCTGACGCTATGGTGTGATAAGCTGTTTGTTCGGGGAGCCAGCGGGAACATAGCAACAGGGTGAAGCCACATGATAAAACGAGAACACAACCTACCAGTGTAAAATCAAAGAAACCTAGCCCGGGGAGACCTTGATCGATAACCATACTATTTACAATTAAGTTAGTCGAAGTGCCAATCAGAGTGAGAGTGCCGCCTAAAATTGCCGAATATGACAATGGAATTAACAATTTGCTAGCCATGTGGTAAGGGTTATTACGAATTGGAGACAGCATTGTTGAAACGACTGCTGTATTATTGAGAAATGCTGAAGAAATTGTTGTAACCACATATAGTCTGAACCAAGTTGCGTAATATCCAGGCTTGATGACATAATTTGCGATAAGTCTAAGTATCTTAGTCTTTTCCAAAGCAAGGGAACATATGATTAAGAGAATTAGAGTTAGTAGACCAGGATTAGCAAAACTGGCGATGACTTGCTCACTGGAAACCAAATTGCTTATATATAAAAACAGGAGTAATGCACCGAAAACACGCTCAGGATATAACTGGTAGTGGATTAATCCAAGGATAGTCAGAACAAATGCTATCAATACTATTGTCGAACTATCTACGAGTAACATGATTTCTGAGTCTTCATCTGTGTGAGTCTGTCTAACACCCTATAATATCTATCAATGCGAATTTATTTCAACCAAGTTGAAATAAACGAAGGATGTTTTATATATCAGTAAGTTATATTGTAATATCCTTCGCTTACCTTACCTATTATCAATTCTGTTAGGCTGGAAAATAAGCATCATCTACGATGATCAATCCTGTAATAGTCTAACTTATCCAACCTTAAACTGAAATTTTTGATTAGGGTTATATTACTCCGTGGTAGCTCGTGTAAACCAAGGTGAGCGAGCATCGGTCATATTGTAAAGCTCGTACTGCCGATTGAGTTTTTGTCCCCCGTCCCGCATCAGTGGTAACCAAGAAATATTGGCACGATTGACACTTGGCTTAATTGTCATTAGGTCGAGCGGAATCGAAATATAGACGCCTTTGGTAAAGCTCCCTTCACCATACTCTGACGCTGATAGGTTGGTTTTCGCGGCAAATACGCCGGCGATGACACCACTATCAAACTGTTTTGAGAAATCAACGGTCACCCCTTTATCTTCGGTGAGGTACTGACCCGCGCTGATCTTGAGCAAGGTATTATTGAAGAGAGACCAAAATTGCGGCTGCCAGTAAAGTGTCGCGTGACCGGTAAACGCCCCCGTTTGAACACGGTAGTAACGGGCGGTTTGTGGATCAAAATGCCGTTCTTCTTTATAGAGTCCCAACACGCTATCAGGATCGCGCTGTTTGACATAGTTCCCGTCGATACCGAAAGCCCAGTTCTGATTGAGCGGACGATAGATGATTTCACCACCGGCGCCGGCAAACATGGATTCCAGATAACCGCCATAGGCTTGCCCGTAGATATTGTCTCCGTAATGATCAAGGTACGTGAGTTGAAGACTGTCCATGCGGAAAGTATGATCATAATATTGGCGTGCCAGCGTTCTGACCCTTTTTAAATCAGTCCCATCAGGCGGCACAGTATACTTATATTTATCATAGTTATCCGTGATGTTGCCGTATAAGCTGTTGGAAAGGATGAAATGTTGTCCCATCCGATAGCTACTATTGGCCTTTACCCCGATGGCATAGAGGTAGAAATTCTCAGACCCGCCGAAAGATTGTTGTAAGGACGGGGTGAGACCAAACTGCCAGTTTTTGGAACTTTGGGCCTTCAATTCTCCGGAGATAACAGAGGGTTCACCTGTTGTTTTGGCATCATCAAAATCAGCCCCGGGATAATCATTCTTGGCGACGCGCTCAAACGCATAAGCGTTGATCTGTGTTTCGGTGAGAGGTTGCCCATTCGCAGTCTCAACAATCTTATAGGTATCGGCATCGAGACCACTGTTAGCGATCACTAATGCAGCGCGTTGTTCAGCCTCTTTTTTATGGCGATATTTTTGCTGAGTCCCGGTGAGTGTTACGGTCTTGCTCTCTTGATCTTGCCGGAATGATACCTGCTGGTAGCCAGCGATTTTTTGCACATCAGCGACGAGTTGTTGCCATTCTTCTTCTGACAGCGTGCTTTTCTTGGGTTGCGGATGGTAATCCGGACGTGGTTCGTCAATCCAGACCGGTCTCAGGGTTGCGAGGTTAGTATTGAGTGAGATACCCGCGGTGAAAGTATTGCCCCGTTCATAGCTCAGTTTTAAACGCGCCCAATCCGTGAAAGAGTACACCAGACCGACGTTCCACGGTGTCGCCACATGCATGGGCTTCTTGCCCTGAGTAACGGGGAAGTCGCTCTGATAATCATTCCCATCATATTCCAGTTTTAAGACCAGTGGTTCGAATGGCGTCTGATACTCGACCCCGCCATAGACCGAAGCACATCCGGTAAACATATTTCCAAGAGAGATACTGCTAGTGGAGGAGCCCTGATAGCCTGTGCTTCTGCCACAGTCGGAAGAGGTCTGGTGATCACCGGATAGGTTACCCCGGTTACCGATATATCCCCAACCAATACCAAGGGTAAAATCGAGTGGGCCGAACTGTTTGTTGGCCGCGATAAACTCACCGTCAAAGAGTCCCGTACCACCAATATCTCTAAATCCGACAGAAATTTGGGGTAGCCAAAAATTTTCATCCACAAGGCTCAGTTTTACATCGGCTGATTTGTCGGTATATTTTGTATCACCACTAAAGGATGCATCGTTGCTATAAAGCAAATCATGGATCTGGGTGTAGCGGATAGTCGTTTCCAGCCAAGGGAATAACTGTAGAGACAAAGAGTAGTATATATAGTCATCATTGTTGGTGGCATTCAGTTCAAGTGCTCCTTCGGGCATCATTCTGCCACTCGGCATCTGAATTAATCCCACACCGCCGAAATCGGATTGGGAGTGGGTTAGTGATGGTGGGCTAAACTCGTCTGAATAGGCGTTTAGCGAATTCAGGCCAAAGACAATCGTCGCTATCGTCATGGATGCATAGGGTGGCCAGTTTAAAGCACCGGATAAATGTTTCATCATGGCAATCTGTTTCTTAGTAGCTCGACAACAAGGTCGTTAGGATTTTGGAGGCGATCATTTGGATAAATGACAGGGAGTTCTTCTACCGGAAGAGGGACATAAACAATCGCCCCCGGGGCGATTTCTGAAAAAGAGTAGTTCCAGTATCCCGTCTGGTGTTGTTCGACCTTACCATCGGGTTGGATCACCGTGACTTTCGAAATGGTGTTATCAAATAGCCCGGCTGTTTGCGCATAGCTTCCCGCATCCAGACGAGGCTGCCACGTTTGTTTTCCCGGTTTTGTAACGCCACCTAAAACCAGCACATCTTTAGGCGTGTATTTTAGCGTCATGAGCCAGTTACCGGTCAGTTTAGGATTCAGTGGCAGACTGAGGCGGGTTGCATCTGGATCAATCGTGTGAAAAATTCGCTTCGCATAGTGTAGTGATTCGAGTGAGTTTCTGAGCTGTGACCAATAGAACCAAGAACCATGATATCGTTTACTGGCAATGGCTTGCTGCTTTGCGATGACGCCGAAAACTTGTTGTTTTAACTTTAATTCGACATTGATGTCATATATGCCGGATGTGAACCAGTCGATCTTACGCCTATCTGCGTCCGTTTTATTCAGCGCCTGTAATACAACCTCATCGAGCCGAGGGCGATGATTGTAGGTGAGATGGCGTTGTGGTGATGATTCAAAATGAATCTCTACATCAGTCGATGATGCAGCAAATGAAACGGATCCCACGCCAGTGCTGATGCATAAGGTTAAATAAACGATGACTTTCCATGACTTCATCCGCGATTGTCTCCCACATAACGCTTGCCGAGAGAAAGGGTTAATCTTTCTGACCCCGGAAAAATGTACTGCTCACTTGCAATCACTTCACCCGATTGGGGATTGAGCCAATAGTGATTCTGATATTGTTGTTTTATCTGTGGAATCTCGACCTGTTCAATAACATGAAGCAGGGCTTGAGTTCCATTGGGCAAGTGCTTGTTTTCTATCTCTTGTAGCGTAAATGTAGATAGCGCCTGATAGCGGGTGTGATATCCAGGAGACCAAGTTATTTTGTATTTCCAAGAATGAGGTGTTGTGTCTTTCTGGAGCCCTAGTACCAGTGGATCAATATTTGCTGACTCAAGGTGAATGAGGTTGCCCTCTTTTAAATTGACGGTTTTAATCACCCGACCTGCTTGTGTCACCAACATTTCTCGGTTCGCTGACAGCCACTTTAAATTGGCCGGATGTTCTGGTGAATTGGTTGGTTCGGCCCATGTGAGTATCATCAGGGCTAATGGGTTTTCTCCCATCCTGACATATAAGCTTGCGTAAGGCAGTTCCTCAACCTTGTCTGGTGAAATGGCATGATTATCCGGTCCCCAAAAAGCTGACTGAATAGTTTCAGACAAGTCCTGCGCGTTTTGAGCACATCCGGCAAGAAAGAGTAATAGTGTGAAAAATAAGTAATAATAGTGAGAACAACGAAAGAATTTTGTCATAGAGGCATAATCAAATGAAATAAACAACAACCGCCAAAGACGGCTGTTGTTTTTATTACATAACAAATAGTCAATAACTACTGTTACTGAGCTGAAGTCACTGTTGTTGTTGTGTCATTAGAAGCACTGACCGCGACAGCTGTCGCTGCAACGATCGCTGCAGTTGCTGCTGCAATAGTTGCGCTTATTCCACCAACGGCTGCACCAGTCGCTGCTGCAACACTACCAGCGGCACCAGCACCAGCACCAGCGGCACCTGCGCCGGCGGCACCAGCACCACCAGTCCCACTGGCACTACCGGAAACAACTCCAGCAGACGGGCCAGCATATGCAATACCACTGAAAGCAAACATTGCCAGTAAAGTAATTGCCGTTTTCTTCATACTTATCTCCTAGGAAATAACATTAACATCGATGTTGCTCACAAAATACACAAGAGCTTATTAAACATAATACATTTGGGAAGGTTATGTAAACTAGGCTGTGTGAAATTATCGGCTTATGTTGAGTTATTATAAAAAATTCATAATCTGTTTCCACAAGATTTTTATGCGCATCTTGTTGCGTTTTTTGCCTTCACATTAACTTGATTTAGAGGTGCTTCCCTTTCTTGTTCTCTGTTTTATAAGATTTTCTGGTGAATGTATTTAGTTATTGTAATCCAGAAAATTGGTGTTTCAAATTTGATTCTCAAATTAAAAACATAAGTCTAGACAGGCTTATGCTTTTAATTATATTATTGTAACTTTATCTAGATGAAAAATAAGGGTTTTTCTTAAATAATTTGTGATATGACGTATGGTAAGAATGATACATCAATACTATGTGTCAATTGGTTAATTGAGCATTTGCCAAATTGGATTTTCTCTACTAATACTATGAAACACAGGTATAAATATCTGGACGTTTTCAGGTGATTTATTGTTTGTTCTTTATATGATATTACCTATTTATATTGTATTTAAGCAGTGAGCAATTCTAATATGTATAGCATATCTGGATTTTTAAACTGTTTTGTCTAAAAATTCTAATATTGACACATTGACACTTAGTTAGAATGAAAATAGATCGGGTACACTGCGTATTTTTTTGAGAATCTGATCCAGACAACGTTTTTGACCGTATTTACTCGCGATGTGCGAGTGTTTGTTTTGAGTACAAGGATGAGTCTTAGCATGCTTTCTGGGAGGCTGACCCAAGGGCGGTAGCGTACTTGAACCAATCTTCTTTCTTCTAATTACCGTCAGTTTATTTTTGTGGTGTGAGTATAATCTTGTTGGCTAAAAATATAACTCTAAGATTCTTTTCATTTTATCTTATTGGTTTACCGTTGCTTTTTTCTTTGAAAAGTGAAGCGGCACCTTGGTTACCCATGAATGATGCCTATCTTAGGTCTGATCTACAGATGCTGGCGGATGCTGGTCTTATCTCTGTACCTATCAATTCCTATCCAATACGTTGGTCTCGCCTTGATACCGATCTGCAGCTGATGCAGATGGTTCAACTCCCCCCGTCGCTTGAGCAAGCCTATCAACATCTCAGTTACGCTTTAAGCCAAGATTCTATAGGAAATAGCCGCAACAAGCATGTTTCTTTGGGGTACGCTCGTGCTCCTCGGGACGACAGGAGTTTTGCCGCACCGCTAACCACACACTGGCAGGTGAAATCGAGTTATGAACTCGTAGAAAGTGAATATGCTTTTCGTGTTGCAGCCAGCTATCAACGTTCGCCGGATAAATTCGGCAATGAAGACACTGACTATGGACTGGATGATAGTTATATTGCTGTTAATTTGGGAAATCTGAGTGCAACTTTTGGCAGTCTGCAACATTGGTGGGGCCCGACTTCGATCTACAATCTGGCTTGGGGATATACGCGTAACACTGTGCCCGGTTTTAGCTTGGCTTATGATGCCTATGACTGGCCGATACTCGGTAGCTGGCATGCTGAAACTTTCTGGGGATTTAATGAAACACCAAACCGGAATGATAAGCAGTGGTCGAATCGATTTGAGTTTAGTCCTGTCAACCGGTTGAATATTGGTTTGGTTTATCAGAAGTGGTTTGATAAACCCGACTGGGATGGATATTTGACGGGGTCAGTTCAACCGCAGGACGGTGAACAAGAGCAATATAGTGTTGATATTCGCTTGAGCCTGCCAGCATTAAATGTGGGAACCGTCTTGACTCAGAGTATTTATGCGCAGGGAGCCAGTTTAGTCAATGATCGCTCATTGGGTTCTCTGGTCATCGGCTGGCAAAGCCAGTTTGATCTTGGTGGGCAGTCGTTACGTTGGGTTGCAGAGGTCAAGCAGTTAACTGATGAAGCAAAGCAACAATGGCGAAACATGTTGTCTGATCGTACGACAATGGTTGGGCAACATGACTATCAGTCAATCAATGGCATGGATGGCGGGGAAGCAACATCATTGAAACTACTTTGGATCACGCCTGATAGCTGGGAATGGACATTGCAAGGGCAGAGTTATCAGCAGACAGATGATGAAACCCTGAAAAAATTAACGGCCTACGTGCGTCTGCCGTTGGCAAATAGTCGCCTGACATTAGGCTCTGATTTCATTCCTGATACAAAAAATAATCAAACCGATAAATGGAATTACTGGGTTAACTGGGATTTTCGTTTTTAATCGATTCACTATCAATTGTTTGGACATTGGATGAACTTGATGAGATATATTCTATTCAGATTAGTTATAGTTTTTTTTGTTTTCTTTAGTAGTTTTTCTTCTTGGTCTGCCAATTTCACCGCATCACAACTCGCCCAATTTAAGCAGTTATCACCAGCGCAACAGCAGGCATTGGCTCGGCAATATGGTGTTGATCTGTCAACTTTGATGGGCTCGGGTGAGGCTGGAGAGATGTCTCAGCCAGTTCAGACGATACAGCCGAGAAATGTTGATAAAAAACCAAAAACAGAGGATGACACTCAAATAGAACAGGGCGGTAGCTCTGAACAATTAGTTGACTTTGGTTATGATTTATTCTCAGGCCAGCCTTCAAGCTATACCCCCGTTGATGATTTACCGGTTCCGAATAATTATCTGATTGCCGCTGGTGACGAAATTCGTGTGCAACTGTTCGGCAGCCAGAATAGTAGTTATAGCCTGAGTGTTTCACGAGATGGTTCTATCCAGTTTCCTGAACTGGGGCCGATTCATGTGGCCGGTCAGACTTTTAGTGAGTTGAAAGCCAATCTGACTGAACGAATCAAAAAACAGATATTGGGTGTTGATGTCGCTATTTCACTTGGCTCATTACGAATGATGCAAGTTTATGTTACTGGTGATGTTTATCATCCGGGTGCATACAATATTCCCAGTCTAGCTACTGTCACTCAGGCATTAATTGCGGCTGGGGGATTTAATAAAAGTGGTTCATTAAGAAAGATTACTGTTCGTCGGGATAATCAAGTTGTTACACAATTGGATTTATATCATTTGTTATTAGATGGAAATAAGCAAAATGATATTCGGCTGCAATCAGGTGATACTATATTTGTTGGCCCCAAAGGTGCTTCTGTCAGCATCCGAGGCGAAATACAACGTCCTGCGATTTATGAAATCAAATCGGGAACTACCATTGAGCAGCTCATGGAGCTTGCCGGAGGAAGTAAAGCGAGTGCTTATTTACCTCAACTTCAGATTAAGCGCTATCAAAACAATGGAATTCATATCCATACACTTGATTTGACCCAAGATAAAGACCAGTCATTTGTCCTGCAAGATGGTGATGATATTACGATTAACCCAGTTAGTGGTGTATTAAAAAATGCAGTGATTGTGAGAGGTGCAGCAATTCGGCAAGGTGCGTATGCCTATTCTCAGGGAATGAGAGTGTCGGATTTATTCTCTTCAGCGGATGATCTGGCACCGAATGCGGATCTTGATTACGCGATCATTGTGCGCGAAACGGGATATAAACATAACATCAAAGTCTTACAATTTAGTTTGAATCATGCCATCAATATTATGAATTCAGCGGATGATCTTTTATTGCAGTCAAATGATCAACTTTTTGTTTTTGCTAGCGATATTTCCTTGAATGAATGGAAGAGTGAGTCCGTACAACGACAGCCGGCAACATCCGATGATTTGTTTACTCATGCTGAAAAACAGAAGACGCTGAAGCACCCTAAAAAGCGGGATGAAGTAACCGGAATTGAACTGGTTGATAGTGAAAAGCCTAAGTTAGCTATCCAGGATAACGACAAAAGTCAGCAGGAAATGCAAAACAGTGATCCTGCGTCGCGTGCGAGATTATTAGAACCCTTAATTACCCGGTTACAACTACAAGCAGTCAATGGCGAGAGAGCGAAAGTCTATGAAATCAGTGGCGCTGTTCGTTATCCGGGCGTATATCCGCTGGTTGAAGGCGGCAGCCTAAAAGATGCAATTGCTGCGGCTGGTGGGCTGTTGGAGTCGGCGGCTAAAGATGAGGCTGAGTTGTCCCGGGTTGTTCCGATGCCCGGCACAATTGCGATTCATCACCAGCAGTTTGATTTACTGAAATCGCTGACCAATCCTAATGATAACTTTTTGCTCGAATCAAAAGATCGAATTGTGATTCAACGTAAAACGAACTGGAAGACAAACAATATTGTGGAGATTCAGGGAGAAGTGATGCATCCCGGAAGTTACACGATTAGCCAGGGCGAAACAATTCAAGATTTAGTGAAGCGTGCAGGGGGACTTTCCCAGTTTGCCTATCCGCAAGGTGCAGTCTTTAGTCGTGAGGTTCTCCGTTTACAAGAAGAGCAGCGGATGAAAATGGTCACCAATAATCTCCGGCAAGAGATCGCTTCACTGACACTCCGACGTCAAAGTAGTGCTGCAACGTATACCTCATCTCCGACAGAAGCGATGAAAGTTGTCGATGATCTGTTAGATATTCCTGCTGTTGGCCGTTTAGTGATTGACTTGCCTAATATTCTATTAGGTAACGCCCAAGATGATGTCATGCTTGAAGATGGCGACAAGCTTTATATTCCGCCACGAAGAAATACTATTTCTGTCCTTGGCCAGGTACAAATCGCAAGTAATTTCACATTCAAATCCGGCATGTCTGTCGAGAAATACATTAACTTAGCCGGCGGAGAGAAAAAACAGGCGGATACAGACCGTGTTTATGTGATTCGGGCTAATGGTGCGGTAATGTTACCTAATCAATCTCACTGGTTTGTTCGTTCAGAGAAACCTTTAGAGCCCGGAGACACTATTGTTGTTCCGATTGATACAGATTATCTGGACGGTTTAAGTACATTTAGTACTGCAACACAAATGATGTATCAGATAGGTGTCGCATGGAATGCAATTAAATGATTGATTTTTTAATAGTAATCAATATACGTTGTGAGTCAGTGACGATAGACGTTTGGGAATTAGAAGGGCAATGACTATTTATGACTGAACATAAAAGCCAACGAATTATCGATCTTCCGGAAGCTAGGTCTCCGATATCACAGCCAAAAGAAATGAATGATGAGATAGATTTCAGCGTGTTGTTTGCTGTATTGTGGCGCGCCAAATGGTTCATTATTACCTGTACCTTATTTTTCGCAATTGTCGGGGGCATTTATGCATTTATGAAACCTGATATTTATCGGGCTGATGTTCTGCTCACGCCAACAACAGCTGATACAACGTCTCAGCTCGAGTCTGTTGCGAGTCGATTTGGAGGCTTGGCATCGCTAGCTGGTATTAATGTTGGTAATGGTTATTCAGGAGTACAAAAAGCGTTGTATGCTATACAGGTACTTCAATCTCGAAAATTTATCGGAAACTTTATTCTGAAACATGATTTATTAGTTCCTTTAATGGCTGCAGAAGGATGGGATAAAGAGAGTGAGGAGCTAATATATAACTCCGATATATACGATGTAAAGAGCAGTCAATGGGTGAGTAAAGAAGGAAGAGTCATCAAGCCGAAATTGCTTGTCGCCATCCATTATTTTAAGCGAGAAATATTACAGATTGATATTGATACTGAGGCAAAAATGATCACAATTAGTGTTGACTTTTATTCTCCGTATATATCTCAGCAGTGGGTAAATTGGTTAGTAGAAGATTTGAATCATGAGATTCGCCTTCAGGATATGACTGATGCTCAGAATAGTATCAATTATTTAAATCAGCAGGTTCTTCAGACAAGTTTGGCTGATACTCGTTCAATGTTATATCAGCTGGTTGAGCAACAAACAAAGAAATTAATGTTAACCAAAGTCCACCAAGAATACGTTCTTAAAACTGTAGACCCGGCAGTAGTTGCTACTGGTCCAGTTAAACCAAGACGATTGTTAATTATAGCAATTGCATGTGTACTGGGTGGATTTATTGCTGTATTAATTGTTTTCGTTAGACAGTTAATTATTAACAATAAAATAAATGATAATTCTCAGTAGTAATATGGGTTATACCACGGTTAGTTCATATAATTCTGTAAGGTGTTTATTTTTTCAGAATGATATTTCTATGTGATAAATTTCTTTGATGTCCGTAGAATAATAATTATTGGAGTGATTTATGAAGGCTGTGATTTTAGCCGGTGGATTAGGTACTCGGCTAAGTGAAGAAACAGTGATCAAGCCGAAACCAATGGTTGAAATTGGTGGGAAACCTATTCTTTGGCATATCATGAAAATATATTCTTTTTATGGTGTAAATGAGTTTATTATTTGCTGCGGTTATAAAGGGTATGTGATTAAAGAATATTTTGCGAATTACTTTATGCACATGTCGGATATTACTTTTGATATGGCAAAAAATCATATGCATGTCCATCATAAACGGGCTGATCCTTGGAAAGTTACATTAGTGGATACCGGTGAGGAATCAATGACCGGGGGGCGGTTGAAACGTGTTCGAGAGTATATTAAGGATGAGTCTGAGTTTTTCTTTACCTATGGTGATGGTGTTGCCGATGTCAATATTGCCAAGACATTAGATTTTCATCGTTCCCATGGCAAGCTTGCGACACTGACAGCCACTTATCCTCCCGGGCGTTTCGGTGTTCTTACGATAGAGCAAGATTCAGTGCGTTCATTTCAGGAAAAACCGAAAGGGGACGGGGCCATGATTAATGGCGGTTTCTTTGTCCTCTCCCCTAAAGTCATTGACTTGATTGATGACGATCAGACCACTTGGGAACAAAACCCATTGAATCAGCTGGCTGCGGATGGGGAATTAATGGCCTATCGCCATGACGGTTTCTGGCAACCTATGGATACGCTGCGTGACAAAATGAAACTTGAGGAATTATGGGAGACTCGCCAAGCTCCATGGAAGTTGTGGGAGTAGTGATATGGCAAATCCATTATTTTGGAAAGGAAAGAAAGTATTTATAACAGGTCATACCGGTTTCAAAGGGAGCTGGTTGACATCATGGCTGGCTTTGATGGGAGCGCAAGTCAAAGGCTTTTCTCTTGAAGCGCCTACGACACCAAGTCTATTCCATGTTGCAAAGCTTGATGAGTTGTGTTCAGAGCACCAGATTGGTGATATCCGTAATTACCAGCAACTCTGTCAGGCTATCAAAACCTTTTGTCCTGATATTGTGATTCATATGGCTGCTCAGCCGTTGGTACGATATTCCTATGAAAATCCCATTGAAACATATCAAAGTAATGTGATGGGGACGGTTCATCTACTGGATTCGATTCGACAAATTGATTCTGTCCGTGCGGTTGTATGTGTAACCAGTGATAAATGTTATGAGAACCGTGAATGGGTGTGGGGATATCGTGAAGTTGACCCCATGGGAGGATATGACCCTTATTCTAATAGTAAGGGATGCTCCGAGTTAGTTATCAGCGCATACCGTAATTCTTATTTTAATCCTGATAATTATGCCAGACATGGTGTTGCAATTGCCTCAGCCAGAGCTGGTAATGTCATCGGTGGAGGAGACTGGGCATCAGATCGGTTAATCCCTGATGTGTTAAAGGCATTTGAACAACAACAAGAAGTTGAGATTCGTAGCCCAAATGCGATCCGGCCTTGGCAGCATGTCCTTGAACCTTTATCCGGATATTTGACATTAGCGGAAAAGTTATATGAGCAAGGGGCTGACTATAGCGGCGGGTGGAATTTTGGCCCTTATAGTGCCGATGTCCGTACCGTTCAATATATTGTTGATAAACTCGCTCAGTTCTGGGGGAATGGCGCATCATGGAGAGTTACAAAAGGCGAACATCCTCATGAAGCTCATTACTTAAAATTAGATTGCTCTAAAGCAGCTCAACTGCTGGATTGGCATCCTCGTTGGAATTTATCCAAAAGTTTAAAAGGTATTGTGAATTGGCACCATGCATGGTTAGGTGGTGAAAATATGCAAGATTATGGTTTGAATGAAATTAAAAATTATATCGAGAGCAGAGATTAAGCATGACTGAGCAAGAACTACGAACTCAAATCGCAGAATTAGTAAGCCAATATGCTGAACAAAAATATCAACATAAGGCTTTTAATCCGGGTGCAGATGTTATCCCACCTTCTGGTAAAGTTCTTGGTAAAGAAGAGCTTCAATATATGGTTGAAGCATCCTTAGATGGCTGGTTGACAACGGGTCGGTTTAATCGAGCTTTTGAGAAAAAATTAGGCGAATTCTTTGGTGGGGGGCATGTATTGACAACGACGTCAGGCTCTTCTGCGAATTTATTAGCAATGACTGCACTGACATCACCAAAGCTAAAGGATCGTGCCCTCAAACCAGGGGACGAAGTGATTACTGTGGCTGCAGGATTCCCAACAACTGTGAACCCCATTATTCAGAATGGATTAATTCCAGTCTTTGTTGACGTAGATATACCAACTTATAATGTGGATGCGCGGTTAGTTGAAGCTGCTGTGACAGAAAAAACCAAAGCAATCATGATTGCTCACACGTTAGGAAATCCGTTTAATCTCAAGGAAATTAAGCAGATTGCGGTCAAATATAACTTGTGGCTTATTGAAGACTGCTGCGATGCTTTAGGAACGCTTTATGATGGCAAGCATGTCGGTACTTTTGGTGATATAGCAACGGTAAGTTTTTACCCAGCTCACCATATTACTATGGGTGAAGGTGGTGCAATTTTTACTCAATCAGGTAAATTAAGACGAATTATCGAATCATTTAGAGATTGGGGAAGAGACTGTTACTGTGACCCAGGATGTGACAATACTTGTGGACAACGTTTTTGCCAGCGATTGGGAACTCTACCTTATGGTTATGACCATAAGTACACTTATTCGCATTTAGGTTACAACCTTAAAATTACAGATATGCAAGCTGCTTGCGGATTAGCTCAACTTGACAAACTGCCGGAATTTATTCGAAAACGGAAAGAAAACTTTATCTATTTAAAGGAAAAATTACAGGGTTGTACTGATTTTATTGAATTACCAGAGGCTACAAATAATTCAGAACCGTCTTGGTTCGGATTTCCTATTACATTAAAAGAAAGTGCAGGAGTAAATCGTGTAGAGTTGATTCAATTTTTAGATGAAGCCAAGATAGGGACACGACTGTTATTTGCTGGGAATTTGACACGTCAACCTTATTTTTCGGATATAAATTATAGAGTTGTTGGAGAGTTAATCAACACTGACCGAATTATGAATCAAACCTTCTGGATTGGTTTGTATCCTGGACTAGATATAATTCATTTTGACTATATTGTTCATAAATTTGAAGAGTTTTTTGGGCTGAGTTATTCATAATAATATGAGAATTATAATACTAGGGCTAAATGGCTACTTGGGGAGAAATCTAGCCAAGTATTTATCACAAAAAAACAATTCTATAGTTGGGTTGGTTAGACATCCGTTTTCTAGTGAATATTGTCAAGTTGTCAATATAAACCATCCTGAATGGAAACAATCTATTTTAAATTTTAATCCAGAGTTAATTATTAATACAGTAACATGCTATGGAAGAAATGGAGAGTCAATCAATGAAATTTTAGAGGCGAATGTTACGTTCCCTATAAAAATTATCGATAGCATACTTGAAGAAAATAAAAATTTTAGAATTATTAATTGTGGGAGTAGTTTACCCAAAAATATGAACTTGTATTCTCTAACAAAACATCATCTCAACGAAATTTTCATTCATTATTCACACCTGCACAATATTGATTATATCAATCTGAATCTGGAAGGGTTTTATGGGGTTCAGTGTCATAATTCATTTATTAATAATATTTTTCAACTCTGTATTCGTGGTGATGAAATTAAATTAACACCCGGGGAACAATATAGAGATTATATATATATAGAAGACTTATTGACCGCGATTGAAACAGTGATACAACACATTCATCAATTTAGTGGATATGATAAAATAGATATAGGTACAGGTAACCCAATACAAATAAAGAAACTAGTAGAGAAAATATGTATTCTAACAGGTTATAATAAAGAACCTTTGTATGGTGCGTTGAAATATAGAAATCATGAGCTAATGAAAAGCTGTGCTGATATTAGTGCATTGTCTAGTCTAGGGTGGAAAGCATCACATAATATAGATAGTGGGTTATCTGAACTATACTTGAATGAATTTAAATGATTGTTTTGAAAGATAAAATAATTTCATCTATATTTAATTCAGGATGGCTTGTTCTGGATAAATTTGTTAGATTGATAATTGGTGTCCTTGTGAATATATATTTGGCAAGGAAAATGGGAGCAGAGTATTATGGTGAAGTTAGCTACGCTATTGCTTTTGTTGCTTTCTTTGATGCAATCAATCTTCTTGGGTTAAATCAAATTATTGTTAGAGAGTTAAGTCAGTCCAAAGATAATAAAAAGTTTATATTGAATGTTACAGTATCTCTAAGACTTATTTCTGCATTTTTAAGTTTTTTCCTGAGTATTTTTTTTGCATTTTCTCTTGGAAAAAATTTCTTAGCAATTGCTATAGTATCTTGTGGTTTAATCTTTTCATTAGGTAATGTTTGTGATTTGTTTTTTCAAAGTGAAATTAAAAGCAAATATACAGTAATTGCTAAAATAATTGCTTATGTTTTTTCTGCATTGTTTAAGGTTTTTATTATATGGTATGGTGGTTCAGTTTCTTTTTACTTAATTGCTGTCCCTCTAGAAATTATAACGATAAGCTTTATTTTGATATATCTACTCTACCGTAAATATAAATTAGTATTTGTAATACGTTTACCTAAATTCCGATATGATAGTTATTATCTAGAAATATTAAGAGAATCTTTCCCTTTAATGATCTCTAACCTTGCAGTGATAACATTTATGCGTTCTGGGATTATGACCGTAGAATATTTTTTAGGAAATCGAGCTGTTGGATTATACTCTGTTGGTGCAAATCTTGCTGAAATGATATTTTTTGTTCCAGGTATTATAGTTACAAGTTTTTCCCCTATTCTAGCAAGTTTGTCTAAAAACAATAAAGAACGATATTTTTTATTATATCAACGGTTAATGTTTGTTTTTTGGTGGGGCAGCTTTTTTAGTATTTTGCTCTATGGAAGTTTATTGTACTATCTGATTCCTTTTTTATATGGTGCTGATTTTTCTTTAAGTAAATATATATTTATCGTTCATCTATTATCTTTTTTACCTGTGTGTATAGGGTGTTGCCAAACTATTTGGGTTATCAATGAGAAAAAACCTAAAATAATATTAATTCAAACTATAGTCGGAGCTTTATTAGCTTTGGTTTTAAATGTTTATCTTGTTCAGTCTATGGGGGTTATTGGTGCTCCAATTGCAATATTAATCGCCCAGATTGTTCAATCATTTGTTGTTAATTATTTTTTCTGTAAAGATTTATTTGTATTTACTTTCCGTTCTCTTCTGTGGAGATGATATGTTAAGCATTTGTATTCCTACTTTGAACAGGCCCTATTATTTATTTAAAGCACTTTACTCTATCTATCATCAGGAAGAAAGTATAATACCTTTTGAAATATGTATATCTAACAATTCTTCAGATTCTGATTACACCGAAGTAGAACTATATATACAACAACTCAATGAAATACATAGAAATATAAAGTACGTCAAACAAGAAAAACGACTATCTTTAGATAAACATATGCACTTTGTGATCAATATGTCAGAAGGCGAGTATGTCTACTTATTAGGTGATGATGATTATTTCAAAAAAAATGCTTTTATTATTTTAGATAAACTTATTCATGATGATATTGATTTAGCTGTCGTTAATGCAAACTGGATAGATGGTGAGGGGAAATTGATTTCACCAGTACATTCAGAACCTGTAAATATTGAAGGTTTATCGAAGTATGAAAAATACCTACATCTTTATAATAAATGCACTTATGGTGCTCTTCTGATAAGAAAGTCACTATTTTCTGATAATAATTTTAAAAGATTATATAATACGTCACATGCTTACAGTTGTTTTTGGATTGAGCTGCTAAACAATGATATACCAAGAAAAATTACATATCAAAGTGGTAATGTCTGCGTTAATTTGAGAGCAGCTGAAAAAAGTTATAATTTAGTGGATGTTATTTTTAATGATGTTAATCTATTTTTTATTAAATTAATAAATAGTATTAACTCTGAAGAAGGAAAAAACTCTGTGTCAGAAGCATATAGAAAGTATAAGGAAAGGAATTCTAGTATCCAATTTTTATGTGGGTTACAAAAAAAAGGTGTAACTATATCGCAGATAAAATATACCAATAATAATGATAACTCACTTGTTTTTAAAATAAAGAAGTTACTTTCTTATGCTATATTTAAATTACTTGTTCTTACTAAAATTGTTAATATATAATCGATTATGAAAATTGACTTTATTGTTGTTGGTGCTGCTAAATCGGGAACGACTTCTTTATTCCATTATTTGAACGATCATCCGGATATTTTTATCCCAGATGTAAAAGAGTGCCGTTTTTTTTCTAAACTAGATAAAGATTTCAAAGGTCTCGGTGCGGAATATTATAGTAATGAAGGTATTACTGATGATGACGATTATCGAAATATTTTTGCTGGGAATGAGGATAAAGTCTGTGGTGATATCTCAAATGATTACTTATATTACTCTACTCGTAGTATCGAAAATATAAAGAAATATGTGGGGACACAAGTTAAAATAATTATTATTTTAAGAAACCCTGTCGAAAGAGCATTTTCTAGTTATATGCATCACATTCGTGAAGGGTGGGAAACGCTATCTTTCCGTGAGGCTCTTGATCATGAAGAGCAACGTTTGGCTGATAACTGGGGGTGGACGTACCATTTCAAAAGAGCGGGGTTATATAGTCAATCTGTAAAAGAATATATTGAGAACTTTGAGAATGTGAAAATATACACTTATGAGGACCTTCGTAATTTAGATTGGCTACTAAATGATATCTGTTCATTTTTGAATGTCGATGAAAATGTCATTAATGTCAGTGGTGTGGAGAAGTTTAATGAATCAGGTAGACCTCGATCTAAGTTTATTCATGATTTTTCAAATGGTAGAGGAATTTTTGCTAATACAATTAAGCCTGTTGTTAAATCCTTAATCCCTAAATCGTTGATAAATAGAATTAAGAGAAAAATAAGTAGTGCAAATCTAATTCGAGAATCTATAAAATCTGAAGATAAAAATTATCTGATTGACTATTATAAGAATGATATTCGTAAGCTCGAGACAATCCTTAAAAAGGATTTGTCTAATTGGTTAGAGAAGTGATTTTTAAGGGAATATATGTGTAAATGTCCAATCGATTCCAACGAGGTGAATTTTATTTTCCAAGAGAAAGTTTTGGGGAAATACGATGTGAATTATTACAAATGTAGTCATTGTGGAATTATAAAAACAGAGACACCTTATTGGCTTGATGAAGCATACAGTGATGCAATTGCTAACTCAGATATCGGTCTGTTAGACAGAAACAATTATAATGCTAAAATGGTTTTGACAATTTTAAGTATTTTGAATCGTGTTCATGATAGAGTCGTTGATAGTGCTGGGGGATATGGTATTTTAACAAGATTGCTGCGGGATCGAGGTATTCATTGTTACTCTTCAGATAAGTATTGTGAAAATCTGTTCTCAAGTGAATTTTGTGGTGATAATGTCAAGAATATAAAAGTATTATTAGCTTTTGAAGTTATGGAACATTTGTCAAACCCAATAGAATTTTTGAGTGAGAATATAGATGAATATAATCCGGATCTGTTGATATTTTCGACTCAGACTTTTGTTGATAACCCTCCTTTAAATTGGTGGTATTACTCATTTCATACAGGGCAGCATGTCACCTTTTATCAACAGAAATCACTTGCTATGCTCGCAAATAAATTTAACTTAAAATACTATATGATTAATGATTCTTATCATATTTTTTCTAGAGATACAATAAGTTCGGCGAAACTATTTCTTATAAAAAATAAAATAGCTAGAAAAATTATTCATATTTTTTGTGAAAGAGTATCTAAGTCAAGAAGCCTTTTACAAAGTGATTATAATAAAATAATATCTAAATAGTGGATGTATGATTAGATTAAAAAGGTGTAGTTTAAAAATATATTATTCTTTAGCTTTTTATATATCAAAACTGTATGTAGTAGTTAGTATTTGTTTTCTAAAAAAGAGCATACCCAAGAAAAATGTTCTGGTTGTTTTTAAGCCGGATGCTATGGGGGATTATGTACTATTAAGGAACTTTTTATATTACCTTGAAAAAATTAATTATAAAATAGTTTTAATTGGAAATGATTCTTGGATGGAAATTGCACAATATTGTGATTCTGTTTGTATTGACCAATTTTTTCCATTAAATCGTAAGAAGTTTATAAGAAATTTTTTATATAGAACCAAGATCTTATCTCAGTTAGGAATGTTGAATAATGTAGAGATGGTTTTGTATCCTTGCTATAGTAGAGAAGGATATCCCCTTGAAGACATCGTTAAAGCTATTCCGGCACCCAGCAAGATAGCGTGGTTTGGTGATCTCTTAAATCAGAATCAGAAATATCGTAAAAATAGTCAGTCATTGTATACCGAACTGTATCATGATGATGATATTGTTTTTGAATTTGAAAGAAATCGTCAGTTTTTTACTCGGTTTTTAGAAAGGGAACTCACACATGTACGGCCTTATCTAGATGCTCCAGTTGAGTCTTCTTTGACTTTACCTAAACGATATGCATTTATTTTTATTGGTGCTAGTGCGATATTTCGGCAGTGGTCGGTTGAAAAGTATGCTGAAGTGGCAAAATATATTTATCATAAATACGGATTTGAGATTATTTTGGGTGGCTCTCCTAACGACATTATTTTAGGGAAGCATTTAGAAAACCTATTATATACAACATGCCCGTGTGTCAACTATGTAGGAAAAACAACGCAGGTGGAATTGGTTGAACTCATTGCTCGTTCAACACTGATTTTATCGAATGAAACTGCCATTCCGCATATTGCTGTGTCTTTACAACATCCTAATATCTTCGTCGTTTCCAATGGAAATCATTATGGTCGCTTCACACCATACCCAAATTACTTATGTGACCGATATTTTGCAATCTATCCCCCAGAACTGGAGGAGATTAGCAATGAAAAGGAGAAGATTGCAAGATTTGGCCGTGGAAGCTTACTTGATATACAAAGAATTACGTCGCAGAGTGTCATTAAGAAAATCTCCGAATATATTAAACTATAAGATATTTTATGATGAAAAAAGCATTAATTACCGGTATTACCGGTCAGGATGGTTCTTATCTCGCAGAATTATTACTGAAAAAAGGATATGAAGTTCATGGTATTAAGAGACGTGCTTCATCATTTAATACGCAACGAATCGATCATTTATATCAAGATCCGCATGACGTGGATCCAAAACTGAAACTTCACTACGGTGATTTGACAGATAGCTCGAATTTAACTCGAATTCTAGAGCAAATTCGTCCCGATGAAGTCTACAATCTAGGCGCACAGTCTCATGTCGCAGTATCATTTGAGTCCCCAGAATATACTGCAGATGTTGATGCTATGGGAACATTACGTTTATTAGAAGCTATCCGTTTTCTTGGGCTGGAAAAAACAACGCGTTTCTATCAGGCTTCAACATCCGAGTTATATGGTTTAGTACAAGAAATTCCTCAAAGAGAAACGACTCCTTTCTATCCTCGTTCTCCTTACGCTGTGGCTAAACTGTATGCTTATTGGATTACCGTCAACTACCGGGAAAGCTACGGTATATACGCTTGTAATGGCATTTTATTTAATCACGAGTCTCCTCGGCGGGGTGAAACATTTGTTACCCGAAAAATCACACGAGGCCTTGCAAACATCGCTCAGGGATTAGAAACATGTCTGTATATGGGTAATATGGATGCTTTGCGCGACTGGGGCCATGCGAAAGATTATGTTGAAATGCAATGGTTGATGCTCCAACAGGAGCAGCCAGAAGATTTTGTGATTGCAACAGGCGTTCAATATTCTGTGCGTCAGTTTATTTCATGGAGTGCTGCTGAGCTTGGTATTGAACTTGAGTTTCAAGGTAATGGTGTGGAAGAGGTTGGAGTCATCAAATCCATTCAAGGTGATAAGGCTCCATCGGTTAAAGTTGGTGATGTTATTGTTCGTGTTGACCCTCGTTACTTCCGCCCTGCAGAGGTTGAAACATTGCTGGGTGATCCGAGTTATGCAAAACAGAAATTAGGTTGGGAGCCAACAACAACGGTTCAGGAAATGTGCTCAGAGATGATTGCTGAAGACCTAAAAATTGCTCAGCAACATGCGTTTATGAAAGCAAACGGATTTGAAGTCCCTGTTTCTCTGGAGAACTGAAATGACAAACTTAAATGCCCGGATCTTTGTAGCCGGCCACAATGGTATGGTTGGAAGTGCTATTGTTCGTCAATTACAGCGTCGAGGGTACCAACACATTGTGACTCGTTCTTCTAAAGAATTGGATCTAAGAAATCAGGCTCAAGTTGCTGCTTTTTTTGCCGAGCAGCAGATCGATGAAGTCTACCTTGCCGCGGCTAAAGTCGGTGGGATCCATGCGAATAACACATATCCTGCTGATTTTATTTACGATAATTTGATGATTGAAACGAATGTTATCCATCAAGCCTACGTGAGTGGTGTCAAGAAGCTGCTGTTTCTCGGTTCTTCCTGTATTTACCCGAAACTGGCAGAGCAGCCGATGCTCGAGTCAGAACTTTTGAATGGGTATCTTGAACCGACAAATGAGCCTTATGCAATTGCCAAAATTACCGGTATCAAATTGTGTGAGTCGTATAATCGTCAATATGGTGTGGATTATCGTAGTGTGATGCCAACCAATCTTTATGGCCCGGGAGATAATTATCATCCAGAGAACAGTCATGTTGTCCCTGCACTGATTCGTCGTATTCATAAAGCAAAACTATCTGGATTAGAAGAAGTCGTGATTTGGGGAACCGGAGCACCGAAGAGAGAGTTTTTACATGTCGATGATATGGCTGAGGCCTCTGTTTTTGTTATGAATCTGGATGATGCTGTTTATCAAGAAAATACCCAGCCAATGCTCAGTCATATTAATGTGGGAACCGGGCTGGATTGTACAATTCTGGAACTCGCTCAAACGATTGCAAAAGTTGTTGGGTTTCAGGGACAAATTACAACTGATCCGACCAAACCGGATGGAACGCCTCGTAAACTCATGAGTGTTGAACGTTTGAAAGCGCTGGGTTGGCAGGCTCAAATCGATCTTGAAAATGGTTTAAGCGATGCCTATCAATGGTTTGTTGAGCATCAGCAAGAGTTAAGAGGTATCTAGGTGTTACAGACTCGTATTGAAGGTGGGCGGGAGTTGACTGATGGCGTCAAGCAAGGGACTCCTGAACAGCCGCTGATTACTGTTATTACCTCAACGTTTAATGCCGCAAAGGACTTACATTGGACGATAGAGTCTATTCGGGCTCAGAATTATCCGAATATTCAGTGGATTATTGCCGACGGTGCATCAAAGGATGACACGGTTGAGATTCTTAAACAGAATGAAGATGTCATCGACTATTGGCTCAGTGAGCCGGATTCCGGAATCTACGATGCTTGGAATAAGGTGCTTCCTTATATCAAAGGTGAATGGGTTCAATTTTTAGGGGCGGGGGACGAATTAGCCGATAGTCATACAATTCATAGTGTTGTATCCGAATTGAAGCAACTCTCTGAGTCATATGATTTAGTTTATGGAAAACTTATGTTGATCTCGCCCACGAAACGTATAGAACTTGAAGAAATTGATCGGCCTTGGAAGGAGATTAAAGGGCAATGGGATGGTTTTAGACCTAAGCTTCCGATGCATCCGGAGGTTTTTCACCGAAGAACGATTTTTGACCAAGAAAACTGCTTTGGTATTGGATATAAAATTGCTGGTGACAGTTATCTTCTTTTAAGCAATATTCAAAAAAAAGAACCGTTATATATCCCCCTGAAAATTGTGAGAATGCAGAACGGTGGGATTTCAACAAATATTGCCCACCTGAGAAAAGCTCTTTTTGAATCTAAGAGAATCTGTAAAGAATTAGGTATTAAGATACCTTTTTACGTGAATATGAGTGTGTATTTTAGAATAATTTTTAAGCTGTTTATTTTTAATGTGTTAGGGGCTCGATTTTATCATGAGATAGCTAATTTTTATAGAAAAATAGTAGGTAGAGGGAAAGTATGGGGTATAGATTAATATGAGAATTCTAGCATTGGTCGAGCAGTATGATATTTTAACTCTCGTACTGTTAGTTATAGTCGCTAATTTTTTATCATCATTAGTCTTATATTTGTTTTTTAAACGTTTTGTGTTAAATAAATATGATCCATTTTATATTACTCTCTTTTTGGTTTTATCTCCAGCGACAGCTGGTTATCTGTTGACTATATTTCTATTTAATATAACAATTTCATCTTTGATTATTCTTTTTTTCCTTGTTTCGTTCTTGTTTGTTGTTTTTTTATTTCCTATAAAAAATATATCTTTACAAGATCATGTCCCTAAAGATTTTCAATTAATATTACTGATAATGTCTATATTGATATTAATTCTGGATATCGTTTTCAACATGATTCTACCTGGAAAAATTCCACTACTCTCATCCTCTGGTGTTGCTGGTCGATTTGATGCTACTGAAAACAGCCGATTATTAACATGGTTATCAATGTCGATCAGTAGTCTTCCTATTTTTATATTCTCTTTCTCTCGGTTTTCCTCTATTCGGAAGGTCGCTCTTATTGCTATTGCTATATCGATGTTGAAGAATATTTTATTTGCTTCTAAGAGTGTATTGATCTTACCAGCTATATTGATATTGTTAGTAATCTGTGTTTCTAAAGCTCAAGGAAATCATTATAGATATACTAAGTATAAGCGATATCTATTATTTACATTGGTGGCAATAATATTTATATCACCAGTCTATTTCTATATGATAGGCTTTAGCTCTAGTAGCACATCCAGTAATATTGTGCTATTTAGAATAGCCTATCGACTGTTCTATGGATTCGACCAACTAATTCCTGCGTCGTTTTTGAATCTTGCTAGTAACCCACTGCCTGATAGCAATAGTGTTAACATGAATTTATTGGAATACCAGCTACTTCCCTTTGTAAAAACTATATTTAACCTTGATATAAAATTCTCTAGTATTGGACAGTATATTGTCTATGTAATCAATGGTGATTATATAGATAAAGCCTATACATTTCCGAATTCAAATTTAATATTAGAAACAATTATGACAAGTGGTTATATATTAGGTTATGTATTCTTTGTTATAGAATTGGTAATTGTTTTCTATTTGAGAAATCTACTTTTTTCTAAACCAATATCATCCTTAAGTCTGGGGATTGTTTTTTGTCTAATTAATAACCCTATCGGTATCTTTATGTCAGGACAAGAATGGATTAACAAACTAGTGATATCTATTTTTGTGGTGTTCTTTTGCTATTTTATTTACTGGTTTTTAAGAGAGGCGTCAAAAAAGCAAACGTAGCTCAGTAATGAATAAGTTTCATATGTTGTTAAGGATGGGCTGAATTTTATTCTGTATTTTAAAGGGGTGTTTTAATTAATGATTGTTATCAATTGTCGGAATGTTAAGAATCATATAACTGGCGTTCAAAGATATACATTGAATATATTGGATTATATAAAAAAAAACAATTCAAATCATAAATGTATTATGCCGGGAGAGCTATTTTCTGGCTCAAGGGGGCAATTATGGGAGCAAATGTATCTTCCTTTAAAATTAAATAAAAGTGATATCTTGTGGTCTCCCAGTAATGTTGGTCCTATCATGATAACCAATCAAGTGGTCACAATACATGATGTCGTTCCTTTTGACCATCCTGAATGGTTGAGTAATAACTTTGTCACATGGTATAAATTTATTCAACCAATTTTAGTGAAGAAAGTAAAAAAGATAATCACTATTTCAAATTTTTCTAAGGAAAGAATTATTGATGTATTTGGTGTAAGAGAAGATAAAGTGGAAGTTGTTTATAATGGGGTCAGCCAATTGTCAAATGATTCTCCTTTACCGTTATCTAAACTAAATATTCCATATGAAAAATATATATTGTCTGTTGGTTCACTGGAGCCAAGAAAAAATCTTCTATCTCTTATTGAAGCATGGGGGCGTATAAAAAATATTTACCCTGATGTAGGACTGGTTATTGTTGGAGCAAAGGGAGTTTCTCGGATATTTAAAGATTCGAATATATCTAATCTCATTAATGAACGTGTTATGTTTACAGGACACTTAACTGATCAAGAATTGCATTCTTTATATTCTTATGCATCATGTTTTTGTTATCCATCTTTCTATGAAGGATTTGGGTTACCACCTTTAGAAGCGATGTTGTATAAAATTCCAGTGATCACTAGTTCGACAACTGCAATGAAAGAACTATGTGAGAATAGAGCAATTTTGATAGAGCCAAAATCTATAGAGGATATTGCCCAAGGGATGAGAGTAGCCTTAGATAATGATCATTCTTTAATGACTGATGCATCTTACCAATTTGCAAGTCAACTGACGTGGGATAAAAGTGCAGAAAATACCCTAAAGGTGCTGAATGACTAAAGTTTCTATATTTGTTCCAACATATAATGCAGGAAAATTGTGGTCTGACTGGATCTATAAATATCATCAATATGCTGTATCCAGATCGATCCGGCTTTTTTGTATCGATTCATCATCTACTGACCAAACAAGAGAGTTGATAAAGCATACGGTATGTCAATTAGTTGAAATAAAAAAAGAAAATTTTAATCATGGAGGGACTAGAAATCTATCACTAGATTTATCTGATGATGATATCTTTGTGTTTATGACGCAAGATGCATTGCTGGCCTCAGAGGAATCTATTCCGGAAATGATTAAACCGTTTGCAGATAGTTCGGTTGCTGCAGTTTGTGGACGACAGCTCCCTCACGATGATGCGAATCCTATTGCACGGCACCTCCGTTTATTTAATTATCCTGAGGAAAACAGAGTATTATCTAAAAAAGATATCGAGAAATATGGTCTTAAGACTGTGTTTTTATCTAATTCTTTTGCTGCATATCGAGTTTCGGTATTGAAGTCACTGGGCGGTTTTCCTGATGATGTTATTTTTGGCGAAGATATGTATCTGGCCGCCAAAATGGTATTAGCCGGACATAAAATTGCCTATGCAAAAAAAGCTTGTGTGAAACATTCTCATAACTATACGTTGATGCAAGAGTTAAAACGGTACTTTGATATTGGTGTATATCATGCTAGTGAATCCTGGATTCAGCAAGAATTTGGTGGGGCCGGTGGCGAAGGAAAACGCTTTATTATCTCCGAACTGAAGTATCTGTTGAAGCATGCTCCACTTTGGATCCCTAGAGCTTGTATTACGAATCTATGCAAAATCATTGGTTATAAATTAGGAAAGAATTATAAGAGCGTTCCTCATTCACTGAGATTGAAGCTGAGTATGCACAAAGCTTATTGGTCACAGAAACGACGTTAGCAGTTTTCTGCTAATTAGCTCTGAACTATTTTTGAAAAGGTTATAAATAGATGATCCTTCCTGTCATTATGTGCGGTGGGTCGGGGAGTAGACTCTGGCCGCTCTCTCGGACGGCTTACCCAAAACAATTCCTGTCACTCGTATCTGAACAGACCATGTTGCAAGATACAGTGCATCGTCTGGATACCCTCGCTAAGCAAGACCCATTATTTATCTGCAATGAAGAGCACCGTTTTATCGTTGCCGAGCAATTGCGCCGTTGTGAGATGTCACATAGTGGGATCATATTGGAACCCGTAGGGCGAAACACGGCTCCCGCTATTGCACTCGCTGCATTGAAAGCTCTGCAAAACGGAGATGACCCACTGTTGTTAGTGCTTGCTGCGGATCATGTGATTCAGGATGCAAAGCGTTTTGTTAGTGCTGTTGAGTTAGCTGTACCACTGGCAGAACAAGGGAAATTGGTGACTTTCGGTATTGTGCCGACAGAACCTCATACCGGCTATGGTTATATCCTACAGGGGGAACCTCTGCCGAATGCTGGTTTTGAAGTGGCAAAGTTTATCGAAAAACCCGATTTATCAACCGCTGAACACTATCTGCAAGTCGGTGGTTATTTGTGGAACAGTGGCATGTTCTTGTTTAAATCATCGCGTTATATCGAAGAATTACGTCGTTTCCGGCCGGATATTTTAACGGCTTGTGAAACGGCTTTAACGCAAAGTCGTCTTGATTTGGATTTCATTCGGATCAATACAGATGCATTTACGAATTGTCCGGAAGAATCGATTGATTACGCGGTGATGGAAAATACGCAGAGTGCCGCCGTGATACCGATGGATGCCGGTTGGAGTGATGTGGGGAGCTGGTCATCGCTCTGGGAAGTGAATCACAAGGATCAGGATGGCAATGCGTTGCGTGGTGATGTCCTGACTGAACAGACAAGTAATAGTTATATCTACTCTGAAGATCGATTGGTCGCTGCCGTCGGTATGGATGGGGTGATTATTGTCGAGACCAAAGATGCGGTTCTGGTTGCCAATAAAGAGAAGGTTCAACAGGTGAAACAGATTGTCGAGCAGTTGAAAAATACTGACCGTTGCGAGCATTTGCGCCATCGGGAAGTGTTTCGTCCATGGGGATCCCATGATGAGATTGCTGAAGGTGAGCGCTATCTGGTCAAAAAAGTGATTGTGAAGCCGGGTCAACGTACCGCAACACAGATTCATTATCACCGGGCGGAGCATTGGATCGTCGTCTCTGGAACTGCCAGAGTATACAACGGTGATAAAAACTATCTTGTCAGTGAAAATGAATCAACCTACATTCCGATTGGCGCGCCACATGCGTTTGAAAACCCGGGTAAAGTTCCTTTAGAAATCATTGAGGTTCGCAGTGGTAGTTATTTAGCAGAGGATGACATTATTCGTTTAGATTCAGATGGAGTTGGATATTAATGCAGTCACTCAGTTGTTTTAAAGCTTATGATATTCGAGGACAGTTGGGTGATGAGCTGAATGAAGATATCGCTTATCGGATAGGCCGGGCTTATGCCGAATATTTTCATCCTCAATCTATGGTCGTTGGCGGTGATGTCCGTTTGAGTTCTGAATCACTGAAAATAGCCTTGGCAAATGGCCTGCAAGATGGTGGTGTGGATGTGATCGACATTGGTATGACCGGAACCGAGGAAATCTACTTCGCAGCTCAGTCACTGCCGGTTGACGGTGGTATTGAAGTGACGGCCAGTCATAACCCGATGGATTACAACGGGATGAAACTTGTTCGTGAGGGAGCCAGACCGATTAGCGGTGATAGCGGATTAAGAGAAATCCAGCAGTTGGCGGAACGGAATGAGTTTTCTCCGGTAGAAAACCGAGGCACTTATCGCAAACAAGATCACTTGTCTGTTTATGTTGATCATCTGATGAGTTATGTCACACCTGAAAACTTTCGACCGCTGAAGCTGGTGGTCAATTCTGGTAACGGTGCTGCCGGGCATGTGATTGACGAAATTGAGCGGCGATTTCAGGCTTTAAATATTCCGGTGACTTTTGTCAAAGTCCATCATGAAGCAGATGGTAACTTTCCGAATGGGATCCCGAACCCTCTCTTGCCTGAATGCCGGGAGGATACATCAAGAGCTGTGATTGAGCATCAGGCTGATTTTGGGATTGCATGGGATGGGGATTTTGACCGCTGTTTCCTGTTTGATGAAACGGGGACATTCATCGAAGGATATTATATTGTCGGTTTGCTGGCTGAAGCATTTTTGCAGAAGCAGCCCGGTAGTAAAATTATTCATGACCCTCGTTTGTCTTGGAATACCATTGATGTCGTGCAGCGTGCTGGGGGAATTCCGGTGCTGTCTAAAACTGGTCATGCTTTCATTAAAGAGCGGATGCGTAGCGAAGATGCTATCTATGGCGGGGAGATGAGTGCTCATCACTATTTTAAGACTTTTGCCTATTGTGATAGCGGTATGATCCCATGGCTGTTAGTTTCAGAGCTCCTCTGTCTGAAAGGACTGACGCTCTCGCAAACCGTTCAGGAACGGATTCAGGCTTACCCTTCTTCCGGTGAAATCAATGCTAAGCTGAGCGAACCGGTACTGGCAATAGCCCATGTCAGAGCCGCATTTGAAAACGACGCACTTTCAATCGATGAGACGGATGGTATTAGTCTGGAGTTCTCTGACTGGCGATTTAATTTGAGATCCTCGAATACGGAACCTGTGGTTCGGTTGAATGTTGAAGCTCGGGCAAATCCGGAACTCATGAAAGCGAAGACAGAAGAAATATTGATGTTGTTAAATTGTTCATAATAGTATTGCTACAGGGTTAGACTGGAATTTTTGATTTTATCGTTTAGTAAAAGTGAGATTAAATTCCATGGATGAAATGATAAGCAAAAATAGCCTAAATTAGTATTATTTACTGTATTATAATAAATGAAAAATTATAGCTTAGCCTATCTCATAGTTAGATAGACTTCTTGAAAATATATCATAAATCATGAGGTTAACCCTGAAAACTATATGGGTTTTAATTAGTCATGGAAGTAATGTCAATACATTGGGGATGATTGAAGAATAATCCTATATAAATGAAAAATTAAAAGCAGTTAAATTATCTAAGCATCCTTTGAAGTCTTTAGGAAAGTCTATTTACTATTCTTTGGGGAATAATCATTCGACTAACGACTTGATATCAAGAAATATTTATCATTTGCCAATGGATTTTTACGTATATGAAAAACGCTAGTAAATATTAGCGATAATTCAATTTCATTATTTCACCTAGCATCACCGATCAAACTCAGTTATGACTGGATACCCAAAGGATCAATATCATTGGTCGCTGTACCCGCCTGAATCTTGTTAGAACGTTATTCTTTGAAGAGTTTGAGTCACTGTTGATAAAAAGCCAGTGGAAAGTGATGAATGAATAGTCTAGAAATAATATATTCTTTGAAAAAATAGTAATCAAGAATGTCTTTGATGTTTACCTGAGCTACAGTTTAATTAGTGTCTCGAATCACTGAATATTTTGAATTACTCAAGACTGTATCTTCAAGTTGATTGGAGGTAAGACGATGCTTACGAAGATTAGTCTCCTTGCTTATGTTTGATTGTTATCACAAAAAATGGATGTTTTTTGGAGTAGCGGGTAACAAGCGGAAAAATAGAATCGGTCATTTTGTGCATATCTCGTTGTTATGCACACCTTTAAAAGGTTTACCAAGTTAATTATGGAACAATTCACACTTTCAGATGAAAAGCTGTTAGAAATGAGAGCCCACTTTTCGCAGAAAATCAATAAAATGACTTTGATTTTATTTGATTTTCTTGCCTTCGGGGGTGCTATATTATTTTCTCATATACTTGTTTTTGAAGGACAAAATGTAGATTTAGTGCTTTCATTGTTTAGTTTGCAAGCCATTACGTTTTTGTTTTCCGCTGCTATTTCTGTTTTGTGGTTTTGGGGTAATAAACGTCACTACAGTTACCGAAAGCCATTCTGGGATGAACTCAGGGAGATATTGTCTACGCTCTCTTTTATGGCGTTGGTTTCCATTGCTGTCAATGCGATTTTTAGTCGCGAGTATTCAGTAACACTTTGGGTAGCAGAATGGGCTTTTACGATAGTTTTTATCCCAGTATTCCGTAATCTTGCTAAGATCTTGTTGAATAAAGTTAATGTCTGGAAAATGCCTTGCGTGATTATCGGTGATGCTGAAAATGCGAGAGGTGTGTTCTTAGCAATAGAAAGTGAACCCTCAACTGGGTTTGAGGTTCTTGCTGTAGTTGAGCCCTCAGGGGAAGCCAGTTCTGATAAGGTTTTTGGAATTTCTTACATTAGCAGAGCTGATTTTTTCCAGAGTTCGAATGAATTTCATAAAGTATTTATTGCACTGGAAAAAGACCAAAGCGGGTTGAGAGAGTGCTGGATTCGTGAATTGTATAAAAGAGGTATTCGTGATATTTCCATCGTACCAGCACTGCGTGGTATTCCCCTCTATGGTACGGATATCTCTCATTTCTTTAGCCATGAAGTGATGATGTTGCGGTTAAAAAATAATCTTCCTCGTAAGTCTTCACGCTTTATTAAACGTTTATTCGATATTGTGTGTTCTGCAACATTACTGGTATTGCTTGCGCCATTTTTCTTATTTATTGCTTGGCGTGTCTCACGTGACGGTGGTTCAGTGACTTATGGGCATGAGCGTATCGGTCTCGACGGGAAAAAATTCAACTGTCTGAAATTCCGTTCTATGGTGATGAATTCTCAAGAGGTATTGGATGAACTTTTGGCAACGGATCCGGAGGCTAAAGCTGAATGGGAGCAATGGTTTAAATTGAAAAACGATCCGCGGATTACTTCGATTGGCCGCTTCTTGCGTGAAACAAGTCTGGATGAATTACCACAGCTGTGGAATGTGTTAAAAGGTGAAATGAGTCTGGTCGGCCCAAGACCGGTTGTTGAAGAAGAGTTGGAACGCTATGGGGATGATGTGGACTACTACCTGTGCGCGAAGCCGGGTATTTCAGGGCTTTGGCAAGTCAGCGGCCGTAGTGACATTGATTATAGCACCCGTGTTTATCTGGACTGTTGGTATGTTAAAAACTGGTCGCTTTGGAATGATATCGTGATCTTATTTAAGACCGTGAATGTAGTTCTTCGGCGCAATGGTGCTTACTAGCTTACTAATGGTGCCGACGAACCGACGACAAAACCTCTCAGCCGATCAAATATGGGGGATGGTTGCTACAGACCCACCCCGATATTTGATACCCGCTCTTCTCTCAGCTCATCTCTGAGGGATTTTATCAGCTCAATATCCCGCTCTTCGGCTTCTTTCAGTGCTCTGAAAATGGCCCACTGCACATCCCACTCTGTACAAACCGCTTCATTTTGTTTTTGATTTTCGTTGGTAATGGCCGAATCCGTTTGCGCTTCTTCCAGTTGGACGACTGTATTGACAGAAATGGTACTGACCTGTTGGAGCGCTTCCGTAAGTTGTTCTCTATCCAACAGACCGTGCAGGAGCGTTGCCAGTGCCTCACAGGCATCGATTGCCGGATAAATCGCATAAATATCGAATGATTCCTGAGATGGAATCAGTTCTTCCAGTTTTTCGAGTTGACGCTCGAAGTCTATCTTGGCACTTTTGACTGTCAGCAACTCCCATACCGTATCTAAAATCTGTCGATATGTCGCATGAGAAGCAAACGCGGTATGTTCGCAAAACATCGCATAGTTGGGGTACATTCGTTCACACAGGCAAGCCATAAACGCAATTTGTTGCCAAGGGATAAGCTTCTGAAGACGTAGCTGAACTGGGTTTTGTAGCATGTTGACTGGTGCTCCGAAATAAGACTTCGGCAGTGTACTTGATAATGTATGTGCAGGCTAGCCTGACATACTTCACTCTCCTTCAAACTGTAACCCTCCCTACCAACGCCGCGATATACCTTAAGGATCAGTGTTTGAACGTCGTGACTGTTGTTCGATACCTCTTTTTTCGGTACTGAGGATATTTCTGAGAGTCGTCAGACTCAATCATGTATGATGAATCACTCTGAAATCATCACAGGTAGACGAGCGCATGATACATTCTCTTTATCTGCTCACCGGACAGGATGAGACATACCGGACTCTGATTGAAGGACACCAAATACCAGAGCTACGGTTCACACAACAGCGACAGGAAGCGACAATTGTTCTGGCTGCCCCACCGCTGGCCGCCAAAGTGATTGATGACTTTCCTGCGCTGCGCTGGTTACAGTCAACATTTGCGGGCGTTGATTCGCTTATTCAATCCGGCGGACGGCAGGACTACCAACTGACGAATGTGAAAGGGATTTTTGGTCAGGCCATTGCTGAATATGTACTTGGTTATATGATCGCACACTATCGACATTTTAACCGCTATCGGCAGCAGCAACAGCAGCAGTCTTGGTTGCCGCATCCGTATGAACGGTTGACCGGAAAGACGATGGTGGTTCTCGGTACCGGTAATATTGCGACCTTTCTCGCTCAGGCTGCCCGTCATATGGGGCTGATTGTGATTGGGGTTAATCGAACAGGTCAGTTCCCCGAACTCGGCCCGTTCGATGATGTATATGCAATACGTGATATTGAAAAAGCGTTAGCGATGGCTGATGCGGTGGTCAATACGTTACCGAATACTCCGGCGACGGAATCATTGCTCGATCTTGATATGCTGAACAACTGTCGTCAGGCGTTATTATTCAATGTCGGGCGTGGTCTTACGCTGAAAGAGGCAGATTTAATTGCAGCGATAGAAGCCGGTGCGATACAACATGCATTTCTGGATGTTTTTGTGACGGAACCGCTTCATGCGTCCCATCCATTTTGGTTACATCCACAAATCACCTTGACACCTCATATTGCAGCAATCAGTTTCCCTGAACAGATTGTCGATATTTTTATCAACAATCTGCGGTTATGGATACAAGATAAACCATTAAATTATGTCATTGATTTTAATAAAGGTTACTGATGAGTGAAGGTGACGGACTAGATATCGTGTTACGACAAATCAGTCAGTGTCGGCTTTGTGAACCGGATTTACCCCTGGGAGCGAATCCTGTGATTCGTGCACATCGCGATGCCCGGATTCTCATTGTCGGACAAGCGCCCGGTATTCGGGTTCATCAGACATCTATTCCGTGGAATGATCCAAGCGGAGACAGACTCAGAACTTGGCTGAATATTGATCGGGATACTTTTTATGATGAGCGGCAAATCGCCATTATGCCGATGGGACTGTGCTATCCGGGCAAGGGGCGCTCCGGTGATTTACCACCACGAAAGGAATGTGCGCCACTGTGGCATCAGCGTGTTTTGGATCAGTTACCCAACATTGCGCTGACATTATTAATTGGTCAGTATGCCCAGAACTATTACTTGCCGAATAAACCCAAAACACTGACTGACACGGTACGAAACTGGTCTCATTGGCTCCCGGACGCTGTACCGTTACCACACCCTTCGCCGAGGAATACGTTATGGTTGAAAAAACATCCATGGTTTGAAAGTGATGTGGTCCCTTTTATAAGAGACAAGGTTCATCAGCTGCTGGCAAAGTGAGCTGATTTGCCGACTGAGATATCGGAGCAAACAGTTGTCAGACCTGAACTGTCGGGCTTGTTGTGCAGATTTTAGCGGTAAAATATCAGCGCCAAACCATGAAAATTGTGAGTTGTTGCTCAGTTTGTAGCTAAATTTTCATCAAATAAGCAAAAGAACATCGACAAACCTTTGCCAGACGGGGGCTTTATGCTTTAGAGTTGATGAGGTTTGATAACATATTAGAAGGGAAACCGAATGAACAAGACCCAATTAATCGACTTTATTGCAGAAAAAGCAGATCTCTCTAAGGCGCAAGCAAAGTCTGCTCTAGAAGCGACTCTAGGTGCAGTTGAAGAGGCACTCAAATCAGGTGACCAAGTTCAACTAATTGGTTTTGGTACATTTAAAGTCAATCATCGTGCTGCACGTACTGGACGTAATCCAAAAACTGGTGCTGAAATCCAAATTGCTGCGGCAAACGTTCCTGCATTCGTTGCTGGAAAAGCACTGAAAGAATCAGTAAATTAATTTATACTCTACGCCAAGGCAGTTTTGTGTTCTTGGCGTAGTTTTTTATGAAAAAGTTTTTTATTTCCTGTCTCCTTTCCGGGCTAATGCTCGGCTGTTCCTCCTCTCAGCAATCGACATCTGTGCCATTAGAAACCTATTCCGGTGGTGAACGAATGGGCGATGCAACGAGCCTGTATTGGTATACTGAAGAATCTAACCACCCTTATGCCGCCGATGACTACATTCAGTCTCGCCATGATGGTTGGTATCGAACCAGCTACCGTTGGGAAAATAGTGTTTTAAAAGAATTGGTTCGTGAAGGTGAACAGGCCTCCGGTGCCGCAGGAAAACAAGAAATGGTGCCCTTTCAGGTGCATGTCCGTTTTGATAAAAACGGTGATGCGGTTTATCAGCAGTATCGGGTCAATTATAAAGTCTTCCCGTTAACTTCAGAAACACTAGAACATTATAAATCTCAAGCTGAGGCGATTGTTGATACGGTCAAAAAACAGGACAAACAAGATCAAATGCTCATTCAGGGTGTTTGGGATGGTGAGACGTTTGAGACTTGTAGCGGGCAGGAATATGAGAAAGTCGAGTTTAATAAGACGCTCCCTAGCTTCGTGATTCAACGGCTTTCCAGTCTGGATAATTATATGGCTTTTCTGGGGAAAATCAGAAATGGTCGGGTCTATATTCAAGAGTTACTCATGCTTGCTGACGATGAACATGAGTGTATCTCCCGCCCGAATCTGATTGAAAAACCTTAGGTGTTTGGCAGATTCGTTGCGGACAACTGAATGCTGCACATCAGTTGAAGTCCTACCTCTCCTTCCGTTCAAATCAAGCAGACGGATTTATCCCGCCTGCTTGACCTATGATACGCGCTTACTTAATTGATGTTGCCTTGTGGGCCGAAGTTGAAGCTACGGACCGTTGCTGTACTCACTGGTTTTGTTGCCTGAAGGCCTGCACTCCAGCCGCCATTTGAGTTTACGGCATTCATCACATTACCGTTGACGGCAAAGTTGTGTTGTCCGTTTTCATCGTAGTTTTCAACACAAGCGCGACCGAGCACATTGAAACAGCTCGAATTAGCCTGCCCAAGCGTTGAGCTGAGCGGCGCGAAGAGTGTACCTGATTTCACTGAACTAATCGGAGAAAAATTATTGCCGCGAGTGTAATAGTTTCCTTCCATAACCAGATAGGTATCGACGCCCTGTAGTCCGCCACCATAGTTGCCGTCAAAGTAATTATTCACCATATGCACAATTCCACCGTCCACTTTTGGTGCTCTTCCGGATGAATTTCGGATGCGGTTGTTTGCCATGGTAATACTTTGGTTTTCAGCAATAAGCAGCATGGTCCAGTAATGCTTGGCGTTACAGTAGTGTCCATAATCGGTTGTGCCGTCAAAGTAATTATTTGAGACGGTCATCTGTTTGGCGGTTCCCCATCCGGTCACCAGCATCTGACGTCCGATGCGAGCAATATAGTTATGATCGATCCAGATACGGCTGGCATTATCGACCGAAATCGCATCTCCGCCCCAGACAAGCCCATCATTGATATCTGTGATTGATAAGTTACGGATGATAATGTTAGAGACTCCATCCCGGAGATAAAACCCTTTGCCTTTAATTCCTGAGTGAGCGCCGATCCCGATAATTGTTTTGTTTGAACCGACACGCATTGGTTCTGGACCGGCAGCATCGTAGGTAATGTTATAGGTACTACGGCCATCACAGTAGCCTAAACGGTCGAGAATTTTTTCTTGTTTGCCGTTATAACTACAGTTATTTTCAGAATAGGTACAGCCTGCTGATGTCGTTCTGTTCCCTCGAAAATCAATGATTCCGTTCACTCGAATGATTCTGGGGGTATTGTCACTGATCGCGTTTTCAAGCTGGCTTGGTGTCGAGACCGTCACATCTTGGCCACCGGCACCACCTGTTGTGCCAGCGGCGAAACCAAATGGTGTATTGGTGGTATTGGTTGAGCTGGAAGACGATGAGGATGAAGGAAATGTCCAGCGTTGATTATCAGCCCCGGTCCATGTGTATTGGACGACTCGCGAACCATTTTCCTTACGTGCGCCATAGACGTCGACTGCCAGTCCGTTGTATTTAGAAATAATTGCATATTGGCCATCGCCTTGGTCACTGATATTCCAAGCCTGATTCTCGGCACCGCTACAGCCCCACTGTTGCAAGTTGATTCCGGGTTCGGCTGACTTATTGGTGACATCAATACACTGGTCACTGCCCATGTTTTTGAGGGTGGCCCAGTTCGATGCATCAAGGTTGACTTGCCATTTTTGGTAGTCGGACCCACTACAATTCTGAATCTGTAATTGAGCACCGGAGCTGTTCGATGAACCACTGACGCCTAAACATAAGCCAGAGTTCACATCAATAATTGGTGAAATTGTCCCGTTAGGAACCGTTGCTGCAATTGCTGATTGAGGTAACCCGAGAGGTAATAAGGTTGTAAAAACTAGTCCTACAAGGTGAGAACCGATGGTTTTAGTATGTTGCATCATTCTGAAATCCTTCTCTTTGTTTATATCGATTGAGTATATCGATTGAGCCAATCCATCAAACCACAAATTAAGATGAATACTTCTGGTTGAAAGCCCACAAAATAGTCACCGATGTGGATAGGTGATGAGCTGTTGAGGCATAAATATGAATCGTGTAGTGTCTAGAAAATAATCGACACTGTGATCAAAAAGTAGTCATAAATACTTGAAAAACAGTCGGATGATTCAAGGTGTGAATTAACATAGAAAATAGTGACTTTATTTTTATAGAATTATTTTTATAACATTATGTTTTATTTTTTTTAAAACAATTTGAGTTATTGACTGAAAGATTGACCAGAAAGGTTGGTTATATGATGGCTAACTTATCGTTGTGTAGTCTTTTCGATAATCGAGTGTGTACTATTCACTAAATATTCCGATGATGTTAGAACATTGACATCGGCATCATGGAGACTGGCACTTGTCCTGACTTTGAAGGGGAAAGCAATGACTGGCTCATTCTTGTCAAGCCTGAAAAGGGAGTGAACTTGTCGTACAAGTATCCATTAAGGTTTTTAGCTGATGTAGTCCCTCCCGGAAACGTGCTTCAGAATGAATCGACATCAGCGAGAGACGGATATGATCAGTTGCATGCCGGACAGCAAAATAGCTGCCACTACTGACGAGGAGATGCCGCTTTGCCGCTTCTAAGACAAAGCGTTCTGGTTGCCAGTGCTGTGGCAGCTTCAGCCAGATATGGTAGCCATGCTGGTGGGGGATATCTGGGCCGAGGATTTCCTGAACGATCTGCTGGCGTTGTTGGGCGAGTTGCTGCTGTCGTTGAGCCAGCTCAAAAGCCATACCTGATGACACTAACTCCGCAGCAACTTGATAATTGAATGGCGAAGAAAGCCAAATATTCGCGCGGATATGGGCATTGATCGTACTGACTTGCGCGTCGGGTGCTTTGATAAACCCGCATCGCAATGCCGGACTGATTGCTTTTGATAAACTTGTGACGTGGAAGCCTTGCTCCGGAAGCCAGTTACAGAGCGCTGGGACCGGCTCCGGATTGAGAAATCCATAGATATCATCTTCAATGAGCCAAGCGTGCGAATCGCGAATCAGTCGGGCAATGATTTCGCGTCGTGGCGCGGGCATATTGACGCCGGTGGGGTTCTGGTGTGAAGGTACCACGATAACCACTTTCGGCTTTGCGGTTTGCAGCACTTGTTGCAAACCATCGGGTGTGATGCCGTGTGCATCCATCTCGATCCCGATCACTTCACGTCTCATGAGACTGGCGATGGCGAGGATCCCAGGATAAGTCAGAGACTCAACCGCGATAGTATCTCCCGGTTTAGTCAAAGCTTCGATCAACAAGGACAGTGCATTCTGAGCTCCATCGGTCAAGAGTGTATTCTCTAGGGTGCCGCCGGTAAGGCCGTAGTGGGCAGCCCATTCGACACCGACTTGTCGATGCTGCCGGTGGCCCGAATGTTCGGCATAACCGATTAATTGAGGTGTGATACGGGTTGCCGCTTTTTGAAAGGCATCTTGCAGTGCAATGATGTTATGGCTCAGACAGGGCTGGAGAATCGAAAAGTTAAATTCAGTTTCATCTTCCGAGGCATGGATCACCTGAGATAAATTTGATTCCCCGCAGACAAAAGTGCCCCGACCAACAAAAGACTCGACACGATTTTGTTCTGCCAATAGCTTATAAGCCTTCGCTACCGTCACTGGCGTTGTATTCAGCTCGTCAGCCAGCACCCTGTGAGGAGGGAGTTTCGAATTGGGTGGATAATAGCCTTCGGTGATTCTGGAGATAATCGTCTGGGCTATCTGTTTAAACTTGGCCTCACTCACAACGTACCTATTCTTGTGCTTAATTTCTGTGGCTTAGTGTACTGGACTCTTCGGAGGATGGAAATATGATGCGTGTCGGTTGTGTGGTCTGGCGTGTTGATAAGACATAAACGTTAACAATTATTTTCGATCTTCGTTGAGAAATGGTGATACATTAAAATTAGAGTATTCGTATCAGATGAACTGAGGTGATGCGTGCAGGAAAATGAAAAGATTTTAGTGGTCGATGATGATGCCCGGCTTCGTTCATTGCTGGAGCGTTATCTTTCAGATCAAGGCTATCATGTCCGGAGTGTTGCTAATAGTGAGCAAATGGATCGTTTGTTGGCTCGTGAGAATTTTCATCTCATGGTTCTGGATCTGATGTTGCCCGGAGAAGATGGTTTATCCATCTGCCACCGCTTACGCCAGTCGAATAATCAATTACCGATTTTGATGTTGACGGCCAAAGGGGATGAAGAGGATCGGATCACCGGGCTTGAACAAGGCGCTGATGATTATCTGCCCAAGCCTTTCAATCCCCGGGAATTACTGGCTCGGATCAAAGCTGTTTTACGCCGTCAGGTGAATGAACTGCCCGGCGCACCGAGTGCCGAAGAAACCATGATTGAATTCGGTGAATTCCGGCTCAATCTCGGGACCCGGGAGATGTTTCGGGGAGATGAGGTGATGCCTCTGACTTCCGGTGAATTCGCGGTCCTGAAAGTCTTGGTATCTAATCCGCGTGAACCGATGTCACGAGATAAACTGATGAATATGGCAAGAGGACGGGAATATTCCGCGATGGAACGTTCTATCGATGTGCAAATTTCTCGTTTGCGTCGCATGTTGGAAGTGGATCCGGCGAAACCCCGCTATATTCAGACCGTTTGGGGATTAGGGTATGTTTTTGTGCCGGATGGTCAGCTCAATTAATCCACTCAACGCGATTGTTTCCATTGGGGAGTCATTGATTTGGGCTGCCCCATGATTCAGGAGTCCCATGATACGTGCCCGCAGCGCTTTTAGCCAAACCATTTTACTCTTCCTCGTCTTGTTGGTAGCCAACCAGCTTTACTCTTATTACGCTGTTTTTCACTACGCGTTGCTGCCGAGCTTGCAGCAGTTTAACAAGATTTTAAGCCATGAAATTCATTTAATGTTGGATGACACGATGGATGAGCATCATGATATTCCGTTGAATGCACTCATGCGTCGACAGGTGCTGGAGAAGTTGGGGGTGACGATTCATCCGCTACATAGTCAGGCAGCCGATGCTTATCAGCAAGCTACGTCAATTGATCTGATGAGTGAACAAATGAGCAAGGAGCTAGATTCTCCAACCGATGTTCGGATGAGTCTCGGGAAAAAGAGTTACGTGCTGTGGATGAAAATCGATGCCTTACCGGATGTATTGCTTCGGATACCGCTTTCGGAATTACAGGAAGAAGATTTCTTACCGCTGTTTTGGAACAGCCTCATGATGGCTTGTTTTATTCTATTTGGTGGCTGGCTATTTATCCGCTGGCAAAACCGTCCGCTGATTCGGCTGGAAAAAGCTGCAAAGGCTGTAGGGAAGGGGGAAATTCCGCCACCGCTCGAAGCGAAAGGTTCCTCTGAAATTCGTTCGGTGACTTATGCCTTCAATCAGATGGCAAAAGGGATTCAGGCGCTGGAAGAAGACCGGGCTCTGCTCATGGCAGGGATTAGCCATGACTTACGCACGCCTTTGACGCGTATTCGCTTGGCGACTGAGATGATGTCTGCCGATGATCACTATCTGGCAGAAGGAATTATCAGTGATACAGAAGAGTGTAATGAAATTATCAGTCAGTTCATGGACTATCTGAAACCTGTGAATGCTCAGACTTTCCAGCCCGTTGCGATTAACGATTTAATTCTCGAGGTTGCCCGATCCGGAGAGCGAACTGTGGCGGTTGAAACAGAATTAGCGCCGGGATTGAAACCTGCATTCGGTCATGCGATTGCAATAAAGCGAGCACTGACTAACCTGATTGTGAATGCCAGCCGTTATGGGCATGGTTGGATCAAAGTGAGCTCCGGCATGACAGCTGACAACCGATTAGTGTGGATCTGCGTGGAAGATAATGGCCCCGGCATCATGGAAGAGCAAATGGGCAAAGTGTTTGAACCTTTTACGCGGGGAGATTCTGCACGAGGCAGTGAAGGTTCCGGACTTGGGTTGGCGATCGTCAAACGAATTGTCAGTCAGCATCAAGGGCGTGTTTCCATGAATAACCGCTCAGATGGTGGTCTCAAGGTACAGATCAGCTTCCCGGTGAGCGGGAAGCTGAAACAAGCCTGACAATTGTGGCCCCTTATGATTCATCATGCCGTTTTAACGGCTTTACGGGTAAGGAATATGAGTGGCACCAATACAGCAAATAGAATCGTCAGGATGGAAAAGAGATCGATTGTGGACATCATAAATGACTGAGACGTAATGATGCCATTCCATTGCGTCAGTAAGCTCAACGTATCCCCATGATGCAAAGATGGTGCAACTTGTGGGTTATAAGGCGAGATTTGCTCGACCAGGATTGAATGATGCACACCAGCATTTCTCGACCAAATCCAACTGGTGAGTGATGATGCAAAACTGGCACCGATCGTGCGGATAAATGTGGAGAGTGACGTTGCGTCCGCAATCTCCGGGCCATGGAGATCGGAGAGCAAAATCGTTGTCATTGGCATAAAGAATAGTGCAATACCGATGCCCATGAATAGTTGGATAGATGAAATAGTGACAAAGTCCACATCGCTATTAAATCGGGCGCGGGCATAGCAACTCAGACCAATCACGACAAATGATAACGAAGCGAGTTTTCGCATGTCGAGACGACTCCCGAAACGGCCGAGGAGCGGGGTCATAAAGAGTGGAATAATGCCCATCGGTGCCGCAGCCAGCCCAGCCCAGAGAGCGGTGTAGTCCATTTGACTTTGTAACCATTGCGGTAAAATCAGGTTGATACTGAAAAAGCCGGCGTACCCCAAGGTCAGGATGATTGTACCGATACAGAAATTGCGATTGGCAAATAGACGCAAATTAATGATCGGATTTTCATCGGTCAATTCCCAAATCACCATAAAAACCAGCATGATGACGGAGAAGATAACCCCACCGACAATCCAGTTATTGGCAAACCAGTCTAACTCATTCCCTTTATCAAGCACAATTTGTAGGGCACCAATGCCTAAAGCCATGGTGGCTAAACCGACGATATCCAGTTTGGTTTTCATCGGTTGATGAGGTCGGTCTTTCAATTGACTGAGGATGACAATGACCGAGAATATCCCAACGGGAATATTAATGAAGAAAATCCAAGGCCAGCTATAGTCATAGGTGAGCCAGCCACCGAGGATCGGGCCGACAATCGGACCAACCACAGCAACCATACCGATGAGCGCCAGTGCCATGCTGCGCTTTTCTTTCGGGAACACCGACATCAGTAAAACCTGACTCATCGGAAACAATGGGGCAGCGGCAAGTCCTTGTAGGGTCCGGAACACAACCAGCTCTCCCATCGTCTGGGATATACCACAAAGAAATGATGTCGCACTGAAAGCGATGAGTGCACCGACATAAAGATGAACTTCACCGATACGACGGCTCAACCAGGCTGTAATCGGCAAACCGATCGCATTACTGACCGTGAATGATGTGATGACCCACGTTCCCTGATTGAGACTGACGCCCATATTCCCGGCAATCGTTGGCAGAGATACATTAGCAATAGTGGTATCCAGCACCTGCATGAAGACACCCAGCGCGATTGCGAATACACACAGTGCCATATTGGCGGGCTGAAATTCCTGCGATTGACTCATCTCGTCACCTGCTTACTGATTCGCTGTGTATTGTTTGGTCGCAGTATCGTTTTCGGTAATGATCTGGTCGATCAACTGCTCGACACCGTCAAGTGCTTGGTTATAGACATTGGTCTGATAACGCGGCGTTTCAGGCATATTCTGTGACAGTAACTGCCCACTTGTATCTGAGATATCCACATCAACTTTCATCGATAAACCAATTCTGAGCGGGTGTTTTTGCACATCTTCTTTATTTAACTGGATGCGGACGGGAAGGCGTTGTACGACTTTGATCCAGTTACCGGTTGCATTCTGGGCCGGTAGAATAGAAAAGGCACTGCCTGTCCCGATCCCCAGACTTTCGATGGTGCCGTGAAATACCACATCATCGCCGTACAAATCGGATGTGAGGATAACCGGTTGTCCGATACGCATATCCGTCAACTGAGTTTCTTTGAAATTGGCATCAACCCAAACGCTCTCTAAAGGAACGACAGCCATCAGTATCGAGCTTTGATTGATCCGTTGTCCGACCTGTACATTGCGCCGGGCAACGTAGCCAGAGACCGGTGCAACCAACTGAGTCCGCTGCTTCTCCAGATAGGTTTGTTTAACTTTCGCAATGGCAGTCTTGACTAAAGGATGTGTCTCGACGGTGGTATTGTGGATCATCGCTTGCTGAGAGCTGAGTTGCTGTTCTGCAACGGCCAATGCTTTCTCCGCAGAGTTCATCATATCTTGCGCGTGACTGAGTTCTTCCTGAGACAGACCACCGACTGCTACCATATTTTTACGCCGGTCAACGTCAGTTTTTGCCTTATTCAGGGCAATTTTTCTTTCGTCTACAACGGCTTTGGCTTGTTGAACATTATTGAATAAACCACGCACCTTACGAACGGTCTGAGCGAGATTTGCCGTTGCATTCTCGAATGCTAGCGTCGCATCAGCATCATCGAGACGGGCTAAAACTTGACCCTGCTTAACATAATCGCCATCTTCAGCGGCGATTTGAGTGACTGTGCCGCTAATCTCCGGTGTAATTTGTACCAAATTACCTTTCACATAAGCATCTTCGGTATCCTGATGACCAACCACATAGTGAGTGTAATAAAATCCGGCTCCAACGGCCGCAATCAGAATGACGGCCAGCAAAATCGCTAAGCTTTTTTTGCGTTGCCCTTTACGGGGTGAGTCAACCGTTTCATTTGTATGATCTTGCATATTCATAAACCTTCATCATGATTAATTTGCTGTGGTCGTGAGATGATCGCTTGGAGACGTATCATGGAAGCCGCCTCCCAATGAACGTATTAAGTAAACTTGCTGTTCTTGTTGTTGGTTTTTCAACAGTGTGAATGATGATTCCGCCTGAATCAGTTGTTGTTCAGCGAGAAGGACTTCAAGATGACTGCCCATGCCTGCTTCATAGCGTTTTTCTGTAATATGGTAGCTTTTGTCTGCCAGACGCATACTTTGCTGGGCATCTTTGAGCTGTAACGCGATCGATTTGATAATCAGAATGTTATCACTCACTTCACCCAGAGCTTTGATCAATGTGTCATTGTAATGTGCGACAGCCCGATCATAGTCAGATGTCTTCTCAATCAGATTGGCTTTTAAGTCTCTGGTAAATAAGGGCAGGGAAATCACCGGTCCCACTCGCCATGACCGACTGACATCCTCAAATACGGCATCCCCGAGCATGGCTTTGAAGCCAGCCCAGAAGCTTAAATTCACATTCGGATAGAAACGAGTTTTTGCTGCATCGATTTCTTTGCCCATTGCTTCAATACGCCACTTGGCAGCGACAATATCAGGGCGATGAGACAGCAGGCTGGCCGGCAGATTTTGCGGGAGTGACAGCGCTGTTTCCATCTGTACGGAAGGGCGTTGAATTGTGGTCGCAATATCCGGTCCCTGTCCGACTAAGGTTGCCAGTGCATTTTTCAATTGACTAATCGCCAGAGAACGTTTTTTCAGGATCTGTCTTGCTGCTGCTGTGCTGCTTTGAGCAGTGTATAAACGATCTTCTGAGGTTAATCCGTTCTTGAGCAGACGCTCGGTGATATCAACAATGCGTTGAGTTCGCTGAAGATCTTGCTGAGCTAAATCTTGTAGCGCGTAAGCGTTGGATAACTGAATATAGGTTTGAACAATCGCACTGGAGAGTGTAATTCTCGCCGCCTGATGATCGATTTCGGCTGCGCGTTGATTATTAACAGAGGCCTCCCAGATATCACGGTTGCCATCCCATAGATCGAATGCATAGCTTCCCGTCAGGCCAAGAGTGTAAAGTGTACTGTAACGGTTCCCTTGCAGTGTGGAATCTTCAGAACGGGAAAGTCTTGAGCGTGTTGCGCCAGTGGTTGCCGACAGTGTGGGATCGAATTGTGCGTTGGCTGCCATGACCATTGCCGATGCATTGACCAGATTCGCATCCGCCAATTGCATCGTCGGGCTATGGGTTAAGGCTGTCTGGATCAAATGATCCAGCTGCGTATCCCCCAATGACTGCCACCATGTTTGAGCGGGCCAGTTGGCCGGTGACAGCTTGGGGTGATTCATTTGGTTACTGTGAGCTAAAACAGATTGATCCACGAGGTGATTTTTCGGCTGAATGTTATCCGGTGCAGCACAACCACACAAGATCAAGGCGATGGCAATGGATGAGTGCTTCAGTAAATTTTTCATGCTTCTCCCTCGATAAGATTATCTTTACAATTGTCTGGCATACCTGACAGGACAATTTTCTTCAGACAGTGGTGCAGTTGGGTAAGCTCTTCCTGGGTGAGTGCCTGGGTGAGTTCATCAAGAGAATTCATTGCCAGTGGCGTGGCACGCTCGACAACTTCAACCCCTTTGGGCGTCAAGGCCACGCGTATTGAGCGCCGATCATTCGGATCCGGCAGACGCTGAATGAGTTCTTTTTTCTCTAAACGATCAAGTGTCCGGGTAATTGCACTGTTATCGACATTTAAAGATTTGCCAATGAGTGAAGGTCGGTCACAGTCAAAATGGTAGATTTTAAAGAGTACCTTACATTGGGTTGATGTGATGTCTTCCGGCATTAAATGAGCATCAAGAATTCGATCTTTAATTTGCCCGGCCTTCGTTAATAGAAAGCCGAGGTTCTCAAGTATATATTCTGGTTTTTTCTCTAGCATGATGCCCACTACCTTATATCTGTCCAAATGTTAACCCATACACCCCATGTCATATGGGATTGGTGATCATCTCGCTCACTGACATATAATTTGTTTGTCATGTCATTTATTGTCACGACATTAATTGACTATGCATTTATTATTAAATAGGTCATGGCAGGAGTCAACCTGAATGTAACGTTGCCCGTTATTCTGGATGATGACAATAATTGATATTGAATAAATTATTTTAAAATGAATGGGATAGCGCATGTTGAACCATGTCGGTTCAACATTCATCAGGCTTTTGCATAAACATCCCGTTCACCCAGCCAGCGATCAATAATAGCTGTCGCATTGTTTGGGTAACGCTCATGAATATGTCGTGCGATACGTTGTACTTCCGGAATGAGTTGTTGGTCTCGCACCAGATCAGCAATCTTAAAATCAGCCAGTCCGGTCTGTTTGGTACCGAGGAGCTCTCCGGGGCCGCGGATTTCCAGATCGCGCTGAGCAATAACAAAACCATCGTTACTCTCGCGCATGACGCCTAAGCGCTTCTGAGCTGTTTTCGAAAGTGGGGGGTGATAGAGAAGTACGCAGTGACTCGCGACTGAGCCACGACCGACACGGCCTCTCAGCTGGTGGAGCTGAGCCAGCCCGAGTCGTTCCGGGTTTTCGATGATCATCAGGCTTGCGTTGGGCACATCAACCCCAACTTCGATTACGGTTGTCGCTACAAGTAGGTGGATCTGATTCGCTTTAAAATCTTGCATGACTTGTTGTTTCTCTGCCGGCTTCATGCGTCCGTGTACCAGACCGATCCGAACCCCGGGCAGTTGTTGCTGAAGCAACTGACTGACTTCTTCAGCAGCCTGAGCCTCAAGAATCTCAGATTCATCGATGAGGGTACAAACCCAGTAAGCTTGTTTGCCCTCAGTCAGGCAAGCATGACGCACCCGTTCAATGACATCATCTCGCTTGGTATCCGGGATGGCTACCGTTTGAATCGGTGTACGGCCCGGCGGCAGTTCATCAATGATGGATGTTTCCAGATCGGCATAGGCTGTCATTGCCAGTGTACGTGGAATCGGGGTGGCGGTCATAATCAGTTGATGGGGGAAGCAACCGTGTTTTGCCCCTTTTTCTCGTAGCTCCAGACGTTGATGAACTCCAAACCGGTGCTGTTCGTCAATGATGATTAATGCAAGGTGATGGAATGTAACCTGTTCCTGAAACAAGGCATGGGTCCCGACGACCATATGAATGGCACCGGATGCAATGTCAGCCAACGTTTGTTCTTTGGCTTTGCCTTTTAGTTTTCCCGCCAGCCAGCCGACGCGTAATCCCATACTGGCAAACCAGTTGTTGAAGTTGAGTGTATGTTGTTCCGCCAACAGCTCCGTGGGTGCCATCAGAGCAACCTGATAGCCATGCTCAATGGCTCGTAGTGCGGCCATTGCTGCGACCAGCGTTTTCCCTGAGCCGACATCGCCCTGTACTAAGCGCATCATCGGATGTTTCTTTTCCAGATCCGATTCGATTTCACGAACCACACGCTCTTGTGCACCCGTCGGCCGGAAAGGAAGTTGAGACAGGAACTGTTGCTTGTATTGATCGGCATGAGGCAGCGGTAGTGCCAAGTCTTGTTGACCACGGTGTCGCACTGCCAGCATGGATAGGTTTTGTGCGAGTAGCTCTTCCATAATCAGACGCAGTTGCGCCGGATGACGCCCTTGATCAAATAACTCAAGCTCGATATCTGCCGCAGGCCGATGAATGGTGTGCAAGGCTTGCGATAAAGAGATTTGGTGATGATACAGTCCTTCCGGTAAGAGTTCTTGTACGGCGGTTTTATCAAGAAGCGCCAGAGCCTGATCGGTTAATTGACGGAGTGTGAGCTGCCTGAGACCATCAGTTGTCGGGTAAACCGGTGTCAGGCTGGCTTCTGTGTCGGGCGGTTGTTGTGGTGTATAAAACTTATATTCCGGATGAATGATCTCAAGCCCGGCACTACCGCGTTTAATTTCTCCGTATGCATGAACAAATTTGCCCTCGGAAAAGTTATTTTTCATCGCAGCGGTGAAATTGAAGAAGCGGAGTGTCAGTGAACCATGCCCGTCGCTAATTTTCACGGTCAGCATTTTCTTGCGTCCGAAAACTGTACTCGTTTGCATGACTTCGCCCTGAGTCGCACACCACAATCCGGGATGGAGTTGAGCGATGGGGTAAACCCGGGTTCTGTCTTCATAGCGGAGGGGGAGATGAAACAGCAGATCTTGTACGGTATTCAAACCGATCCGGCTGAGTTTTTCAGCGACTTTGGCCCCGACGCCTGACAGTGATGTTAACGGAATAGCTGAAAGCAATTGCGACATGATCGGTTGTTTATAATGCATTGAGTTAGCAAATATTCAATCATTGAACTGTTTTTTTGTACAGGTTTTTTATGCTTTTATTTTAACATGAGTCGCAATCGTGGCAGGTTTATCAGACGGATTGGCCGTTGATGAGCTGGGCTGAGCAGAAAGAACTAAAAACCAGATATCGTTGCCGATATCTGGTCATGCTGTCGGGAAATGGATTAGCTACGTTTGCGCCGGACTTTCAGTGCATGAGGCATGACGCGGATTTTACGCATGATCCCTGCAAGATGGACCCGATCTTTGGTGGTCAGTAGTACGGTGATGGTGTACAAACGCCCGTCTCTTTCTTCGGTTGAGATACCGTGAATATTGGAGCCCGTTTGGGAAATGACATTTGTCAGTTCGGCCAGCGCACCCTGATGATTTTGCATGTCGATTTTCAGTTCGGTAATGAACTCCTGATCATAGTCATTCGACCACTCGACAGCCATATACCTTTCAGGTTCACGTTGATAACCACGGACATTGGCACAGGTTTCACGGTGAACGACAAGACCTCTTCCCGGAGAAATATGCGCCACAATATGATCATCGGGAATTGGATGACAGCAGTTGGCAAAATTCAGCAAAATACCGTCGGCACCCCTGATCGGCAGTTTCCGTTTCGGCCGGTTATTCTCATTGACGGTCATGCCATCAGTATTTCCCAGTAAGCGCCGGGCAATCACAATGCTCATGAGTTCACCTAAACCAATCGCTGCCAGCATATCGTCCAGTTGTTCGATTTTCAGTTCGGTGAGAACTTTCTGGATACTTTCCGGATCAATACTGGTAATGGTTTGTTCGCCCAGTGCATGATTGAGTAAGCGTCGCCCCAAAGTGACGGATTCTTCCCGGCGCATGGTTTTCAGCACCTGACGAATCTTCGTCCGAGCTCGGGAGGTCACCACATAATTGAGCCATGCAGCATTTGGGCGTGCACCCGGAGCACTGATGATTTCTACAGTCTGTCCATTTTTTAAGGATTTACTCAGTGGGTATGGATTGCGGTCCACCCGGGCACCGACACAGGTATTGCCGACATCTGTGTGCACTGCATAGGCAAAGTCGACAGCGGTTGCATCTGCCGGGAGTTCGACAATCCGTCCTTTCGGCGTAAATACGTAAATCTCATCTGGGAATAAATCAGATTTGACGTTTTCAATAAATTCAAATGAATTACCAGCGCTTTGCTGCAGTTCCAACAGACTTTGCATCCACCGTTGTGCTTTGACTTGAGCGGTGGTTCCGGTTCGTTCACCGTTACCTTTGTAAGACCAGTGCGCTGCCACACCTTTATCGGCCATTTGATCCATGTCGTCCGTTCGGATCTGGACTTCCACCGGGACACCATGTGGGCCGACCATTGAGGTGTGAATCGACTGATAGCCATTGGCTTTCGGCACGGCGATATAATCTTTGATACGTCCCGGACGAGGTTTGTACAGGCTATGCACCTGACCCAGTACCCGATAACAAGTGTCCGCAGTATCGACGATAATCCGGAAGGCATAAATATCCATAATACTATGAAAGCGCTGCTCTTTTGTTTTCATCTTGTTGTAGATAGAAAACAGATTTTTCTCGCGTCCGACGACTTTGGCTGTCAGCCCGACTTCTTTCAGGCGGCCTTCTATCTCGGTATGGATACGCTGGATCATCTCTTTACGATTACCTCGTGCCGATTTGACAACATTTTTCAGCACGCGGTAGCGATTCGGATAAAGTGCTTCAAAGCCAAGCTCTTCCAGCTCAACTTTGATGTTGTGAATCCCGAGGCGGTGGGCCAGTGGCGCATAGATTTCCAGCGTTTCTCTGGCGATTCGACGTTTCTTGTCTGGGCGCAACGCACCGAGGGTCCGCATATTATGGGTCCGGTCAGACAGTTTAATCAGAATGACTCGGATATCCTGAACCATGGCCAGCACCATTTTGCGGAAATTTTCCGCTTGTGCTTCTTTGCGATCACGAAATTTTAGTTTGTCGAGCTTTGAGACCCCGTCAACAAGTTCGGCAACAGCGGTACCGAATTTTGTCTCCAGTTCTTCTTTGGTGACTTCTGTATCTTCGATGACATCGTGGAGGAGCGCAGCTTGCAGTGTTTCTAAATCCAAACGCATTTCTGCCAGAATTCGGGCAACTGCGACCGGATGTATAATATAAGGTTCTCCGCTGGAACGTGTCTGACCCTCGTGAGCATCTCTCGCGACGACATAAGAGTGACGTAGAGCCTCAATTTGAGGCTCTGTCAGATATTCCTGGGCAACGGCTTTGAGGCTATCGAATAGATACAAATTTTAGGCCCGTATGTTGTGTTACCTGCAAAAATTAACGGTTATGAGCGATACTGCTCACTGCTGCCAATTCTGCAGCTTCTTGTTCTTGTTGCTCTTGACGCTCACGAGCATCAAGCACGTCTTTTGTAATCAGACCATCTTCGATTTCGCGTAGTGCGATAACGGTCGTTTTATCGTTTTCTTCTGGCACCAATGGATCTTTTCCACCTGTTTGCATTTGACGAGCGCGGCGGGCCGCAATAAGAACCAAATCGAAACGGTTACCAACTTTTTCAACTGCGTCTTGAACAGTTACGCGTGCCATGAGAACTCCAACTTGTTAATAAAAATCTATAAATGACCAGAAATTATACAACCGAACCGAATGAATTGTAAACTTCATGAGGTATCTCGCCGGGTTTTATTGTCCAGAGGTTGTGCCTGTGGACAACAATTCCGACAGCATACTGCTATATTTAGCAGCTTGCTTGTCTTGCTTCAATCTTTCTGCTCGAATGATTGCTTTAAAATCCATCAATGCTGCATCAAATTCGTCATTGATGATGAGATAGTCATATTCAGAATAGTGTGAGGTTTCTGATTGAGCTTCACTCATTCGTTTCTCTATCACTTCCTGATTGTCTTGCCCACGGGCGTTCAGGCGTCGTTCCAGCTCCTCTTTTGAGGGCGGAAGAATAAATATACTCCGGGCTGCCGGCATTTTTTGCCGAATTTGCCGTGCACCTTGCCAATCAATATCAAGGAAAATGTCGATCCCTTTCTTTAAGGTGTTTTCGATCCAGACTTGAGAGGTGCCGTAGTAGTTACCGAAGACTTCGGCATATTCGAGAAATTCACCTTTGGCAATCAGTGCTTCAAAATGGGCTTTATCGACAAAATGATAATGAATGCCATCCTGCTCACCCGGTCTGGGTTGGCGGGTTGTGTGCGATATGGAAACTTTCATGGCATAGGTCGGATTCTGTTCCAATAAGGCAGCGATCAGGCTTGATTTTCCTGCACCACTAGGGGCTGAGACGATGTAAAGCGTACCTTGACCCATCATGTCTATTTCACTCTCACTATCAGTTTACACGTGATCACCAAGCAGGATGCTCAGGATCTTTTGAACCCATGTGACTCATTTTAAACCGATCATGAGGAGAATACCGAGATTTATTTTGAGTAGAAACATGGGCAGAAAAATGGAGGCGAAGGGTATCACAAATCGTTCTTATCGCTCAAGTATGGCTGGTGGCGTTTGGTTGATTATTCTGATTACATGATAAAGGGGAAGCAGAATAATGTGTAAAATCCCCCTTTCCATCACAGTCTATCGTGGTTTGCTATTGATTAATGTGATAATGTCGCGCGAGTTTGTGTAGCACAAACTATACAATAAACAAGGTCTATTGTTCTATTTGAATAGACATATAAAAGAGCAGTCGTAGACGATAATACGGGCGATGTCATCTATAGAAAACAATGAGGAACATCATGAAAAAAATGAAGTTGACCACCAAAATCTTCATTGGTCTTGCTGCCGGGGTCGCAGTTGGATTGCTTCTGCAAGGGGCACCGGATATTGCGAATACTTATATTAAACCCATCGGAACGTTATTCATCAACTTGATCAAAATGCTAATCGTCCCTTTAGTATTTTCATCGCTAATTGTTGGTGCCGCCAGTATTGGCGATATTAAAACACTAGGAAGAATCGGAGGTAAAACACTTAGTTACTATCTGTTAACAACCGCCTTTGCTGTGATGATCGGTCTATTTTTGGCAACTGTCTTTACGCCGGGTGCAGGATTGACCATTCCGGTGAGTGGTACGAGTAAAGCCATAGAAAATGTCAGTCTGGTGGATACATTTTTAAATATTATCCCGAAGAACCCACTGAAAGGACTGGTTGAAGGCAATATGCTTCAGATTATTGCTTTCGCTTTATTTCTTGGTATGGGAGCGACTTCTCTTCCGGAAAATAAAGCACAGCCATTTATTTCGTTTTTCGAAAGTGTGGCTGAAATTATGTATAAAATTACCGGCTTTATCATGTCATTAGCACCTTATGGTGTGTTTGGTCTGATCGTCCCTGTTGTCGCTTCAAATGGCGCGGCTGTCCTGATTCCTTTGATTAAGGTGATTGCTGCGGTATATGTCGGTTGTATTATACAGATGGCGCTTGTCTATGCACTGACCGTCAAAGGATTTGCGGGCATTTCGCCATTACGGTTTATGAAAGGCATTCTACCTGCGGCTGCCACGGCATTTAGTACGTCTAGCAGCTCCGGCACTTTGCCTGTCAGTATCCGGACAATTAAGGAAAACTTCGGTGTATCGGACAAGATAGCGAGTTTTGTTCTGCCATTAGGGGCGACCATCAATATGGGAGGAACATCCCTCTACCAGGGGGTTTGTGCGCTCTTTATTGCTCAGGTTTATGGCATCGATTTGACCTTCGCACAAATGGGAACCATCATTCTGACGGCAACGTTAGGAGCGATTGGGACTGCTGGTGTTCCCGGTGGTGGCTTAATTATGCTATCCATTGTTTTAACGTCAGTGGGACTGCCGTTAGAAGGTTTAACACTGATTGCGGGAATCGATCGCATACTGGATATGGCAAGAACATCGATTAACGTGATTGGCGATCTGGCTGCATCGATTGTGGTTGGCGCTTCAGAAAAAGAAATTCAGTATCCTCAAGGACAAGAGCAAACATCTAAACAAGGAAGAGAACAAGAACGGGAAGTGGAATCAGCAACTTCACTTTCATAATTATCTTATCTCTGTCCCCTGCATAGACCTACCTGCGCAGGGGCTGATTGCTACAGTCAAGACATCGCCCGTCTTTTGTCTGCTTTTAGCGAAAAATGTTCCGGCTTGTCCGTTAGGATGAGCCGGAATATTCTCTCACTAACCTCCCATGCTTTTCTTTCTTTTTTACTCCATTTATCCATCTTGCACTCATGGGTCGTTGCTGTATAATCCGCCCTCTTTTTGAGCCGATGGGATCAAAAAAAGTACAGAAGCGGGGGCTCTTTGCCTCTGATGAATATATTTATATTTGGGTTCCCTCACCCCAAACCAAAAGAAAAAGGTAGAACATGAGTATTTTTACCATTGCGCAGCAGCGTAAAGCGCTGATTTTACTGGTTTTATTCCACTTGCTGATTATTGCTTCCAGTAATTATTTAGTGCAGATCCCCTTTACTGTGATGGGGTATCACACGACTTGGGGAGCATTTACATTCCCGTTCATTTTTCTCGCGACGGATCTGACGGTCAGAATCTTTGGTGCTTCACTGGCGCGGCGAATTATCTTTTTAGTGATGCTCCCGGCTTTAGCCGTTTCATATCTTTTATCGGTACTGTTCTTTCAAGGCCATTTTCAGGGCGTTGAACCACTGAGCCAGATCAACTGGTTTGTGGCCCGAATCGCGATTGCCAGTTTTATGGCCTATCTGTTCGGGCAAGTGCTGGATGTTCAGGTCTTTAACCGTTTGCGCCAACTCAAACAGTGGTGGGTGGCACCAACTTGTTCGACACTGTTTGGTAATGCACTTGATACGGTGGCTTTTTTTGGGATTGCTTTCTACCAAAGCCCTGATCCGTTTATGGCACAACACTGGCAGGAAATCGCCATGGTTGATTATGGCTTTAAATTGGTGATCAGTTTAGGGTTGTTCGTACCGATATATGGCGTGTTACTGAACTATTTGGTAAGCCGTATTACCGCAAGTAACCCGAACTTTTCACTGACGGGCGCGCGGACTTAAAAACGCAGGTTGTACTGAGAGATATCATCGTTACAGCTCTCAGGATAACGGCAAGGCACCGATGAATGTGCATTCATCGGTGCCAGAGAGAAGTGACCCGATACGCTTCGAGTCACATCAGTTTTTATAGTCATTAATGGTTATGCGCTGTCCCTGCACCTTTCGGATAGCGAATGGACTCCACCATTTCCTGCACATCATCGGGGACTTCTGCCGTAAATTTATTGACCACAATGGCGACCACGAAGTTCAGACACATTCCTAATGTTCCGATACCTTCCGGACTTATACCAAACCACCAGTTGTCCGGTGTATTGTCTGCCGGATTGACGAACTTAAAGTAGATGATGTATGCCGCAGTGAAAAGTATCCCGGATAGCATGCCTGCAATCGCCCCTTCTTTGTTCATCTTCTTATAGAAAATCCCCATAATAATTGCCGGGAAGAAGGACGCAGCAGCAAGGCCGAAGGCAAAGGCGACCACCTGCGCCACAAATCCCGGTGGGTTGATGCCCAGATAACCGGCCCCGATGACGGCCAGAGCAGCACCGATCCGCGCTGCGAGTAGTTCTTGCCTGTCGGTCATGTCTGGCTTGAAGCCTTTTTTGAGCAAGTCATGTGAGATGGAGGTGGAGATCACCAGCAGCAGGCCGGCGGCAGTCGAGAGTGCCGCTGCCAGACCACCGGCCGCCAGTAAGGCAACAACCCAGTTTGGCAGTTTGGCTAACTCCGGAGATGCCAGAACGATGATATCCCGGTTGATCTTCACTTCATTACGCGCATCACCCGCATAGAACATGCGACCATCACCATTTTTATCTTCCCATGAAACCAATCCGGTACTTTCCCAGTTTTTAAACCAACTCGGTGCATCGGCAGACTGAACCCCTTTCATATCCGGACCATTGATCGTATCGATCATGTTTACTCGGGCAAATGCCGCAACGGCAGGCGCTGTCGTATAGAGCAGGGCGATAAACACCAGTGCCCATCCGGCAGAAATCCGTGCATCAGAGACCTTCGGTACCGTAAAGAAGCGGATGATAACGTGGGGGAGGCCAGCCGTACCAACCATCAAGGCCGCACAGATAAAGAAGACATCCACCATACTTTTCGAACCGTCAGTATATGCGGTAAAACCCAATTCTTGAGTTAAACCATCTAATCGATCCAAGAGATAGGTATCAGTGCCTGAAATGGTTGAACCGAATCCCAGTTGCGGAATCGGTGTCCCCGTCATCATCAGTGAGGTGAAAATGGCCGGAACCAGAAATGCAAAAATCAGCACACAATATTGAGCGACCTGCGTGTAAGTGATGCCTTTCATGCCGCCCATGACTGCATAGAAGAACACGATCGCCATCCCGATAACAATTCCCATGTTGATATCGACTTCAAGAAAACGGGCGAAAACGACGCCAACGCCACGCATCTGGCCGGCAACATAAGTGAAAGAAACGAAAATGGCACAGAATACCGCAACCATTCGCGCCGTTCTTGAATAATATCGATCACCGATAAAATCCGGGACTGTAAATTTACCGAATTTTCTAAGATAGGGGGCGAGGCATAGTGCAAGTAAGACATAGCCACCGGTCCAACCCATCAGGTAGACACCGCCGTCATAGCCAATAAAAGAAATGATCCCCGCCATAGAAATAAATGATGCCGCAGACATCCAGTCAGCAGCGGTTGCCATCCCGTTTGCCACCGGATGTACGCCTCCGCCGGCGACATAAAATTCACTGGTTGAAGCCGCTCTTGCCCAGATCGCAATGCCGATGTACAAGGTAAAAGTCAGGCCCACGAGGATAAATGTCCAAGTTTGAATATCCATACGTCACTCCTTTATTAGTCTTCGTGGACGTTATATTTCTTGTCGAGTGAGTTCATTCGCCAGACATAAATGAAAATGAGGGCAACAAAGACATAGATCGACCCCTGTTGGGAAAACCAAAAACCGAGTTTAAAACCACCGAACTGAATGGTGTTCAGCGCGTCTACAAATAAAACCCCTGCACCGTAAGAAACCAGAAACCAAATTGCTAGCAGGGTTCCCATGATTCCCAAATTCTCTTTCCAGTAAGCTTGTGCGTGCTCTGATGATTCGAACGCCATAACTGTCTCCTTCCTGTTATCGGTATTATTGTTAATACAATGTTACGATTATAAAATAGCAGGTCGTTATGGTTTGATCTTTGCAACTTTAGTCGGGTACTGACTTTCGGAGGTATAAATGGATTGGCGGATTTTTATTGAGGCAACGAATGTGAATAATATGTTAAATGATATAATTGTTAGCCAAAAGTATATACAGAGAACCACATCGGATGTGTGTTTGCATGCAACCGGATGGGATTCTTACTTCAAATCAGGCTCAGCTAAAAGATATGGGAGCAAGTGCGAGTTCGGTGTCAATCAATGAAATAATGGCCGATTTAGTCGTTTATTTCATTCAGGAGGATGACGGCTTGAGTTCGATTCTTAACCCCGAGTTTGCGAAAAATGGCGGTCATGTGAGCTTTGATAGTTGCTTCGGAAACATTCAACTCATAGGCAATCTGTTTATTAAGTAAGCCATCCGACAGCATCCCTAATACTTTGTATTGTTGTGGGGTTAATGCCGCAATTTTTTCAGCCAGATCGTTGCCGGGCTGATTGGTCACAATCAAATCTTCAGGGAAGTACGGGTCACCATTGAGCACTTTGTTGAGTGCATTGACGAGCGTACGCATATCGCTGGATTTAGGAATAAAGCCAAAAGCACCATGCTTTTTCACTTGTGCAACGACAGCAGGTTCTTCACTGGCCGATACCACCACAATCGGTAAATCCGGATAAGTGTTTTTAAGGTGAATTAGACCAGAGATCCCATTACTGCCCGGCATTTTTAGATCGAGTAAAACCAGATCCGGTTCTGGCTCTTTTGCCAGAAGAGTAAGCAGTGTATCGAGTGTATCGGCTTCTTGTAGATTGGCACCGCTCACGGCCATATGCACCGATTGAAACAGTGCATTACGGAAGAGTGGATGATCATCTGCAATGATAATGGTGTAGGTTGCGTCCATTACAATTCATATTTTTACAAGTTGTTAACCAAATTATTGTTCCGTTTATAGTTTTGAACAATATCGGAGCATGAAAACTCTGAACTCTATCCCCTTTTTTGCAGACATCTGCGTGCATTGTGTCGCAATTGTATGTTGATACATTGATCGTGTGATCCAGATTGCTTTTATGGCGTGAAAGGATAACAAGGACTCATCTATTGCGACTGGGGTTGTTTTGAGCATTCTGACCGAGCGTTATAAAGCATACTGATGAAGATGTTGCAAGAACTCATCGGCAGACATAAAGCCGGTAATCCGGGCTTGCGGAACTCGTTCTCCAGCGCTATTCCAAAAACTGAGGGTTGGTAATCCAAGCACCCCTAAGTGGTTCAGCAGGGCTTTATTTTGCGCATTGTTTGCCGTGACATCAGCCTGAATGAGACGATAATTGGCGAGTTTTTGCTGTACGTTATGATCTGAAAAAGTATATTTTTCGAACTCTTTACAGGCGACGCACCAGTCAGCATAAAAGTCGATCATGACGGGTTGTTGATTCGCTTTGGCTAAAATAAGCTGTTGTGCCAGTTCATCGATATTCTCAACCTGAACAAAAGACAGCGATTCAGCGTTTGTTGGAGAAGTGATGATGCCGGAATACAACGCGACTGGTGTCAGCGAAAACCCGATGCCGGCCAGAGAAAAGACAAGCAGCAATGTTTTTCTGAGCTGGCTGGCTGCGGAACGGAGGCTGGTCAGTAATATCCAAAGGAAAAGACTCACACCAAGCAGTGCCCACAAGCTGACTGACCATAATTCAGGGATGATTCGCTCCAGAAGGAAGATGGGTGCGGCAAGGAGAATGAACCCGAACAGCATTTTCATTTTTTCCATCCATGGACCGGATCTCGGTAGAAAACGCTGACCGAAAACAGCAATCATGATCAAAGGTATCCCCATGCCGAGCCCTAACAGATAAAGCGCGACACCGCCGAGCATCAAATCCCCGGTCTGAGCAACGTACAGTAAAGCACCAGAGAGTGGGGCGGTGGTACAGGGTGAACAGATCAGGCCGGAGATTGCGCCCATGATAAAAACACCAAACTGACGGCCTCCGGATTGCCGCTGACTCAGGTTATTCAGGGCTGTCTGCAAAGAGGACGGCATTTGAATCGTATAGAGCCCAAACATGGAGAGTGACAGCAGAATGAAAAGCAGGCTGAAAGTAATGAGGATCATCGGGCTTTGAAGTGCTGCCTGAAATTGCAATCCCGCTGAGGCGACCACAAGCCCGAGTAGGGTATAGGTGAGGGCCATGCCTTGAACATAAATTACGGCCAGTCCGAAAGCTTGTTTCTTATTGAGGTTGTTCTGACCCAGCACGATACTGGTGACAATCGGATACATGGGGAAAACACAAGGTGTGAAGGCTAATCCAATGCCGAGAAACAGGAATAGTACCACCGTCCATAGATCTTCTCCCAGTGCATCAGCGAGCCGATTTTGTTCGGCCTGAGGCAACACTGGTCGTATCGACTGGCTGTTTGGCTTCTGTAATTGCTGACTTGACGGAGATGCAACTCCGTTTGATTCTGAAGCCATCGTCGCCGTCGGAAGCGGTGCAATCGGCACCGTGCGCACTTCTGGCGGATAACAAAACCCCTGTTCGGCACAGCCTTGATATCCGACTTGAATCTCGGCATCTTCCCCAGCATCAGCCAGTTCCAGTGTGATTTGCAGCGGGGTGTTATAGATATTCACATCACCGAAAAATTCGTCATGGTGCGATTCACCCTGACGCATATGCGTTGAAAGGATACGAACCTGTTGTGGGTCGAAATTCAGTTTATGCTGATACAGATAATAGCCCGGCTTAATCTCCCAACTTAGCGTTAATTGATTTCCTTGTTGATAAGTAAGAAAGGGAAACGCCTGGTCTACGGTCACAAATCGCGATTGATTCGGGGTAAAAGCAGAGGACAACGGCGGATCAAATTGCTGAGCCTGAAGCGGGAATAAGGCCGATACCAGCACTGTCAAAATGAGAAAAATTGTCCGCATAATTGTCTGCATTAAAAGATATGTTTGACTTGAATGGACTCATCATAACGCAAGTTTTCCGGGAAATGCGAGTGATAGAAGTCAGACTTGGACAGATAGATGTAAGTATTCGACCAAAAGCCAAAAAAGCCGATGACTCTCTGATGATATTCTCAGAATACAGGAGGAAATTTGTGTGGAAAGACAGAAGTTTGAGTTTGCGGGGCAGAAAACTCATACTGCGATATCCGTTAGGGATGCCGCAGTATGTTTAGCGAAAAACTATAATGTTTAGCGCAAAATAATCACTTATTCGTAGCGTTTCGCTTTATATTGAGGATGTCTCAGGTTTTCGACGGATAGAATATCATCCACTTCAGCTTCGGTGAGCAGGCCGCGTTCCAGAACGACTTCACGGACACTTTTACCAGTCTGAGCACAGATTTTGCCAACAATATCACCTTCATGGTGACCGATATATGGGTTCAGGTAGGTCACAATTCCGATAGAGTTGAACACATAGTTCTCACAAACTTCTTTGTTGACTGTAATTCCGTCAATACATTTATCGCGCAGATTGATACATGCATTGGACAGAATCGAGATTGACTCAAACATTGCCTGACCGATAACCGGTTCCATCACGTTCAGCTGGAGTTGTCCTCCTTCCGCAGCGAAAGAAATGGTATTGTCGTTACCCAATACTTTAAAGCAGACCTGATTGACGACTTCAGGAACCACTGGGTTCACCTTCGCAGGCATAATGGATGAACCGGCTTGAAGTTCTGGCAGGTTCAGTTCATTCAGTCCCGCTCTTGGTCCGGAAGAAAGCAGACGTAAATCGTTACAGATTTTAGAAAGCTTTACTGCGAGACGTTTAAGGGCACCATGTGTCATTACATAAGCACCACAGTCAGAAGTCGCTTCAATCAAGTCTTCTGCCGGCACAACGTCTAGTCCGGTAACGGCTGCCAGATGTTTTACTGCCAGCGCCTGATAGCCTTCGGCGGCATTCAGACCTGTACCGATAGCGGTTGCACCCAAGTTAACTTCAAGCAGAAGCTTTGAAGTATATTCCAGCGCACGGATCTCTTCATTCAATGTCACAGCCCAAGCGTGGAACTCCTGACCAACAGTCATTGGTACGGCGTCCTGAAGCTGAGTCCGGCCCATCTTGAGGATGTTGCTAAACTCATGACTCTTAATTTCAAATGCTTCTTTGAGGTAACTGACTGCGCTGACGAGCTTTTGTACGCTGTTAAACACAGCAATACGGAACCCGGTTGGATAAGCACAGTTTGTTGATTGGCTCTTGTTGACATGATCATTGGGATTGATCACATCGTATTGTCCTTTTTCTTTACCCATCAGTTCCAGAGCAAGGTTGGCAATGACTTCGTTGGTATTCATATTGACCGAAGTCCCTGCGCCGCCCTGAAATACATCTGACGGGAATTGATCCATACACTTCCCTGTTTCGAGCATTACATCACATGCTTGGATAATATAAGATGCAATCTCTTTTGGAATCACGCCTAGTTCTTTGTTAGCAAGGGCTGCCGCTTTTTTGGTCATGACCATGCCACGAACAAATTCAGGAACATCTGAAATGGTGACATTGGAGATATTGAAGTTTTCTACAGCTCGTAAAGTATGGATGCCGTAATATGCATCGGCAGGGACATGACGTTCACCGAGTAAATCTTCTTCCAGACGGGTAGCGGTTTCAGCAACTGCTTCAGATAGGGTAGTCATAGTATAGGATCCTTAGGTAACTCAACTTCGTAGTTATCAATTTATAGGGATTAATTCTTCAAAGAATCCATTCTGGTAGTGTTAACGTTTGGAAATCCGACCGAAACGCGTAGAACATCATACTAAGTCTACTGGATAAAAAAAGTAACTTGATCACCTTTTTCACTACCGACAATAACTTTATTGTCTTTAGTTGTTTTGCACAACGGTCAATTGTTCGATTCCATGAGCGGAAACACAATTTTTTCCTTTTCTCTTAGAACGATAGAGCGCTTTATCTGCATTGACGAAGGTTTGGTGATGACTGGATGTGATTTCAGCAATTCCGATGCTGATTGTGGTGTCGTATTCTTGCCACGATTCGATAGCAAGACTAATCCGTTCCATCAATTTCTGTGATGTATTGATATCGGCATGTTGAATGATGACGGCGAATTCATCGCCACCGATACGCGAGACAAAATCAGTATCGCGTAGGATCGACAGCATTTGATTGGCTAAACGTAGCAATACCTGATCACCGATCGCATGGCCGTAGGTATCATTGATGCGTTTGAAATCATCGACATCAATGATTGCCAGACTACTTTTGGGTTGATTG